>NZ_PPTS01000004.1:0-329790 GCF_003340385.1 Gordonibacter pamelaeae | reverse complement strand
CCTACTTCGACGATATGATTATGAGGAATGACAGCGACCTGGTAAAACGCTCTTTCTGCTTGACTCGCTCCTGGCACGTTCGCCGCTGCGGGGGCTTACCGATTGCCAAACCGGCTCGTTTTTGGCACTCGAGGGCGTTTTCGGCGTCACTCGCCCCTGTGCGAACCCGAGCACCTTGCGCGCCGTCTCGCGGCCCATGCTAAGATGGGTCGAAGGTGGCAAGAAAGGAGGGGATGGCAGCGTGATGGAACCGGCGGAGTTCTCCTTGTTCGGGGGCGTGGATCCCGGGGAGGTGCCGAAGCTTCTCGCGCGTTTCGACGCGCACGAGGAGTCGTTCGAGAAGGGGGAGCTGCTGTTCCGCGAGGGCGACGTGCCGCACGAGGTGGGGCTCGTGCTGTCGGGCGCGCTCCATGTGATGCAGGACGATTTCTGGGGCAACGCCAGCATCGTGTCCGAGGTGGGGGAGGGAGACCTGTTCGGTGCGTCGAGCGCCTGCGATCCGGTGCCCGCGCTCGACACGCACGGCCTGGCGCTGGTTCCCACGCGCGCGCTGTACCTGGATACGGGCCGGATACTGAACCCGCCGCCCGGTGCGCCCGCCTGCCACGTGCGCGCGCTCGCCAACTTCGCGCGCATGCTCGCCGGCAAGTACGCCGTGCTCAACCGCAAGATCACGCACACAGCGAAGCGCACGACGCGCGGCAAGGTGCTGTCGTACCTTTCCGAGCAGGCCGCCCTCGCCGGAAGCGACCTCTTCGCCATCCCGTTCAACCGCCAGCAGCTGGCCGACTACCTGGAGGTCGACCGCGCGGCGCTGTCGAAGGTGCTCGCGCGCATGCGCGACGAGGGCGTGATCGACTTCGACCGCTCGACGTTCCGTCTGCTGAGGCCGTAAAGGTCCAATCAGGCGACTTGCCATCGAAAACTCGCGGTGGTTCTCACTTTCGTTGCATATGACACATACGGTGTCGCTGCTGCGCCGTACGATGGCCTTCGTCAAAAAACAAGCGAAGGAGTAACCACCCGTGAGTATTTTCGAGATCATCATGCTGATCTGCTTTGGGGCCGCCTGGCCCTTTTCCATCTACCGGTCGGCGAAGGCGCGCTCTACGAAGGGCAAGAGCCTGCTGTTCATGCTGGTGGTTGCCACCGGCTACGTGGCGGGCATCGTCAACAAGCTCGTGTACAACTTCGACGGCGTGGTGTACCTGTACGTGCTCGACCTGGTGCTCGTGTCGACGGACATCGCCCTGTTCGCCCGCAACCGCCGCCTGGAGCGCCGCGGCGAGGGCGCTGCTGCGCGGGTCGCCGAGGCCGCCTGACCGTCCGCTCGCGGCGCTCGACCATCCGCGCCCAGGCTCGCGCGCCTCGGGCGCCCGCATGGCGCCCACGCCGGCAGGCGCCCGCATGGCGCCCACGCCGGCAGGCGCCCGCACGCTGCCTCGCGGCGACGGTCGCCCGCATGCGGATTTCGCGGCGCCTCGGGCGTCCACGCGCCGGCATCGCGGCGCCCGACCCACGCTTCTGCATCGTGACCTTCCCACCCTCGTCGGCCGACCTTCCCGAACAGCCTGGAGCCGCGATCGCGGCACCGGATGCGGCCCCGCTTTCCCTTCTGGTTCAAGCTGCCGGGCCCATTCGCGGCCTGTGCTATGATGGGCACACCGTTTCGGGAAAGGATGCCCTATGCTCGAGTCAGTCGACCTCTCACGTCCCCCGCTGTCCAAAGAAGAGTACAAGCCGCGCCGCGACGCGCTCATGGAGGAGCTCGTGGTGCTGCAGCAGGAGGCGGTGAAGAAGGGCGTGGGGCTGGTGGTGCTGTTCGAGGGTTGGAACGGCGCCGGCAAGGGCAGCCGCATCTCCGACCTCATGTACAACCTGGACGCGCGCGCCACGAGCGTCTACGTCACCGAGGACCTGGACGTCAAGGCCGCCCGCTCCTTTGCGGGCGCCCGGCAAGGGGTGACGGGCTTCTACCCGGTCATGCAGGAGTTCTGGCGCGCGCTCGGCCCGCGCGGCGCCATCACGTTCTACGATCGCGGCTGGTACACGGCCGCCACGCAGCACCTGCTGTACACGGAGTTCGGCGCGCTCTCGCTGGGCGGGCCGGGCGGCGGCGCCGGCAAGGGCGGGAAGAAGGCCGGCAAGAAGGCCGTTGCCGCCGTGGAGCGGGCGCGCGACGAGCGGCACATCGACCTCTTGCACCGCTACCTCACCTCGGCCGCCGACTTCGAGCAGCAGCTCGTGGACGACGGCTACGTGGTGGTGAAGTTCTTCGTGCACGTGGGCCAGGAAGCGCAGAGGAAGCGCCTTGAGCGCCTGCACGACGACCCGGCCACGCGCTGGCGCGTGAGCAAGGAGAAGCTTGCCAGCGTGCGCAACTACGCGCAGGCGTACCGCCTCTATGACCACCTGCTGGAGGGCAGCAACTTCTCGTACACGCCGTGGCACCTGGTGAACGGCGAGGACAAGCGCGCGGCGAACCTGGCTATCGCCGAAACGCTCGTGGAGGCCGTGAAGGGCGCGCTCGCGGCCCAGCCCGATCCTGCCGTGGCCCAGGCGGCCGCGAAGGCGCAGGCGAACTCGGCCGGCCTCCTGGACGAGGCGCCGCAGGGGGCGCGCACGCCCGAGCAGGAGCAGGCCGTGCGCGCCGCCGCCGAGCAGGAGGCCGCCGAGGCCTCCGCACGCGCCCCGCGCGCCTCGCGCTTCGTCATCATGGACGACTACCCCGCGCTCGATGCGGTGGACCACGCGCTGGCGCTGGCGCCCGAGGACTACAAGCGCCAGCTCAAGGCCGAGCAGGAGCGTCTGAACAAGCTGGAGATGGAGATGTACCAGAAGCGCATCCCCCTCATGGTCATGTACGAGGGCTGGGATGCCGCGGGCAAGGGCGGCAACATCAAGCGCGTGGCCCAGGCGCTCGACGCGCGCGCCTACACCGTGTTCCCGAGCCCCGCCCCCACGAAGCCGGAGCTCCTGCACCCGCATCTCTGGCGCTACTGGACGCGTCTGCCGAAGGCCGGCCACGTGGGCATCTACGACCGCAGCTGGTACGGCCGCGTGCTCGTGGAGCGCGTGGAGGGGTTCGCCACGCCGAGCGAGTGGGGCCGTGCCTATGACGAGATCAACGAGTTCGAGCGCGAGCTGGTGCGCTGGGGCGCCATCCTGCTGAAGTTCTGGGTCGACGTGAGCCCCGAGGAGCAGTTGCGCCGCTTCCGCGACCGCGAGCAGGATCCGGCGAAGCAGTGGAAGATCACCGACGAGGATTGGCGCAACCGCGATAAGTACCCCCAGTACAAGGCGGCTATCGAGGATATGTTCCGCCTGACGTCCACGCCTTTCGCGCCCTGGATGGTGCTGGAGAGCGACGACAAGCGCTACGCCCGCGTCAAGGCCCTTAAAATAATCAACGATGCGCTGGAAGCGCGCTTGCGCGAAAAGTGAGATAGCGCTACCATGATCAGACGATCGGAATCGAACCGCATGCTTCGGCGTGCTTGGACAAAGGGGTAGCCACCATGGTGGAACTTTTCGGAATGCAGATTCCCATGTGGGCAATTTGGGTAATCGTGGCCATCATCGTTCTTATCATCGTCGTATTCATCGCCAAGGGCTTCATCGACGAGATGAAGAAGAAGTAGCTCCGCTGGAACCGCCGCTTCGTGAAATATGAGCGTTTTCGAGGCACCGCGCCCCCATTCCGGGGGCGTTTGCTTATTATGGTAACGGTCTGGAGACGGCGGGCGAGGCCCCGCGCGTAGCCCGGCATTCGTCCATCCGAAAGGGAGCTATGGCCGAGTATCGACAATATCCCGACCCGACGCCGCGCGGTCGCCACGCGCTGCGCGGCTCCGCGCAGCCTGACGAGCAGGCTCCCCGGCATGCCGCCCGCCAGCCGCAGCCCCAGCAATCCTCGCAACCGCAGCAGCCGCAGCACCGGGCCCAGCCCGAAGTGCACCGTGCGGCCCAAACACGGCAGCGCGCTCCCCAGCAGCGCCAGGCAGGCTCTCGGCAAGCACCCCGCCCGCAGGCGGCCCCGCACCCGGCGGCGCAGCAGCGCGCCCCGCAGCCGCAGAGGCAGGCGGCCCCCCAAGCATATACGCAGCAGCAAGGCCGGCCGGGCCATCACCCGCCCCAGCAGGGAGCCCGTCCGCAGGGCTTCCGTCCTGCCCAGGCGGGACGCGCCGTGCCGGCTGCCTACGGCGCGGACGCGGCCGGCGGCGGCCATGGCGGCAAGGGCAAGGGCCGCGGCGGCGCGAGGAAGGGCGGCCCGTGGCGCATCGTATTCTGGGTTGCGCTCGTGGTGTTCGCCGTCGCGCTCGTGGCGCTCGGCGCCATCGGCTACAGCTACTGGCAGGGCCAGAACGCCTACGACTCCGTGGCCGAGGAGGTGTTCGCGGCGCCCGAGGACCTCGAGGGCACGGCGCTCGCCGACCTCACGGTTGACTGGGACCGCCTTCTGGCCATCAACCCCGACACCGTGGGCTGGGTCTACATCCCCGGCACTGCGGTGAACTACCCCATCGTGCACACGACCGACGACGAGAAGTACCTCACCACCGACTTCAACGGCCAGCAGGCGTGGGGCGCCACGTACGGCTCCATCTTCCTGTCGGCGGCGAACGCGGCCGACTTCTCCGACGCGAACAACATCGTGTACGGGCACCATCTGAACAACGGCTCCATGTTCGCCGCCATCGCGGACTTCGAGAACGCGGACCAGTTCAACGCCCATCGCACGGCCTATATCCTCACGCCGCAGGGCAACTTCAAGCTGCGGTCGCTCTCGCTCGTCCACGTGGCGGCCGACGACCCGCTGGCCCAGACGGCGTTTGCGACGGAGGGGGAGCTGGCCTCCTATATCCAGGACAAGGTCGACCGCTCGGTGGTGGCGGTTTCCGATGCGCCGGCAGCTGCGGATATCGCGCACCTGTTTGCGTTCGCCACCTGCGACAACCTGCCGAGCGATGGGCGCTTCGTGCTGTTCTCGTACCTCGAGGAGAGCACGGTGGCGGGCGTCGCGGCCGTGGGCGGCACCGATGCGGCCGTCGACCCGGAGGCCGCAGCCGCCGTGGACGACGCGTCGAAGGAGGTCGCCGCGTGAGCACGTCCGTGCTTCCCGGGGAGCGTCCCGACCGCTTGGAGGAGGAGTGCGCCGTGTTCGGCGTGTTCGCCCCCGGCGAGGACGTGGCCCGCATGGCCTGCTTCGGGCTGCAGGCACTGCAGCACCGCGGCCAGGAAAGCGCCGGCATCGCCGTGGGCGACGGCGAGACCGTCGTGGCGGCGAAGGACCTGGGCCTCGTGACGCAGGTGTTCGACGAGGCCACGCTCGCAGCGCTCGAGGGCTTCGTGGCCGTGGGTCACGCGCGCTACTCCACGAGCGGCGGCGCCGCGTCGTGGGAGGCCGCCCAGCCGCACATCTCGGCCATCGACGACGTGCTCATCGCGCTCGCGCACAACGGCACGCTCGTGAACACGAGCCGTCTGCGCGCCCGCCTCGTGGACGAGGGCGTGCAGTTCCGCTCGAGCACCGACAGCGAGGTGGCCGCGAAGGCCATCGGCCAGGAGACGCAGGCCACGCACCATCTTCGCAGCGGCATCCGCCGTGTCATGGAGGACCTGTCGGGCGCCTACGCCATGGTGCTGGCCAGCCCCGACTCGCTCTATGCGTTCCGCGACCCGAACGGCATTCGACCGCTGTGCATCGGCGAGCTGCCGGACGGCCGCGGCTGGGCGGTGTCCAGCGAGACGTGCGGCCTCGACATCGTGGGCGCGCGCTACGTGCGCGACGTGGCGCCCGGCGAGATCGTGCGCTTCAACGAGGAGGGCATGCACGCCGAGCAGGGCGTGCCCGCGGGCAGGCCGGCCGCGTGCATCTTCGAGTACGTGTACTTCGCGCGCCCCGACAGCGTGATCGACGGCCAGAGCGTGTACCAGGCTCGCCGCAACATGGGGCGCATCCTGACGCAGGAGGCGCCCGTGGAGGCCGACCTCGTGCTCGGCGTGCCCGACTCGGGCGTGCCGCCGGCGCTGGGGTTCGCGGCCGAGAGCGGCATCCCGTACGCCGACGGCATCGTGAAGAACCGCTACGTGGGCCGCACCTTCATCGAGCCCACCCAGGCCATGCGGCAGCTGGGCATCCGCCTGAAGCTGAACCCGCTGCGCTCGGTGATCGAGGGCAAGCGCCTCGTGGTCATCGATGACAGCATCGTGCGCGGCAACACGTCGAAGAAGCTCGTGCAGATGCTGCGCGACGCGGGGGCGACGGAGGTGCACCTGCGCATCGTGAGCCCGGAGGTGAGGTGGCCGTGCTTCTACGGCATCGACACCGACACGCGCGACCAGCTCATCGCGGCGAACATGACGCTCGACGAGATGAACGCGTGGATCGGCTCGGACTCGCTGGCGTTCATCTCGCTCGCGGGCCTGCGCGCCGCCGTGCCCGACGCGCGCTGCCAGGGCTTTTGCGACGCCTGCTTCACGGGCGACTACCCGGTGGAGATTCCCTCCTCCGTGGCGAAGAAGAGCTTCAAGACGAAGAAGGATTTCGAGGAGATATACGCCGAAGGCGACCAGTAGGGGACCACGATCAAGCAAGGAGCGTTACCATGACCGAGAGAATAACCGTGAGCGCCGCCGGAGCCGACGACGCCCCCGCGATGCCCAGTTGGATGGACGAGGAGGCCACGACCTACGCGCAGGCGGGCGTGGACACGGCCGAGGGCGCGCGCGCCGTGGACGCCATCAAGGGCGTGGTGCACGATACGTACCGGCCCGAGGTGGTCGGCGACATCGGCGGCTTCGGCGGGCTGTTCTCCATCGCGGCGGCCAAGGACATGGACGACCCGCTGCTGGTAAGCGGCACCGACGGCGTGGGCACGAAGCTCAAGGTGGCCCAGCTGGCCGGCAAGCACGACACGGTGGGCATCGACCTGGTGGCCATGTGCGCGAACGACATCCTGGCCACGGGCGCCGAGCCGCTGTTCTTCCTGGACTACGTGGCCATCGGCAAGCTCAAGGCCGAGAACGTGGCCGAGATCGTGGCGGGCATCGGCGAGGGCTGCAAGCAGGCCGGCTGCGCGCTCATCGGCGGCGAGATGGCCGAGCACCCCGGCGTGATGGACCCGGACGACTACGACCTGTCCGGCTTCTGCGTGGGCGTGGTGGACCGGGCGAAGATGCTCGACCCCGCGGCCGTGCGCGAGGGAGACGTGCTGATCGGCCTGGCGTCGAGCGGCCTGCACTCCAACGGCTACTCGCTCGCCCGCAAGGTGTGCGTGGAGGGCAAGACCCACTACGAGCTGCGTCTTGAGCGCGAGGAGCTGGACGGCGCGTGCCTGCAGGACGCCCTGCTCACGCCCACGCGCATCTACGTGAAGCCCGTGCGCGCCGTGCTGGACGCCTGCCCCGGCGCCGTGCGCGCGCTGGCGCACATCACGGGCGGCGGCATCTCCGAGAACCTGGACCGCGCGCTGCCGAAGACCTGCGACGCCGAGGTGGACCTGGGCACGTGGCCCGTGCCTCCCATCGCGAGGTTCGTGTGCGGCGCCGCGCACCTCGACGAGGCTGAGGCGCTGAAGACGTTCAACATGGGCTTGGGCATGGTCTTGATCGTCGACCCCGCTCGCGCCGGCGAGGTGGAGGCCGCCCTGGCCGAGGCCGGCGAGGCCACGTACCGCGTGGGCCGCATCGTAGCCGGCGAGGGCGCAGTGCGCTACGCGAACGACGGTGAGCTCTACGGGTACGACGCCGGCGCGGAGGCGTAGGGCCATGGTCGAACCGCTTAAGATCGGGGTGCTGCTCTCGGGGAGCGGCACGAACTTGCAGGCTATCATCGATGCGGCGGGCGAGGGGCTGCCGGTGGACATCGTGCGGGTGGTGTCGTCGCGGCCGGACGCGTACGGTATCGAGCGGGCGCGCGCGGCGGGCATCCCCGCAACCGTGCTCAACCGCGGCGTGTACGCCGACCCCGAGGCGGCCGACGCGCGCATCGTGGCGGAGCTGCGAGAGGCGGGGGCGGAATACGTGGTCATGGCGGGCTACATGCGCAAGGTGACGCCGGTCATGCTCGAAGCGTTTCCCGACCGCGTGCTCAACCTGCATCCAGCCCTGCTGCCGTCCTTCAAGGGCGCGCATGCCATCGCCGACGCATACGACGCGGGCGTGAAGGTGACGGGCATCACCGTCCACTTCGCGAACGAGGACTACGACAAGGGCCCCATCGTGGCGCAGCGCGCCGTGGAGGTGCGCGAGGACGATACGCTGGAGGCGCTCGAGGCGCGCATCCACGAGGTCGAGCACGTGCTGTACCCCGAGGTGCTGCGCCTCGTGGCCGAAGGCCGCGTGAGCGTGGGCGAGGACCGCAAGGTGCATATCGCCCCTGCCTGACGTCGGGCCCCTGACTGGTCGCGCGAAAGGCGCGTCCGGCGCGCAGGGCCCCTCTTCCGGCGCGCGGGAGGGGCGTGCGTATTCGACCACGTCTCGCGCGCAGCTTGCAACCGTGCTTGTCGACCGTAAGGAGCCCTGCCCATGAACAAGGAAACGCTGCAAAGCATCGTCGACGACCTGCGGGCGGGGCGTACGCCCCGGCTCTCGCCCGAGGACTTCCCGTGCTTCTCGGCCGAGGCGCTCGAGGGCAACCAACACGTGGACCCGTCGTACCTTGACGTGGTCGCCGCGAGCTTGACCACGGCCGACGTCCCCACCTTCGAGTGCGCCCTGCGCGCGATGGACGAGGGCGACCTCGCCTGGCTCGGCTTCAAGGTGGTCTACGATGCCGCCGAGGCGCAGGCCAACACCGACAACGAGGTGACGAAGAAGTACGGCGAGACGGGCTCCGCCGACGGCGAGCCGCTCGTGTTCTTCTGCAACGACGCGAAGGAGATCGTCGCATCGCGGCCGTTCAGCCCGCGCGACACGTTCCAGATGAAGGACGCCACGCGCGGCCCCTCGATGCACAACGAGCAGTTCGAGGGCCTCACCTGGCTCTCCGTGCCGCTGTTCGAACAGGTTCGCGTGTGGCTGCTGGGCGCGTCGGATGCCGCGAGCGAGGTGGCGGCGCTCGCCGACCACGTGGGCTTCGCCGTGTGCGTGGTGGACTACGATCCTGCATACGTGAGCGAGGCGCGCTTTCCGCGGGCGCGGCGCATCGTGCTCGACGGCGGGAACTTTGACGGCCTGGCCGAGCTGGCCTGCGCGCCGGAGGACTACGTGTGCGTGCTCACGCGCGGCCATATGTTCGACCCCGAGGGCTGCGTGTGGGCCACCGGGCATCACGCGCACTACGTGGGCATGATGGGCTGCGCGGGCAAGAACGATCGCGTGCACGAGCTGGTGTTGGCCGCCGGTGCCACCGAGGAGGACTGGGCGCGCGTCAAGCGTCCCATCGGCCTCAAGTTCGGGGCGAAGACGCCCGCCGAATTGGCCATCGCCATCGTTGCCGAACTGGTGGACGTGCGCTACCGGCAGCGCTACAGTGATGAGGCGCGCGAGCGCCACGAGAAGAGTTTGGGTCGCTAAGCCGGCCCCGATCAGCCTGTTTCCCGTCGCGGATCGGCGGGTTCACCATAGCAGGAGTCAACCAGAAAGGATGTAAGACCATATGAGCGATCCTAAGATCAAGCGCGTGCTCGTGTCCGTGACGGACAAGACGGGCGTGGCGGACTTCGCCCGCGCGCTCGTGAACGAGTTCGGGGCGGAGATCATCTCCACGGGCGGCACGGCCCGCGCCCTGAAGGACGCCGGCGTGCCCGTCACGCCCATCGACGACGTGACGCAGTTCCCCGAGATGATGGACGGCCGCGTGAAGACGCTGCACCCGCGCGTGCACGGCGGCCTCTTGGCCAAGCGCGACAACGAGGCCCACATGGCCCAGGCGGCCGAGCACGGCATCGAGATGATCGATATGGTGGTGGTGAACCTCTACGCCTTCGAGAAGACGGTGGCCGGCGGGGCCGACTTCGGCACCTGCATCGAGAACATCGACATCGGCGGCCCGTCGATGCTGCGCTCCGCGGCGAAGAACTTCGAGAGCGTGGCCGTGGTCACGCGCCCCGAGAGCTACGACGCCATCCTGGCCGAGATGCGCGCCAACGACGGCGCCACGCTGCGCGACACGCGCGCCAAGCTGGCCCTCGACGTGTTCCAGACCACGGCGGCCTACGACGGCGCCATCGCCGCGTGGATGGGCGCCCAGCTGGAGGGCGAGGGTTCCGCGCAGTTCCCGGCCGAGCGCACGCTGCGCCTGCAGAAGGTGCAGGACCTGCGCTACGGCGAGAACCCGCACCAGGCGGCCGCGTTCTACCGTCGCGACGGCTACGTGAACGCCGAGCACTCCCTTGCCCATGCCAAGCAGCACCAGGGCAAGGAGCTGTCGTACAACAACTATCTCGACCTCGACGCCGCCTGGACGGCCGTGCGCGAGTTCGACGAGCCGGCCTGCGTCATCGTGAAGCACCTCACGCCCTGCGGCGTGTGCCAGGACGACGACCTCGTGGCCGCCTACCAGCGCGCGCACGCGTGCGACCCGGTGAGCGCCTACGGCGGCGTCATGGCGTTCAACCGTCCCGTGACGAGCGACGTCGTGGTGGCCATCTTCGACAACAAGCAGTTCGTGGAGGCCATCATCGCGCCCGAGTTCGCGGGCGACGCGCTGGACATGTACAGCGCCAAGAAGAACGCGCGCCTGCTGTCCACGGGCGGCGTGAACCCGGCCGGCGGCGAGGTGGAGTATCGCTCCGTCGAAGGCGGCCTCCTGTGCCAGGACTCCGACGCCGTGGCCGAGGACCCCGCGGCGTTCACCGTGCCCACGAAGCGCCAGCCCACCGACGAGGAGATGGCCGAGCTTCTGTTCGCATGGAAGGTGTGCAAGTCCATCAAGTCCAACGCCATCGCCATCACGAAGGGCCACGCTACCATCGGCGTGGGCGGCGGCCAGCCGAACCGCGTGAACTCCGCGCGCATCGCCGTGGAGCAGGCGGGCGATGCTGCGCAGGGCGCCGTGGCCGCGTCCGACGCGTTCTTCCCGTTCCGCGACGGCCTGGACGCGCTCGCCGAAGCCGGCGTGACCGCCGTCATCGAGCCGGGCGGCTCCATCCGCGACGAGGAGGTCATCGCCGCCGCCGACGAGCACGGCATAGCGCTCGTGTTCACGGGGCATAGGCACTTCCGCCACTAGGAAGGCGCCTTTTCAGGCGGCCTCCCGGCCGTCGAAACGCTCGAAAACGAAGGGACGCCCGCAAGGACGTCCCTTTTCGATGCGTGCGGGAAGGTGCCTCGTCGCGCGATGGCAGCCGGCCGCCGGGTGCTATTCGCCTTCTGTCAGATCCAGGCGGTTGATGCGGTCGGCCAGGTCGGCGCCGCGTTCGTAGAACAGCAGGTCCTCGTTGTGCGCGAAATAGCGCTCGCAGCCGTGCGCGTTGATGAAGGCCATGCCGTAGCGGTTGACGGACAGGTCGGTGACGAGCAGCAGCATCTCCTGACCGCCGCCGAACGCGTCTTCCACGAAACGGAACGCGTTGTCGAGCGCGCTCGAGGTGCCCGCGATGCGCTCGTCGAGCGCGTTCACCTGCTCGGCGAACAGCTCCTTGACGCGCGAGAACGGCACGCCGCCTCCGACCGCGTCGCAGCGCAAGGCGCGATCGACCAGCGCGAGCGTGCGCTCGTAGGCCACGTACTTCTCGTCCGACAGCAGGCCCGCCTTGCGCTCGGTGTCGAGGAGGCGTTGCACCCCGGCGGCCTCGTCGCGCAGCTGCGGCAGCGCGTTCGCGTCGTCGGCGCCGCCGAGGGCGTCGCGCATGGCGGCCAGCTTCCCGTGCATGAACTCCACGGCGCGCTCCTCCAGCACGGCCTCGCGCAGGCGCCCGCCGAGGGCGTCGGTGACGAGCCCCATGAGCGAAACGCGCTCGTCGAAGGCGGCCTCGCGGGCGCGGTCGGTCACGGAAGGGTCGGCCTCGCCGGTCAGGATGCGGTCGATCTGGTAATCGGCGCGGTACTTCGTGAACAGGTCGTAGTACACGCTGAAGCGCTTCGCGATCTCGGCGTTCTGCACGTATTGGCCGATCAGCAGCTCGTCGACGGGAATCCCCTGCTCCTCGTAGAGCTTCATCATAGCCGACAGGTCGTCCCAGCCGCGCGCGGTGACGAACGACTTGCCGTCCACGGTGGTCTCCACGCGGTAGAAGTGGTCGCGCTCGATGTCGAGGTAGGTGAGTACGGCGGGGTGCACGCCCGACTCCACGGCGAAATCGCGCCAGGCGGCGAAGTCGGGCTCCACGTCGATGCGCTTGAGGCGGTCCCACGTGGCGATGTCGAAGTCGTGCGCCGTGCGGTTGTACTCGGGCGGGTTGCCGGCCGTCACCACGATCCAGCCGTCCGGCACGCGATGCCGGCCGAACACCTTGTACTGCAAGAACTGCAGCATGGCGGGCGTCAGCGTTTCCGACACGCAGTTGATCTCGTCGAGGAACAGGATGCCCTCGCGCTTGCCGGTGGCCTCCATCGCGTCGTACACGGCGGCGATGATCTCGCTCATCGTGTACTCGGACACGTCGTACTCCACGCCGTCGTAGGTCTTCTTCGCGATGAAGGGCAGGCCGAGCGCGCTTTGCCGCGTGTGGTGCGTCATCGAGTACGACACGAACCCCACGTCGAGGTCCTGGGCGATCTGCTCCATGATGGCCGTCTTGCCGATGCCGGGCGCGCCCAGTAGGAACACGGGGCGCTGCCGTTCGGTGGGCAGGCGGTAGTTGCCGAACTCGTCCTTCGAGAAGTACGCGACCATCGCGTTTTTGATCTGGTCTTTCGCCTGACGGATATCCATGGCTATCCTTTCTAGCGCGGATGCGACGCGCCTGCTGCCTGCGGGGCGTCGTCCACTATGACGGTTTCGTCGAGCTCCACCTTCATGGCCCAGGCGGGCACGTGGGGGCTGGCGGCGGCTGACGCGTCGTCGACGAAGACGAACGCGGTGTCGTAATCGGGCTTGCGGGCCGGGTAGGTGCCCTGGCCGTCGGTGAAGTAGATGAGGCCGCCGAGGTTCGCCAGCTCGCCGCGCTCCACGGCGTCGTCCACGTAGGCGAACACGGGGCGGAAGTCGGTGCCGCCCAACCCCTTGATCTCGAGGTCGTCCAGGTAGGCATCCAGATCGCGCAGGTTCGCGATGTGCGCCACGTCCGTGACGGCGGCGTCGCACTGCACGATGAGCACGTTCATGTCGGCGAAGAAGCTCGTTTCCTGCTCGAGGATGGCGTACGTCTTCTCGATGAAGCGGCGCACGAGGCCGTCCTTCGTCGAGGCCGAGGTGTCGATGGCGATGACGAAGTCGCGGATGCGCTTCTCCTCCACGTACTCGAGCGGCTCGATGAGGGGCAGGTTGCCGTAGCGCTCCAAACCGTAGCAATAGTAGACGTAGTCGAACTCGTCGTCGTTCACGCGGATCTGCTCAGCGCAGCGGGCGAACTTGCGCAGGAACTCGCGGTAGTCCTGCTTCTCGCGCGTGACGGCGCGCAGGTTCATGGCGAGGTTCGCGCCTTTGACGCCCCAGAGCTTCGCGTAGGCGTCCAGCTGCACGCCCATCTCGAGCGCGGCGTTCTTCCACTGCTCGCGCGAGCGGTCGAGGTTCACCGTGTCGGCGAACCGCTCGCCCACGGAGGGTTTGGCGTTCTCGGGCGCCTGCTTCTGCTCGATGTCGGCGGGGTCCATGCCGCGGTGCGACGCGTGGCTCTTCTTGGCGCTCGCGGCGTCGGGGGGCAGGTCGGCGTCGGTGCCGTTCTCGGCGGGCCCCGATGCGGGCGCCGTGGAGGCGCCGTCATCCTGCTCTTCCGCGCGGCCCTCCTCGGCGCCGCCGCCCTCGCCCTCGGCGGCCATCATGCGGTACCAGGGTTCGTGGTCGTCCACGTAGAAGGGTGCGCGCAGCTCGGCCAGCTCTTCACCCGCGAACCCCTCCTCGCCAAGGAGGCGGTACACCGTCTCGGCGGTGGCCAGCGGCAGCGCGGCATCGATGCGCGCGAGCGTCGCCTGTTGGCGCGCGCCGCGCGCCGTGCGGGTGACGGGCAGATCGAGCTCGGCGATGGTGCGTTCCACCACGATGTCGCAGGCGGCATCCCAGCGCGCGGCGTCCACGTGCTCGCCGGGGTAGGGGTGCAAGAACACGTTATGCAACACGATGTGGAGGTAGGCCCGTGTGAGCTCGTTCGGCTCGGCCGCATAGAGGCGCGCGAGCGCGAGGGGGTCGTAGCGCAGGTGCAGGCCGTCGGTGGCGAGCGTGGCGCCCGGCACGGGGAAGGGGTGCAGGCGCGCGAACGCGGCGTTCATGAAACGCAAGCTCACGAGCAGGGCGTTTTTCGCGAGGTCGAGGGCTTGGCGGGCAAGCGGACCTGCGGCATCGGACGCCATGGGGCCTCCTTCGACGGCGGTGCGTGCGGCGGCGAGGCTGTCGGCTGGGCGTTCGCGCGCCTGCGCACCCTTGTGCCGGACACATGCTTGCCCTTGCCGCCACAGGCAGTGTAGCATGGGGGAAGCGGGCGGTAAACAAACGGATCGGCGATAAGTTTTGGGAGGTAGCACGAAACCATGCCTATGGATGATCTGGTGTTCAACGATGCTGAAACACCCATCGAAGAACTCATTGTGCATGCGCACCAAAATATGCCGACCCTGTCCGTCGCCGATGTCGCGGTGGCGGACGCGGCGCGCGCAGCTGATGGCGAGGTGTGGTCGCCGCAGCTTCCCCCGTATCGGGAATGGGCTGCCCGAAACGGTGCCGAGGGTACCGACGGCGACCTCTTGGTGGTCGGCTCGCTGGGCATGGGGCTGTCCGACGAGGAGCGCGAGGAGCTGCTCGCGCAGGCCGGAGGGCAAGCACGGCGCGACGAGGCGGCGGCGCCGGAATCGCCTGGCGGGATCGCAGCGGGCTTGCGAGGCGCTGTCGGCGTGCGCCGCGACGAGGAGGGCTATGCCATCGTGGCGGTGGACCTGCGGCGCTTTGCGGCGGCGGTCGGGCATGCCGAAGGGCTCGTGGCGGTGCTCCCAGCACGCATCGACGGCGTGCCGGTGGTGCGCATCGCGGCGGAAGCGTTCGCGCGGCGCTTCGTGCAGGGCGTGGGGGTGCGGCTTCTCGTGATTCCCGACACGGTCGAGCGCATCGGGGCGAACGCCTTCCTCGCCTTGTCGGCGCAGCGCATCCATCTGGGTGCGGGCGTACGCATCTTGGGCGAGCAGTCGTGCGACCTCGCCGGCGTGTCGCCGCGCCTCATGCGTCGCGAGTACTCCGTCGCCGCGCGCAACGGTCGCTTCTGCGCGCGGGGCGGCAACCTGTTCGCCGACGAGGGATCGTCTCTCCTGTTCATGGCCTCGCCTTACCACGGACGCATCGATCTGCCTGCGGGTATCGAGCGCATCGGCCCCGCTGCGTTCGCTGCGGGATGCGAGCCTCCCTCGGTGGTGTCGTGCCCGGCCACGCTCACGCGCGTGGATGCGAAGGGGTGGGACGACGCCGTGTGGCTCTGCCCGCCCGAAGCGCCGGCGCACCGCGCGCTTGCGGCGCGCGGCGTGCGGCTTGCGGGGCCGCGCGCGGCGGAACTCGACGGATGCTGGTATGACTTCGACGATGCAGGGGCGGTGCTGGTAGCCGGGCCGCCGGCGCCGACATCGGTGTCGAAGCGGTTCGCGACGGCGGCAGCCGTGCGCGCGGCCACCCTGCGCGGGCAGAGCGCGGTTGCGCAGGCCCCCTCGCCGGGGCAGGAGGCTTCGACCGCAGCGCACGCGGCCGCACCGGAGGACGTGCTGGTGCTGCCGCGTTCGGTGAAGGGACGCCCGCTCGTGCGCGTGGGCGTGCGCGCGCTTCCGTATGCGCCCGCGTCGCTCGTGGTTGCCGACACCGTGCGCGTGATCGGGCGCGACAACGCGTGTCGCGGCACACGGCGCCTTGCGCTCCCGGAAGGCCTTGAGGCCATCGGGGCGCACTGCTTCTGCTCGCGCGTGCTCGAAGGGCCCGTGCCCATCCCTGCCAGCGTGCGCTCCATCGGAGAGGGGAGCTTCGAGTACGCCGTGTGCCGCCTCGAGCATACGGGGACGGTCGTCCACGTATCGGCCGACCAGCTGCTCACGTGCTTCCTGACGGACGCGCCGGACGGCGTTCCGTTCGATTACGCTCGCTACGACGAACTGCTGCGTTCGGGAAAGAACCTGCCGGACAGGCTCGGCGCCGTGCTGCATCGGCTGACGGTGCCGTACCGTTTGGAGGACACGACGCGTGCGGCGCTCGTGGCGTACCTGCGCGAACACGAGCGCGAGGCGCAGCAGCGGGTGGCGCAGGAGGGCGAGCGGGCCATGGTGGAGGCGCTCGTGCGCGACGGGTTCATCGACAACCGCACCTTCGAACGGCAGATCGAGCTCCTGCGTGCCTGCAACCGCACCGACTGCGTGCTCTACCTCATGGAGCAGCACCGGGAGCAGGCGAGGCCGTCAAGCGCGAGGGAGCGGTTCGCGCTGTGAGATCGGTGCGATATCGAACGCATGCCGTTGGATGGGCCTAAAGCGCAGCGCAATGGCATAAGCGCCGATCAAGCAATTTTATCCGTTATGGTCTACTATGTGTTGGCAGTTTGATTGGCAAAGCGGCTCGGGATTCGGTCGTACGGCGGTGGGGGTGCGAGGCGGCCGCACTTGGGCGGCGGAAAGCGAGGAGACGATGAAGATGAAGAGGTTTGTGCAGGTTATGCTGGGCGGCATGTTCGCGGTTGCCTTGGCTGCGTTCCTCGCAGGATGCGCGGCGCCTGCTGCGGATTCGCCGGCGGACGGCAAGGAGATCGACAGCGTGTTCGAAGGCGGCATGCTGTCGTGCGAAGGCGGGAAGATGATCGTGGTTCTTGACGCGAACGCCACCACGGGCTACGAGTGGAAAAGCTCGATCGAAGGCGCTGCCGTCAAGGCTGCCGGCGACGAGTACGAGGCCGACACGACCTCGGACGGCAAGGCGGGCGCCGGCGGCGTGCATACGTTCACCTACCAGGCCGAGGGTTCGGGCGAAGCGACCGTTACGCTGACGTACGCTCGCTCATGGGAGGCTTCCGACAGCGACAAGACGGTTGTTGTCAAAACCGAGGTGAAAGACGGTGTTTTCGTGGAAGCCTCCGTGCAGTAGGCCATCCGCACGCTTCCTTGCGGCAGGCATCTGCGCTGCAAGGAAGCGTGGTTGTTTCGAGATGGCGCGCAACCGCTGCTATACTTGATGGTCTAGGAACGATCAAGGTGTGAGGGGTGCGCGATGATCGATGAGATCCAAGTTGAGAACCTCGCGTTGATCCGCGAGGCCGCGCTCGTGCCGGCGCGCGGGCTGACCGTGCTCACGGGCGAGACGGGTGCGGGCAAGACGGCGCTGCTCTCGGCGTTGAAGCTGCTCATGGGCGCGCGCGCCGACAAGGATGCCGTCCGCGACGGCGAAGAGGCCCTCGTCGTGTCGGGGAGGTTCTACGGCGTCGCGCTCGATGGGCTCGAGGATGCGGACGCCGAGGCCGACCTTCGGGAGCTGGTCGCCACGCGCCGCGTCACCGCGGACGGCCGCTCGCGCGTCTCCCTCGACGGCCGCATGGCGAGCGTCGGCGAGCTTGCTCGTGCCGTGGCGCCCGCCATCGACCTCTGCGGTCAGCACGAGCACCAGCAGCTCATGAAGACATCCCAGCACGTGCGCATGCTCGACGCGTGGGCGGGAGGGGCCGTGGCCGAGGCGCGCGCCGCCTACGAGGAGGCGTTCACGGCCGCGGGTGCGGCGGCGGCCGAGCTCGCGCGCGTGCGCGAGGCGGTCGAGGCCTCGTCGGCCAGGCTCGACGAGGCGCGCTTCGTGCTGCAGCGCATCGACGCGGTCGACCCGCGCGAGGGCGAGTACGACGAGCTGCTGGAAGAGCTCGGGCGCGTGGAGCATGCCGAGGCGCTCGCGGTTGCCGCGAGCGCGGCACACGAGGCGCTTGCGGGCGAGGAGGGCGCCATCGACGCGCTGGGCGGCGCGGTCTCTGCGCTCGATTCGGCTGCGCGCTACGATGCGAAGCTCGGCGAGTTCGCCGATGCCCTGCGCGAGGCCGGTTACGTGCTGGAGGACATGGCCCGCGAGACGCGCGACTATCGCGAGGGCGTTGAGTTCGATCCCGAGGCGTTGGCGCAGCAGCAGGAGCGTATGGCCTCGCTGCAAGGGCTGCTGCGCACGTACGGCCCGCGCATGGAGGACGTCCTCGCGCGCCGCGCCGAGGCCGCCGACCTCGTGTCGCTCGTGGACGATGCCGCCGAGCGCGAGCGCGCGGCGCGGCAGGGGCTCGATCGGGCCGAGGCGGCGCTCGCGCAGGCGGCTGCCGCGTTGGCCGAGGCGCGCGCCGAGGCCGCGCCGCGGTTCGCTGCAGCCGTGTGTGCGCAGATGGGCCGTCTGGAAATGGGCGGCGCCGAGCTCGTGTGCGACCTTGCGCCGCTCGAGCGCGAGCAGTGGACGAAGGCGGGTTCGCAGGCGGTGGAGTTCCTGTTCCGGCCCGGTGCCGGGATGCAGGCGCGCCCGCTCGCGCGCATCGCGTCGGGCGGCGAGGTGAGCCGCGTCATGCTGGCCGTGAAGGTGGTGCTGGGCGAGGCCGACGAGGTGGACACGCTCGTGTTCGACGAGGTGGACGCCGGTGTGGGCGGCTCGACCGCCGTGGCGCTGGCCGACGTGCTCGCCGACCTCGCGCGCACGCACCAGGTGATCGTCGTCACGCACCTCGCGCAGGTGGCCGTCCGGGGCGAGGTGCACTACGTGGTGCGGAAAACGGCGGGCGAGCGCGCCATGCCCGAGACCGACCTGCGTCGCCTCCCCGATGGCGAGCGCCCCGCCGAGATCGCCCGCATGCTGTCAGGCGACGCCACCGAGACATCGCTCGCCCACGCCCGCGAGATGCTGGAGCGAGCCGCCGATTAGCCAACGTTTACCTGCGGCGCCCGGAAACCGCGGCAGCATGCCCGATTTGCCATATTGTGCAACCCCTGCTTCTCACCCTGGCGAAGATAATGAACCGAGGATTATCGAATCGGGGAAGAGAGAGTCGTATGGAAGCAGAGAGGTTGCGCGGAAAGCGCCCCTGCAAGGCACTGCCTTGGTGCTTGGCGTTGGTGTTGTGCGCCCAGATGCTCGGGACGAGCGCGATGCAGGCATTCGCAGACGAGGTGGTTTACACGGCCGTGCTTGCGAGCGAGAGCTTGGGCAAGAACTTGGTGTACGACGACGTGTACGGCGTCAAGACCACCGGGATCGCTTTGATGGTGAAGCGGGGCTCGGTCACGGACGGATCGGGCAATGCGAGCGAGGGCGTCACGCAGGTTGACACGGTGAACAGCTCGGGCACGGTGCTGGCGTCGTTCGGCTTGGGCGATGTGCCCTCTTCGGAAACCAACAAAGCACACTGCATCGAAGTTGCCATGGCGAGCATGCAGCAGCTCATGACGGACGAGTTCTCGTTTAGCGCTGCGCCGAAGAATGTGAACGACAAGGTGAAGTACGGCTTCGTTTCGAACGATGGAGCCGAGGTCGCCTCGGCCCGCTACGACAAATTCGTCAAGAGGGCGAGCGCCGAGCCCCTGGTGGCGGCCGTTGACCTCGACGGTTCTGTTGTGGACGTCTACGATGGGGAAGGTGTCAAAAGGACATCGGTTCCCATGCCCGAAGATTGGTCCAAGGGTTGGTCCGAAGAGGGTCCGAGCGTATCCATCTGGTTCGCGTATGACGAGACGCGTTCGCTTACGCTCAATATATCCGGTTATGACGCCAACAACGTTCGCGTCTCAAAGGAGTACGTATGGGATTCGGCAAGCAACTCGTTCGTTGCCAAGGGGGACACTCCATCCGTCGGGGAGACCGAACGCGAGTGGAGCTTGCCCGACGGCGGCAAGGTTACGATAACCAAAGTCGAGGGACAGGATGCGTACCGGTGCGTGACGCCGAAGAAGCCGGAAGGCTTCATCATGAGCGGTGTTGCGTCTCTTTGGAATTTCGAAGTGTTCTCGGAAGCTGAGTTGATCCAATACAAATCTGGTGGCACGCGGATATGGGATTTCACGGGTGTTCAGCCGGCGGAGTTTCAGGGCGTGACAATCGAAAGCTCTATGGGCAACGGCCGCTTTCTGTGCTACCAGAACTCCACGGATGGCCAGGGGTATTTCACGCAGTATTCCATACGGCTGGCAGACGGAACTTCGGTGAAGGTTCTCCCGGGTACAAGAGGATACTAGGGCACCTTTCGTTTGCACAACTGAGAGCAATGGCAATTGCATTATCCTCGACTTTGCGGGCGAGGAAGTGAAAACGATATCTCCCACGACAGCGGCGGGGACGGTTTCCCTCAACTCCTCGGGCCTGGAAGGCGCGTTGGTTGCGACCGAAACGGTGTACGATGGTGGGTATACCCAAAAAGCCCTTGTTGCCTATGACAAGGGGGAATGGATCGATTCTCCCGAAAAGGCAATGGAGTACGCTCGGGCTTACCGGACGATCTTGGCCGACGGGACAGTGGTCTACCGGATAGCTGTGTACGACCAAGAGGACGGAACGGTCTATCCCAAGGCCACCCCTGCTTATTATCGGTACGTCGACCGTGATCTGAACGAGCTCTCGCGGTCTGCTTACACCGAGTGGATAACGTGGCAGCAAACCAAGCGCACGCTCGGTGACGGCACGGTGATGACCTACACCGCTAACGACGCCGGAAAATATGGTGCGGTCGATGCCGAGGGAGAGGCGTTGATTCCGTTCGAGTACGACGCGTATTACGATTGCGGCGACCACGAGTCCCTCATCCTTTTGAAGAAGGGCGACGCGTGGGAGTTCTTCGACACGAGCACCATCGACACGAAGAAGGAGCCTGTGCCTGCCATGTCGGTGACCATCTCCGGCGCTCCCGAGCAGCTGGCGGTGGGCGCGACCGCGCAGCTGACGGCCGCGGTCGAGCCTGCGAACTCCACCGACAAGGTGATGTGGGCGACTTCAGACGACAAGGTGCTCACGGTCGATGCGTCCGGCAAGGTTACGGCCATTGCCAACGGCAAGGCGACCGTCACCGCCACGGCGGGCGATAGGTCGGCCTTGGTCGAGATAGCGGTGACAACCCCCGCCACGTCCGTGACCATTTCCGGCGCTCCCGAGAAGCCGCTCAACGTGGGCGGCACTGCCCAGCTGACGGCCACGGTGCAGTCTGAAAGCTCTACCGACAAAGTGGAGTGGGCTTCCTCCAGCGAGAACGTGCTCACGGTCGATGCCGACGGCCTGGTGACGGCGCTCGCCAACGGCGAAGCCACGATCACCGCCACGGCGGGCGAGCAGACCGCTTCGGTCGCCATTACCGTGGTGACGCCTGCCGCTGGCATCGAGCTGGACGCTGAAGCCCTCACGCTCTATGTGGGCGACGAGCCGTCGCAGCTCGAGGCCACGGTGCTTCCCGCGACTGCTTCCGACAAGGGCGTCGCCTGGACGTCCTCCAACAGTGACGTGGCCATGGTCGACGACAACGGCGCGGTGACCCCGGTCGGCGTGGGAACGTGCACCGTTACGGCTACCACACTGGATGGCGGACTCACGGCCGAGTGCGCGGTGACCGT
This sequence comes from Gordonibacter pamelaeae, assembly GCF_003340385.1. Taxonomy (NCBI): domain Bacteria; kingdom Bacillati; phylum Actinomycetota; class Coriobacteriia; order Eggerthellales; family Eggerthellaceae; genus Gordonibacter; species Gordonibacter pamelaeae. The sequence goes on along the minus strand of NZ_PPTS01000004.1, from coordinate 308,190 downwards.
GGGCGAGCACGTGGCGGGCGTCGCGCTTGACAAGAGCGAGGTGTCGATCGTGGGCGTCGGTACGACGCAGCTCGTGGCGACCGTTTCTCCCGCCGGGGCGCTCGACAAGTCTGTCGCGTGGTCTGCCAGCGACAAGTCCGTGGCCACGGTCAACGAAAACGGCCTGGTGACGGCTGTGGGCAAGGGAACGGCCGTCATCACGGCAACCTCCCTCGAAGACGAGCAGCAGTCTGCCTCCTGCACGGTCACGGTGAGCAACCCGGTGACGGGCTTCGACCTCTCCGCTGCGAGTGTCGCGCTTGTGAAGGGCGACGCGCAAACCGTGAACGTTGCCGCTTTCGGCGCCTTGTCCGGCGCAGTCGACGACTACGACCTGACGTTCTCCGTGGAGGGCAAGGGCTCGCTCTCGAACGGCGTGTGGAGCGACGCTTCCGGCAACGCCGTGTTCAGCGTCGCGGCCAGCGAGGGTGGCAATTACGCGATCGCTGCGCTTGGCACGGGCAAGGGCACCCTCGTGTTCGAGGCGCAGCAGGAGTCTTCCACCGTGAAGGGCGTCGTCGCGGTTTCGGTGACCAATCCCGCGAAGGCGATCGCGTTGGATGTGACGAGCAAGCAGCTTACTGTGGGCGACGAGCCTTTCACGTTGACGGCGACCGTCGATCCGCTTGACGCCGATGAGGCTGGCAGCATCGCGTGGTCTACCTCGAACTCTGCGGTGGCTACGGTCGACGGCGGCAAGGTGACGCCGCTCGGCGTGGGCTCGGCCACCATCACGGCGAAGGTCGGCGACGTGTCGGCGATTTGCGAGGTGGCGGTGGCTGCCAAGGAGATCGCCGCGACCGAGGGCGACTCCGCGTATCAGGCATCCGTCGAGGTGTCCAGCCCTGCTGCTGCCGAGCAGCTTGACAAGATCGCGCAGGGCAACGGCGGCTCCCTGTCGTTGGCGGTGCAGGGCGCGCAGGATCTGACGGAGAGCGCGCAGCAAACCATCACTTCGCTCCAAGGCGGGCAAACGAAAGTTGCCGAGATCCTTGACGTGTCGCTGCGCAACGCCGATGGCGGGGAAGTGGCGGTCAGCTTGGAGGACGGAACGATGACGGTGCGCCTGCGGATGACCGATGCCATGCGCGCGCTCGACCCGAAGACGCTTGAGGTCAGCCACGTTGCCGACAACGGCGCGATCGAGAAGAAGCCCACATGGGTGGATGGCGACGACCTGTGCTTTGCCACCGAGCACTTCAGCACCTACGTGGTGACGGGCAGCGAGCGGCAGACGTCGGGCGGCGAGATCGGCGGCGGGTCGGCTGGCGGCTCCGGGACCGTTCTCCCCGGAGGCGGTGGCTCCGGTCAGGATGAGGTCGTGAAGCCCCTGCTCGCTCCCACCGGCGACACGCTGGCGCTTCCGATGGCGCTGGCTGGCTGCGCGATTGCCGCGGCGCTGGTTTGCCTGGCGTTCGTGCGCGGCGGACGCAGGGTGAAGTAGAGCCTCTCCTCGATGGCTCGCAAGAACCAGGTGACGGACAGCCCGTCGAACGTACCCCTTCCTTGGGAGGGGGCGGCGTTCGTCGGGCTGCTCGGCGTTCTGGTGCTGTGGCAAGGAGGCTATTACGCCGCAGCCTCATGCGTCGTCGGCCTGCTGGCGGCGGGGTGCGCGGCATTTTCGGCGATCGTCTCGGCCCGTGCGCGTGGCAGACGCGACGGGAGCATCGCGATTCCCCTGCTGATCGCGGGTGTAGGGGCGTGCAGCCTGGCTAGCAGCGCCGTCCATGGCCTCACGCTGACGGGAGTCGCCGAGTCGGCCCCTTGGTTCGCCGTGGCGGCGCTGACGTTCCTGCACGCGGTGCTGCCCGATGCGGCGCGGGCGAGAACGATGCGCGCCGTCGTTTGGCTCGGGGTTGCCATCGCCGTGCTGGGGCTCGCCTTGATGTCGATGCCGGGCGGCGTCGAGGGGGCGGTCAACGCCGGACGGCTGCAGTTCCCCTTCCAGTACGCCAACACGTCGGGAACGTTCTTCGCGGCCTGCGCCCTGCTGGCGCTCGGGTCCGAAAGCGCGCGTCTGCGAAGGGCGGCCTCCTTCCCGTTGGCGGCGCTGCTGTTCACGCAGTCGGCGGGGGCCTGCGGGCTGTTCGCGTGCGCTCTCGTCGCTCTCTGCGCATGCCGATGGCGCGAGGGCGCGTTCGTGCATGTGGCGGAGGCGGCGGCGCTGACGGCGTGCGCGGCCGGAGCGTTCGTCCTCTGCCTCGTTGTCGGGACAGGCTGGGCCCTTGCCGCCGCGGCCGGCGCGTTCGCGGCCGGCTCGTTGGCGGTTCGGAGGCTGGCCAGGGCGAAGAACGCGAGGAGGACGGCTCTTTTTGCATGCGCGCTGCTGGTGGCGTGCACGCTCGCCTGCGTGGAGGCGCTCGCTCAGACGGGCAGGGCGGCGCAGGCGGGGCGGACGTTCGTCGAGCGCCTGGTCCAGATGGGGGATGCGGCGGCCGTGGTCGCGGCGAATCCTGCGCTCGGCATCGGGCCCGACGTGTGGAGGTTCCTCTACCCGTACGTGCAGTCCGCGCAGTACACCGCCACGTCGGTGCACTGCGGCTATCTGCAGATCGCCCTCGATGCCGGTTTGGTCGGGGCGGCGCTGTTCGTCGCGGCCATCGTCATGGGCGTGAAGCGGGCAGCGTCCTGCGGGAACGCGCCGGTCGTCTGCGCCATCTTGCTGATCGCCGTGCATGGAGCCTTCGACATAGACTTCCAGTTCGCCGCGCTGCTCGCATTCTTGGCGATGCTCTTGACCCTCCACGCTGCGCCGGAGCCGCGGCGCCGGTCGCGTAGCCTTGATCGGGCATGGGGCCTCCCGCTCGCGCTGCTTTTTCTGGTAGCGTCCTTCGCGGCCAGCGGGTTCGGCTTGTGGGCGGCTAGCGCGAAAGACGCGTCCGCGTCGGCCGCGGCGAAGGCGGATGCGGCCGCGATCCGGCAGGTTCTGGAACAGAACCCCTTTGCCAAACGCGACGACTCCGTACGGTCGGATTACGCCGAGGCGCTGCGGCGGGCGGGCGCATGGAGCGAGCTCGCAAAGGCTTTCAGCGAAGGTTCGATCACGTCGGCTGAACAGGCGCTTTATGCGGCAGAAGCGCTCTACGCCCTCGGCGACGATGCGCGGGCCGAGGATATCCTGCTCGCAGAGCTGGAGCGCGAGCCCGGCAACGTCGACCTGTTCGAGAGCGCCCGCCTTCTGCTTGCGAGCCATGATGCGGGCGAGGAAGCGCGGGAGCGGTATCGGCAGGCGGCTGCGCGCGCCAACGCCATGGCCTCGACGGGGCTCGCCGCGCTGATCGGAAACCAGGAGCAGCTGCCCGAAACGCTTGCCTAGCTTCGCCGGCCCGCCCTTCCTTATCCCATCGGGGGCGGGCTTCGCCTCGGTCTTACCTCCGGCGTTCGACAAACCGCGGCAGCGTGCCCGACAGCGCGAGGCCCGCAACGGCCGCGCCGACGCACAGCGCGAACACGGGCAGCGCCGCTTCCGCGAACGCGGCTCCGGCGGCTGCGCCGCACGCCGCCGACCCCACGGTGCCGCCCAGCCCGCGGAAGAACAGCGCGAGGGAGGTCGCTTTGCCCACGTCGCGCGGCTCCACGGCGGTTTGGGCGGCGATGTTGGTCATGGGCATGTTCGCCCCGATGCCGAATCCCAGCACTGCCGACGAGCACGCGAGCTGCACCATGCCGGTCGCGGGGCCGACAAGGCACAGCAGCATCGCCCCAGCGCCCAGCACGAGGAACCCGACGCGGCTGATGGTGCGCATCCGCCCGTTCGCGCCGAACACCCGCCCCGCCAGCGTGCTGCCTACTACGAGCGCCAGCGTCATAGGGATCGTGGCCAGCGCCGAGGCGGTCGACGTGAGCCCCAGCCCCTCCTGCACGAACCGCGGCACGAACATCACGCCGACGAGCAGGGCGAACTGCGAGCAGAACCCCATCGCCACCGCCCCGTTCACCTGCGCGCAACGGAAGAATCGCACCGGCACGATGGCGTGGTCGCGCCGCCGTTCCACCAGTACGAGCAGCGCGATCATGGCGGCCGCGAGCGCGAGCAGCCCGAAGAACGGCGCGGAGAACCAGGCGAGGGCGCTGCCCGTCAGGCTGAACGCAAGCGTGAGCGGCACGATGGCGGCGGCCGCGCACAGGGCGCCGGGCAAGTCGAACGACCGTTCCGCATGAGCTTGCTTGCCCGGGAGGAACCGCACGACCAGCACGAGCGCCGCCACGCTCAACGGCAGGTTGACCAGGAAGATCCAGTGCCAGCCCACCGTATCGGCGATCAGCCCGCCGGCCAGCGGCCCTGCGATGGAAGCCAGGCCGTACATGGACGAGAGGATGCCCATGTACTTCCCGCGCACGCGCGGTTCGAACAGCTCGGCCATCGCGATGAACACGCCGGCCTCCACGAGGCCCCCGCCCGCACCTTGCACGGCGCGCCACGCCGTGAGCGCGTCGATACCGTTCGACAGCGCGCAACCCGCCGATGCGACGGCGAACACGCTGATACCGCATGCGAACACCCGCTTGTGGCCGAAGCGCGTCGCGCATGCGCCGCACAGAAGCGTCGCCAGCGTGCAGGTGAGCAAGTAGGAGGTGAACGGCCAGGTGTAGTGGTCGAAGCTGCCCAGGCCGGCGGCGATCTTCGGCATGGCGGTGCTCACGATGGTGTCGTCGAGCGCCGCCATGAACAGGCTCAGCGCCAACCCTCCCAGCACGGCGGCGGTAGGGAAGGGCTTGCCTTCGGCCCTCTGATCCCATGTTTCCATATCTTTCTCCTATCTTAAATACTACTATCAATGATAGTTACTGGTTAAAAAGAAACCGGTTGTCGAACCGGTTTGTCGGCGATGCGGGGGGATCGTCGGATATCGCCCGCGAAGGGACGGCGTTGCGGGGACATAGTGCGAACGAATGTTTCACGTGAAACATTCGTTCGCACTATGCAGACATCAGCCTTTGCCGTACAGTTCCTGCTCGAACCGTGCGAGATGATCGGCGACGAGACGGTACGTGTCGGCGCACAGCTCCATGGTGGCCCGCGCCTCGAGACGCTCGTAGGAGGGGATGAGCCCGTCCACGTGCTCGGCTGTGCTGCGGTGCGTCTCGATCAGCCCGTCGATGAGCGCGCGGCCGGTATCCTCGTCCACGAGGCCGATGTTCGCCAAGACGGGCAGGAAGCCGAAGTCGACCCGCGCGGGCAGCGCGGCGGCCTCGTCCATGAGATCGGCGAAGCGTGCCCGCCCCTTGTCCGTGATGGTGTACACCGTCTTCTCGGGCATCTCGCCTTCCTTGACGACGGTGCCGTCGGCATAGCCTTCATCGCACAGGCGGATGACGTTGCGGTACACCGACGGCGAGCTGATGCGTATCCAGCGTCGGATGTTGCGGTCCTCCATCGTCTTGTCCATCTCGTACGCGCTCATCGGGCGCTCGATGAGCGCGCCCAAAATCATGATCTCGATCGAATGGCTGGCCATTTTCCGGTTCCCTTTCGGCTCTCGCTGATAAGGGACATACTATCACTGATAGTATAAAACGCAAGAGGGGTCTTTGGGAAGATTACCGATGGAGGGCGCGAGCGTTCGCACGCCACTCCCGGGGCGAGAGGCCGCACCGGGCACGGAACGCTTCGGAGAAGCTGCCCTGACGGGAATAACCCACGCATGCGGCGATAGCGGCCAGGGACAGGTCGGTGGTCTCGAGCAGCTCGCAGGCGTGATGCATGCGCACATCGCGCGCGTATTCTTGCGGCGTCATGCCGCAGGATAGCCTGAACAGCTCGATGAGCTTGCTCGTTCCCACGCAAACCGCGCGACAGAGCTCCTCGGTGGTGACGGGGTGTGCGAGGTCTTGCTGGATAAGGCGTTGGGCAGCCGCCACTGCAGCGACATCGTCTGCCGAGAGCGCAACGGGCGCGCGGCCGTATGCGAGCCGCCAGTCCACGATAAGCGCGCACGCTTCCACCACCTTGCTCTCGTAGAACGCCTCGGCCACGACGGCGCTCGGCCGGGCTCGCCGCATGTCGTCAAGCAAGGAGGGCAGCCCGGCGGGGCAGGACGTGCCATCGAGCGCGGCGATTGCCGAGCTCAGCACCACGGGATCGCAATGCAATCGCAGGCTGACGTCCCGCAGCGCCTCGGGCAAGAGTGCGACGAACGTCTCGCTCAGCCTCGCTCCGCCCTGCACCCGTTGATGGTAGGGGGCGTGCTTCCAGGCATGCCCCAGCACGGTGCGGCCGGGTAGTGTTGGTTCGATTCCCAGGTAGGGGAGCATCTCATGGCTGTAGGAGCCGAAGTAGAAGCAATCGGCCGCGTCGCAGAAGAATCCGCCCTCCTCGCGAAGTGCAAAGTCGAACGCGCCCACCGCTAGGCGGTCGCCGATGGGGAAGTACCAGAAAGAGCCCTTGCCGACCGCCGGGTCGATCAGCCACAGGAGCCCTTGCCGCCCGTGTGCGGCCGCATCGATCAGCACACCGCCGAGCTGCCGAATTTGCGGCTCGAACAGCGTGTCGATGCCCGTGTCGGCCTCACGGGCCGTTTCGGCGCGATTCTTGAAGTTTTCGGAGGGATTGCGCATAGGGCCCCTCCTCCTTCCCGCGCCTCCGAGAGACGCTAGCATAGTTAACCATGGATAACAATACTACTACAAATAGGGATCCGGGAAAACCGTCTGCCTATGGCGCGAACACAACGCCGTCATTCGCCTGCACCGCCACCTTGGAGTCCGCGGGTGCGCCGGGGCCGTTGCAGGCAAGCGGCGGGGCTGCCGCGAAAGTATCGGTGCGGGCCCGTGAAAGGGCTGCGGCGGTACCGCCCGCGCATTGCATCGATCCTCGTGTTTCGTTGATTTGCATCCTGTTGATCAGCCTGTCCACGTTCGCTTCCGCATCGGTGGCGGTTGAGTTGGCGGCGGTGGGTGGGTGCGCGCTCGCCGGCATCTGGTGCGGGCGGCTCTCATCGGCCCTGCGCTGGGCGGCGGTCTGGGCGGTGCTTTTCGTCCTCTGCTGGCTGTGCGCGCACTCCGGTGTGGTGCTCATGGCCGTGGGCGCCTCGTTCGCGATGGTGCGCCGTATGTTGTGCGCCTTCATGATGGCTGCGAACATGGTGGGCACCACGCGTACCGGGGAGCTCGCCTACAGTCTGCAGCGCCTCGGCCTGCCGAAGCGGGTGTCGGCGGCGCTGTGCGTGATGCTGCGCTTCGCTCCCACGCTCGGCCAGGAGTTCGGCGCGGTGCTCGATGCCATGAAGGTGCGCGGCATCGCGCTCTCGCCGGCACGCGTGCTGCGGCATCCCGTGCAGGTGATCGAGAACCTGCTGGTGCCGGTGGTGGGACGTGTGGGTATCGTGGCCGATGAACTGGCGAACGCGGCGGCCGTGCGCGGCATCGACGCACCGAATCGGCGCACGAGCTACTACGAGCTGCGTATCGGCGTGGTTGATGCGCTGCTGCTCGTGTACTTCGTTGCGCTTGCAGGCGTATCCGTGGCGCTGGGTGCAGGGGTGCTGGCATGACGGCGCCGCAAGCCCCGCGCGACGGTGCGGCCGTGGAATTCCACGGAGTGGCGTTCTCCTATGCCGATGCGGAGGGAAACCTGTTCGAGCCGGTGCTGAAGGGCGTGAGCCTGTCCGTCGCACGAGGACAGTGCGTGGTGGTGACGGGTTGTTCCGGCTGCGGGAAGACCACGCTCATGCGCCTCGTGAACGGTCTGGTGCCGCAAGCCTACGATGGGGAGCTGTCCGGCACGGTGTGCGTGCTCGGGCAGGATGCGGCCGACCTGGGCATCGAAGGGCTCTCGCTGCGCGTGGGCTCCGTGTTCCAGAATCCGCGCAGCCAGTTCTTCAACCTGGACACCACCTCGGAGATCGCCTTCGGGTGCGAGAACGCGGGCCTGCCGCACGACGAGATACGCCTCCGCGTTCGCAGCGCCGCGGCCGACTTGGGTATCTCCCATCTGCTCGACCGTGACATCCGGGAACTTTCCGGAGGCCAGCGCCAGATGGTGGCCATTGCGTCGGTGCATGCGCTGGGCCCGGAGGTGTTCGCCCTTGACGAGCCCACGGCCGCACTCGATGTGGCCTCCATGCGCACCCTTGCGCACCTCGTTCGTCGCCTGAAGGAGCTAGGGCGCACGGTGATCGTCTCCGAGCACCGGCTATGGTGGCTGCGGGGAATAGCAGATCGGGTGGTGCATATGGAGGACGGGCGCATCGCTCACGATTGGGCGGCTGCGGAATTCGAGCGCCTGCCCGTGCGCGAGCTTCACCGGATGGGCCTTCGGGCCTGGCGCATCGAGGATGCCTGCGCCGAAGGCGCGCCGACGGACGGGCAGGACCCGTCGCTCCCGTGCCCGGTACGCGCCGTCTCTGCTGCGGCACTCTCGTTCAGCAACCTGCGTGCGGGCTACCGTCGCGGTGACGATGTGCTGCGCGGGGCCGCCGGTGCGTTCGCGTCCCGGCGCATCGCGGCTTTGGTGGGAGGCAACGGCGCAGGAAAGTCGACGCTTGCGCGCTGCTTGGCCGGGTTGCATCGCGAACGTGCGGGGCAGGTGGCGCTCGAGGGACGATCGGCTCCGTGTCGCAAACGGGCCGGCCAGGTGTTCCTGGTTATGCAGGAGCCCGGTTACCAACTGTTCGCCCATACGGCCGCATGCGAGCTGGAAGCTGCTGCGGCTCGTCGTCTCGGCCGCGGCGAGGCGGCCCGGGCGGCGGCTGGCGAGGCACTCGACCGTTTCGGCCTCGCGCATCTGGCCGAGCGGCACCCGCTGTCGCTCTCGGGCGGCGAGCGCCAGCGACTGGCCATTGCGGCCGGCGTGCTGCAGGGGGCCCGCGTGCTGGTGCTGGACGAGCCCACGAGCGGGCTTGACTTCGGCAACATGCAGGCCGTGGCCAGAGAGCTTTCGCGTGTGCGCGACGACGGCACGTGCGTGGCGGTGATCACGCACGACTATGAGTTCATCGTCGCCGCATGCGACGAGGTGGCCGTGATGGCCGGCGGTCGCGTGAGCGTCCAGGAGCCGCTTGCGCGGGCGAACCTGCCCGCCGTGCGCCGCACGCTCGGTTTCGACGGGTGATGCACCCGCGCATTTCGGCATTACTTCCGATGAAAGGAGTTCTTGTATGGAATCGACAGCAACAAAAGGGCGCGCGCCCGCCCGCAGCACCCGGCTTACCGGTCGCGACTACGTGGTGCTCGCCGTCTTCGGCGTGCTTCTGTTCGCGGTGTTCATGGTCTTCTCGATAGTGTGTTCCCTCAGCGCCACCACGTCCTGGTTCACCCATGGGGTCGGCGCTGTTCCGGCCGGTATCGTGTGGATGTACGTGCTGGCCCGCGTTCCCAAGCGCGGTGCGGTAGCGCTCATGTGCCTGCTGGTGGCGCTGCTCGGCCTGGTGATGGGCATGTTCTGGACAGGTCCTCTGGGCATCGCCCTTGGCGGCGTGGCGGCCGAGCTCGTGTTGGGCGCGCCGGGCGAGCGCACCGCCTTTCGCCGCGTGGCGGCGTTCGTCGCCTTCGTCGTGTGCTTCTGGGCGGGGCATGTCTCGCTTGTCTACCTCACGGGCCAGGCGTACGTGGACATGGTTGTGGCCTCGGGCATGACGGCCGAGTACGGCCAGCAGCTCGTGGACTTCATGTACGGTCCGCTCGCCTTGGTGGCGCTTGCGGTTGCCGTGATAGGTCCCCTTGTCGGCGGTCTATTGGGAGAGCGCGTGTTCAAGAAGCATTTCGCGCGGATGGGCGCCTAGGCGCATCGAGGCGAGGCGGCGCGGCCTTGACAGGCTGCGCTCGAAGAGAGGAAGGAGGCATCATGGCAGAAGCAGCAGCGGCGGCTGGCGCGCCGCACGGAGCCGTCGGCTCCGGTGGGGCGACTCCATCGGCAGGCGGCTCTGCCGCAGCAGGGGCGGGATGCGGGGGCGAACCGGCAGCTGGTGGGGCGATGCCTGTGGCGCCGCCAAGTCCCAAAGATGCCGTCGGACGCCTGCTCGGGTTCGCAGGCTCGCGCAAGAAGCTCGCGGTGCTGGGGTGCGTGCTTGCGGGCGTTAACGGCGTCTTCGTGGTCATGCCCCTGGTGTGCGTGTGGTTCGTGCTGCGCGACCTCGTAGCCGTGGCTCCCAACTGGAGCGCTGCGGAGGGGCTCGCCTTCTGGGGCTGGCTTGCGTTCGCGTTCTCGGCAGCGGGCCTGTTCGTGTACTTCGCGGCGCTCATGTGCACGCATCTGGCGGCGTTCCGCACGGCGGCGAACATGCGCAAGCAGGCGCTCGGCCACCTGGCCTGCGTGCCGCTCGGCTACTTCGATTCCCATGCCTCGGGGCATCTGCGGCGTGTGGTGGACGGCTGCGCCGGCCAAACCGAGGACGTGCTCGCGCACAAGCTGCCGGACTTCGTGGGATCGCTCGTCACCCCGGTGGCGTTCGTGGCGGTCATGTTCGCGTTCGACTGGGTCATGGGTCTCGTGTGCCTCGTTCCCATCGCCGTCTCGGCGCTCATGATGTGGTGGATGATGGGGCGTCAGGCGAAGAACGACGGCATGCCGTTCATGATGCTCTATCAAGACGCGCTCAATCGCATGAACAAGGCGGCCGTGGAATACGTGCGCGGCATCCCCGTGGTGAAGGTGTTCCAGCAGACGGTGCATTCGTTTCGTGCATTCTCCGAGGCCATCATGAGCTATCGCGACATGGCCTACCAGTACTCGAAGTCGTGCCAGCGCCCCCAGGTCGTCCAGCTCGTGGCCATCAACGGCACGTTCGCCGTGCTCGTGCCCGCAGGCATCCTTTTAGCGCATGCGGCGGGCGATTTTGCGGCGTTTCTGACGGACTTCCTGTTCTATGCGGTGTTCTCGGCTATTACCACCACCATGATGACGAAGGTGATGTACGCGAGCGAGGCCGTGATGATGGCGCAGGACTCCGTGCGTCGCATCGACGAGATACTCGCGACAAGGCCGCTGGCGGAGCCGTCGGCGGTGCGGGCCAGGCACCCGCGCGATGCCTCGATCTCCTTCGAGCAGGTGGGCTTCGCGTACCCCGGCGCTTCAGGAGATGCGCTGGTGGATATGAGCTTGGAGGTGCCCGCCGGCTCCACGGTGGCGCTCGTGGGACCTTCGGGCGGCGGCAAGACGACGGCCGCCAGCCTGGTGCCCCGCTTCTGGGACGCGGGTTCGGGCCGCGTGCGCGTGGGAGGGGTGGACGTGCGCGACATCCCCGCCTCTGAGCTCATGGCGCAGGTGGCCTTCGTGTTCCAAAACGATCGCCTGTTCAAGGCGTCGCTCCTGGAGAATATCCGCGCTGCGCGCCCGGGTGCCACGCGTGCGCAGGTGGAGGCCGCCGCCCACGCCGCACAGTGCGATGATATCGTGGCGAAGTTCCCCGATGGCCTGGACACGCAGGTGGGTGCGGAGGGCGTGTACCTTTCGGGCGGCGAGTGCCAGCGTATCGCGCTCGCGCGTGCCATTCTGAAAGACGCTCCCATCGTGGTGCTCGATGAGGCCACGGCCTTCGCCGACCCGGAGAACGAGGCGCTCATCCAGCGCGCCTTGGCGAGGCTCTGCGCGGGCAAGACGGTGCTCATGATCGCGCATCGGCTGTCCACCGTTATTGGAGCCGACATCATATGCGTGCTGGACGGGGGCCGGGTGGTCGAGCGCGGGCGGCACGACGAGCTGGTTGCGGCCGGCGGCCTGTATGCGAAGATGTGGGACGATTACCGCACGTCGGTAACGTGGAGGATCGAAAGGAGCGGCACCCATGCTGCGTGACAAGTTCGCACTGACCGAACAGGGAGCGCGCGATTTCAAGCGTGGCGTGGGGGCTGCGGCGCTGGCCAACGTCGTGCTCATGGCGCCCATCGGCGTGCTGTTCACGGTTACGGGCGCGTTCGTGGCCCACTTGACCGACCCATCGCAACCGCTGCCGGAGCTCGGAGCGTACCTGCTGGCCATCGTCGCGGTGCTCGTCGTCATGCTGCTCACGCAGAACCTCGAGTACGACAGCACCTACAACGTGGTGTACAACGAGAGCGCCCGCAAGCGCATCGGCCTGGCCGAGAAGCTGCGGCAGCTGCCGCTGTCGTTCTTCGGGCAGCGTGATCTGTCCGATCTCACGAGTGCGGTCATGAAGGACTGCGCCGACCATGAGCGCATGTTCTCGCATGTCATGCCGCAGCTGTTCGGTGCGGCCATCTCGACGGCGGTGGTGGCCGTTTGCCTGGTCGCATTCGACTGGCGCCTGGCGCTGGCGGCGCTGTGGCCCATCCCGGTTGCGGTGGCGGTGCTGCTATCCACTACGCGCCTTCAGCAGGCGGCGGGACGCGCTCGCAACGAGGCGAGCCTCGAGCTTGCCGACGGTATCCAGGAGTACCTGGAATGCGCCCGCGAGATCCGTGCCACGAACCAGGTTCCGGCGTTTCTCGAGCGCGTGGGCGAGCGGGTGGATGCCTTCGAGCATGCGAAGATCAGGGCGGAGCTGACCGCCGGCGTGAGCGCGTCGTCGGCCCAGGCGCTTCTGCGGCTCGGTATCGGCACCACGGTGTTGGCAGGCGCGCTGCTCATTGCGGACGGGCAGGTGGACTTCATGGTGTTCTTCTGCTTCCTGCTGGCGGTCACGCGCGTGTACGACCCGGTGAACGTCATCCTGCAGACCATCATCGAGCTGCTGGACTTGCGCCTGAACATCGCACGGCTGCAGGCTATCGAGGAAGAGCCTGCGCAAACGGGTACGACCGAGTTCAAGCCGGCAGGCCACGACCTGACCTTCGAGGGCGTGTCGTTCTCCTATGGCGAGGGCGAGCGCGTGCTGAGCGACGTGACGTTCACCGCACGGGAAGGCGAGGTGACGGCATTGGTGGGGCCCAGTGGCAGCGGCAAGTCCACCGTGGCCAAGCTAGCCGCGCGTTTTTGGGACGCCGACGCTGGGCAGGTGCGCGTGGGAGGCGTGGACGTGGCGGGTGTGGAACCGGAGACGCTCTTGGCGGACTATGCCGAGGTGTTCCAGGACGTGGTGCTGTTCGACGATACGGTGATGGGCAACATCCGGCTCGGCCGGGCCGACGCCTCCGACAAAGAGGTTCTCGCCGCTGCCCACGCCGCGAATTGCGACGAGTTCGTGCTGCGCATGCCGCAGGGCTACGACACGCCCATCGGCGAGAACGGAAGCCGTCTTTCGGGCGGCGAGCGCCAGCGCATCTCCATCGCCCGCGCCATCCTGAAGGATGCGCCCATCGTGCTGTTGGATGAGGCCACGGCTTCGCTCGACGTTGAGAACGAGACGCAGGTGCAGACGGCGCTCTCGCGACTTCTGGCGGGCAAGACCGTGCTCGTGATCGCGCACCGCATGCGCACCGTGGCGAACGCCGACAAGGTCGTGGTGCTGAAGGAGGGCCGCGTGGTGGAGGAGGGCTCGCCGGCCGAGCTCATGGCACACGAGGGCGGCTTGTACCGCCGCATGGTGGAGCTGCAAACCGAAGCCGCCGGATGGTCGCTGGCGTCGTAAGCGGCGCCATGCGCCCTGTCCGCGCATGGCGCTCGATCGCATGATGCAGAAGGATTCAGCGCGGCGGCCCGAGAGCTGCCGCGCAGTGCTCACCGTCGATGTGTACGGCGGTTTCGACGGGCTGCCGCGCTTGCTGCGAGCGCCCCGGCGGCCAAGAGCGCGATGCCGGCAACGACGGTGGGTATCGCGCTGTCGCCTGTTGCAGCGAGAAGCTTGGCGTCCGATGTGGGAGGCCGGGAGTCGGGCGTCGGAGGTGCCGGCTCGGGAGCGGGCGCGACTACGGGAACGCCGCTTGCGGTGAGGAGCAGCGGGCCGGAGGCGGCACCCTTCTTAATGGCGACGGCGCCAGTTGCCGCATCGTAGGTGTAGTCCGTGCCTGCCGCGAGTTTCGGCCCATCCGCACTTCCAAGGCTCACGGCGATCGCGTCTGGCAGCTGGTATTCTTCGGCGGCCTTGAGCATGAAGCAGTTGATCTCCTCGCTGTCCTTCTCAAACGAGGCGACCAGCTCTGCATTCGCGGTTTCCGCTATTGAAAGCCCGGTGAGCGCGGTGTGCACGGGGAAAGTGCTCGCGCTCACCGTCCCGCCTTCGCAAATGATAGGAAGCGCGAAGAAGCCGCCTCCGATGGCACCCCGGTTGGTCACGTCGCTAAGGAACGTGCCGCCCGAGATGGTGCCGATTTCCTTGTTGGTCACGCGGAAGGAGAACGCCCCGTCTTCGATAGCATCATAGTTGGTCACCGTGCCCTCGAACGTGCCGCCGGTGATGGCGGCCGCGTTGTAGTCGGGGTCGGAATCACCGTTGGTGACGAGGCCCTTGAACGTGCCGTTCGATATGGTGCCGCCGCCGGTGGTGGTGCCTTCGTCGTTGCTGGTAACGGAGCTGGTGGAGGAAAACATGCCGCCTGCGATGATTCCTCCGCTGAGGATCTCGCCGCTGAACGAGCCTCCCTCAATGGTTCCGAAGTTGTCTATATTCGCGCTGAACGTGCCGCCTGAGATGATGCAGGACTTGTTCTGGCCAGGCTCGAATCGCGTGTTGCCGTTCTGTATATAGGCGTTAAACACGCCCTCGCCCTCGATGGTTCCACTGTTGTTGACATCAATTTTGAACTCGCCGCCGCTCACAACGCCTTCGTTTCGCAGGCCGTTGTTGTAGCCGCCGTCGTTGAATGCGCCGCCCGAAATGACGCTGCCTTCGTAGTTGTACACGTAGTTGCTGAACGTGCCGCCGGCGATGATACCCGCTCCTTCCCCTTCGTCCGATCCATTGAACACGCTTTCTTCGAACGTGCCGCCTTCGATAGTTCCAAAGTTATACACGCGAACGCTTAACGTGCCGCCTTCGAGCGTGAACGCGTAGCCCGCTTGAAGGGTGAGCTTGTCGTTCTCGTACGTCCACCCGTCGCCAGGCGCATCCACGGGTACGCCATTGGCGCCGACCTCGATGGTGACGGGGATTGGATCTCCCGGATCCGCCAGCGCGATGCCGGGTGCAAGCGAGCAGGCCAAAACCAGTGCTGTAACCAATGAGAGCAGGCGTTTCCTCATGGGGACCCCCTTCAAGAGCGTTGACCTTCAAATGCTAGCATGGGGGAGGGGACTGCCGTTTTCCGGATCGAACTCGGTCGACTTCACTGCGAAATCGGCAAAGTGCTTCCCTTTGCCGCTCCGATCGGCGGACGAAAGGAGCAGCACGGATAAAGAGCTGGACGAAATCGGAGGCTGTGGCATCGTGCCCTCATAGCGGGCGAAATGCGAATCCGTATGACCTGGGGAAACATTTTTGCCGGTTGTGTGCAGAGGGCTCGTCGAGGCAATTACGCCGCCACAGCCTCTGGTTTCGTCCATGATGCTATAGCTTATAGAAAAGGCTCGGCAGGAGAGGTGTTCCTGCCGAGCCTGCGGCCGCAAAGGCGGCCAAGCCTGCATGCGCATCCGGTCGCCGCCCTGCGCGAGGCGACCGGATGCGCCTCGCGCAGGGCGGTTGCTCCCGTCCGCGCCCCCTGCGTCCGAAACGGGACGCTGTCCCCGCTCGCGTCGCTCGTTCCCGCGTTCCGTCTAGATCGACGACGCCACGGCCTCGTCGTCGGGCAGGGCTGCGGCCTCTTCGGCTCGCTCGAGCTTGGTCGGTCCCTGGCCCTCTCCGCTGCCCGTGGCCAGCGCCTCGTCGCCGCGCTCGGCCAGGTACTGCTCCATGGAGTAGTGGGTGATGTCGGATCGGTTGATCACGCCTACCACCTGGCCCTCGTCGAGCACCGGCACCTTCTTCAAGTGGTTCTCGCCCAGCACGCGGCACACCTCGGGAAGGTCGGCGTGCACGTCCACGCCGATGATGCCCTTCGCGCCGATGCTCAACGCCTGCATGCCCATGAGCTCGTCGAGCTTGCGGGCGAAGTCCTTGTTGCCGCCGTCGGTGTCCACCGTCTGCATGATCATGACCACGGGGTCCATCATCATGGTCGAGCGCTTCGACAGGTAGCGCATGATGTCGCCGTCGGACACGAAACCCACGGCCTTGCCCTCGGCGTTCACGAGCGGCGCGGCGGAGATGTGCTTGTCCACCAGCAGCTTCATGGCCTCGGCCACGGTGGCGTTCGAAGGCAGCGTGAACACGTCGCGCTTCATGATGGACTCCAGCACGGTGCGGCGCGCGTTGTCGGGGTCTTTGGCCGCCGACTCGCCGGGGCGGTTCTTCACCAGCGCAACCACCATGACGAAGCCGATGAGGCAGAGCACGCCCGCCACGGCGAACGCCACGTCGATGCCGAAGAAGCTCGCGGCCTGCTCGCCCATGGCCGGGGCGCTCGCGTTCGTGGCGATGGTAGACGCCGACACGATGATGGCCGTGCCCAGCGATCCCGCCACCTGGCGGAACGTGTTGTTCACCGAGGTGCCGTGGTTCACCAGCTCGTTGCTGAGCGCGTTCATGCCCCAGGTGGTGATGGGCATGTTCACCAGCGACAGCGAGAACAGGCGCACCGTGTACAGCACGGTCAGCGTGATGAGGCCCATGTTCGGCCCCAGGAAGCAGAAGCAGAACGTGGTGAGCGTGAGCACGCCCATGCCCACGAGCGCCAGCACGCGCGGCCCGTGCTTGTCGAACAGGCGGCCGGCGATGGGGCCCATGGCGCCCATGATGATGGCGCCGGGCAGCAGCACCAGGCCCGACACGGTGGCCGAGTAGCCCATGAGCGACTGCAGGTAGATGGGAACGAGGATGCCGGCGGCGAGCAGGGCGCCCTGCACGAGCATGCCGATGACGGTGGCAACGAGGAACTTGCGGTTCTGCAGCACGCGCACCTGCAGCATGGGCTTCTCCATCTTGAGCTGGCGGCGGAAGAAGAACACGAGCGCCACCACGCCCACGAGCGTGCCGGCGATGGCATTGACGCGCAGCCCGTACGAGCCGATGGTGGACAGGCCGTACAGGAGGCCGCCGAAGCCGAGCGACGACAGCACGACGGAGGGAACGTCGAGCGTGACGTCCTTGTTCGTGTCGCCGCCCTTCTGCAGCACGAACGCGCCGATGACGACGACGGCCGCCGACAGCGCCGTGATGATATAGAACATGTCGTGCCACGTGGCGCGGTCGATGATGATGCCGGCTGCCGTGGGCCCGATGGCCGGGCCGAACGCGATGACGATGCCGAACAGGCCCATGGCCGTGCCGCGCTTGTCGACGGGGAACGTCCACATGAGCACGGTCATCACGAGCGGCATGAGGATGCCGGCGCCCGCAGCCTGCACGAGGCGGCCGAGCAGCAGCACGGCGAAGTTCGGTCCCCAGCCCGCCAGCGCGCTGCCCGCGGTGAAGATGACCATGGACACGAGGAAGAGCCGCTTCGTGGTGAAGCGGTCCGTCAAGAACGCCGTGATCGGGATCATGATGGCGTTCACGAGGGTGAAGCCCGTGGTCAGCCACTGCGCCGTGGACGCGTCGACGCTCATCTCGGCCATGACCGACGGCAGCGCCGGCGCCACGACGGTCTGGTTCAAGACGGTGACGAACGTGCCGAACACGAGCACGGCCAACATGATTATCTGCTTGCGCGACAAACCCATATGCTTTGCTTCCTTCCAATGAGACACATGCTGCCGCGAACAAAGGCGCCCTCGAGCGGGCTTCCGCCCGTCCTCGAGAACGCCTTCATGCGCGGCTGAGGTAATTTACACCCAGTATAAATATTCATTCGGTAGATGAAAAGCGAGACGGTTGAAACTTGTGGTACCCTGCATGAAAACGGCACATCATCGTCAACAGGAGGTTGCGCGCATCGTGGAGCAGGGGCAGGAGAAGGCATCGCCGGAGGGGCTTCGGTACCGCAAGAAGCTCAAGGCGCGGCTTGCGGTGGAGCGCGCGGCACTGGAGCTGGTCATCGAGCGCGGCTACGACGGCGTGACCGTGGAGGACATCTGCGCCCGGGCCGAGATATCCAAGAAGACGTTCTTCAACTACTTCCCCTCGAAGGCCTCGGTCATCATGGGGCGCATGGACGCGTTTCCCGACGACGAGCGTTTGCTCGAGATACTCGTGGAGCATGACGAGGCGTGCTATCTCGACGTGCTCGTGGGCGTGGTGAGCACCACCGTCTCCGCCGGCGTGGACGACGAGATCGAGGGCCTGCGCCGCGAGGCGCTGCGCTCCATGCCCCAGCTGTTCTTCCACGGCCAGCGCGACCTCCTGGCTGTGCAGTGCTCCATTGCCGCTGCCTTGCGATCCTATCTGGGCGAACATCCCGAGCGCCGCATGCTGGCGGGCGGCTCGGTTGAGGAGGAGGCGCTCGTGGCGTCGTCCACCGCCATCGGCCTGGCGCGCACGCGCTCCATGCTGCACGTCTGCGGCGAGGTGGCGCCCACGTCCTCCGAGACACGTCGGCTCGTCATGGCCTACCTGTCCGCGGGCGATCAGGCCTGATGCACTGATGCGGCAACAGCCGCACCACGGCTCGAAGCTGCTCGCGTCCACTGGAGACGCGGTCTCGGCGAAAAACTTCTTGACAGCGCCCCGAAGCGTTGTGCTAAAGTATGCGCCACAACTTAATAGCTGAAACCGATGAGGCGAAAGTCAAGCCATCATGAGCACTCACAGAGAGCGGGCGCAGCTGGGATTCCCGCAGTAAGCTGGATGGTAAATGGTTCGCCGAGGGAAAGGGGAAAGGAAGGCACGGCGAGCACGAGGCCGAACCGACCGAGTATCTGGACCGTGAGCCTGCGTTAAGGGCAGAACATGTGTTGGCATGTTCGTGAGAGGGTTCTGCATCGCAGAGCCAATAAAGGTGGCACCGCAGGTTACAACACCTGTCCTTTATCTCAAAGGACAGGTGTTTTTTTATGCGGCGCACAAGGCGGCGGCAGCCGCGCACCTTTGGAGGCGAAGCGGCGCGTTTCTCAACCGCGAAGCTCGTGCCGGCCAAACGAGACGCCCCGGGAGGGGCACAGACCGGCGGGAACGCCGCCAAGAAAGGATTGAGGAACATGGAACAGCAGATCAAGCGCGAGGTTGCAACGCAAACGGCCGCGGCGGGCAAGGCGGCAGCGCCGCGCAAGCGCGACGTGGCGGCAGCTCCCAAGAAGGCGGGCCTCACCACGCAGGATCTCATCCTCATCGCCGTGCTGCTGGCAGCCGGCGCCGTGCTCAAGCTGACGGTGGGGTCGCTCCTCTCGTCGATGGGCATGAAGCCGAACTTCATCATCGCCATGTACTGCCTGGCCATCATACTCACGCGCCCGAAGCTGGGCCAGGCGCTTATCATCGGGCTTCTGGCGGGCCTCATCTGCCAGATACCCCTGCTGAACGCCACGCCGCTGCTGAACATCCCCTCCGAGATCCTCGGTGCGCTCGCCTGCGGCCTGCTCATCAAGGTGCCCATGAGCATCGGCGGCAAGCTCGATCTGAACCCGCTTGTGAATACGTTCATCTCCACCGTGGTGTCCGGCGGCACGTTCGCCCTGCTGTCGGTCTACATCAACGTGGTGTCCACCGGCGGCGACGTCATGGTGGCATTGGCCACGTACGCGGCCATCGTCCTTGGTACGGCCACGTTCAACTGCATCCTCGTGCAGGTGCTGGCCATGCCGCTGAAGAAGGTGCTGAAGCGCTAAGGGGGGGGGTTCCGCGGGCCCACGGCCCGCGGAACCTGCCGACGCTGCGGCCGGTCGTGGCACCCGATCTCGCGGCGAGGCCGAGGACTCGCGTACCGAAGTGCGCTTCGCCCTCGCCCTCCCCACGATCTCGGGCACCACGACAGTCCTCGCTGACTTACTAGCGCCAACCTGCGATTCGACGAAGAAAGACGACTTCCCATGATCGAAATCTCGAACTTCTCATTCCAATACCGCGAGGGGGCGACTCCGGTGGTGCAGGGCATCGACCTTGCCATCCCGGACGGCGCGTTCGTCGGGATCACCGGCGCCGCCGGCTCGGGCAAGTCGACGCTCACCTACGCGCTGAACGGCATCATCCCGCACTGCTATCCGGGCGACTTCTACGGCTCGGTGGTCGTGGACGGGCTCGACACCTGCGACGTCGCGCTGACCGACGTGTCGCGGCTGGTGGGCAGCGTCTGCCAGGACGTCGACAGCCAGTTCGTCACGTCGGTGGTGGAAGACGAGATGCTCTACGGGCTGGAGAACTTCGGCGTGCCGCGAGACGAGATCGAAGGGCGCCTCGAGCAGGCTTTGGACGACATGGGCATCGCCGATTTGCGCGACCGCACGATCACGTCGCTGTCGGGCGGGCAGAAGCAGAAGGTGGCCATCGCGTCCATCCTGGCGCTGAACCCGCGGGTGCTCGTGCTGGACGAGCCCACGGCCGAGCTCGACCCGGCCAGCTCGCGCAGCGTGTTCGACCTGCTGGCACGCTACGCGCGCGAGCACGGCGCCACGGTCGTAGTGGTGGAGCAGAAGATCGCGCTCCTGTCGCAGTACGCCGACATGCTGGTCATCGTCGACGAGGGGCGCATCCGCTTCGCCGACGCGCCCGCGAAGGTGCTCGAGCATTCGGGCGAGCTCGAGCGCATCGGCGTGAACTGCCCGCGCTCGACCACGCTCATGAACCGTTTGCGCGCCGAGGGCCTCTACCAGGGGCCGTCGGTCCGCAATGTGCGCGAAGCGCGCGAGGCGTTGGAGGAGGTGCTCGCATGATCGAGTTCAAGGACGTGCACGTGTCCTACGAGGCATCGGCCCCTATCCTGAAGGGCGTCAACTTCGCCATCCGCGACGGCGAGTTCGTCGCGTTCGTCGGCACGAACGGGGCGGGGAAGTCCACCACGATGCGCCTGATGAACGGCTTGCTGAAACCCGATGCCGGCCAGGTGCTCATCGACGGCGTTTCCACGGCGGAGCTGCGCACGAGCGAGCTCGCGCGGCGCGTGGGCTTTTTGTTCCAGAATCCCGACCGCCAGATCTGCTGCACCACGGTGCGCGAGGAGCTGCTGTTCGGGTTCCGTGCGCTCGGGCAGGCGGGCGCCGAGGCCGATGCGCGCGTGGACGCCATCATCGAGGAGTTCGGCTTCGATCCCGATGACGACCCGTTCCTGCTGAACCGCGGAGCGCGCCAATTGCTGGCGCTCGCGTCCATCGTGGTGCTCGCGCCGCCGGTGGTGGTGCTCGACGAGCCCACGACGGGCCTGGACTACCGCGAATGCGAGAAGGTCATGGCCATCATCCGCCGCATCCACGAGCAGGGCGCCACGGTGATCATGGTGTGCCACGACATGGAGGTGGTCGCCGACTACGCGACGCGCTGCATCGTGATGAGCGACGGGCGCGTGGTGGATGACGCTCCCACGTTCGAGGTGCTGCGCAACCGCGACACGCTCGAGCGCGCCTCGCTCGTCCCGCCGCAGATCGTGGATCTGTCGCTTGAACTGGGACGCGCGATCCCCCGGCTCGCGGACGCGCCCGTGGGCAGCGCCAACACGGTCGACGAGATGCTGGCCGCCGTGGTCGAAGAGGCCCGAGGGGCCCAGGATGAGGAGAGGAGCGTGTCGGCATGAGCGCGTTTCTGGAATACGTGCCCGGTACCAGCCCGCTGCATCGTATGAACCCGGTGGCCAAGCTGGCCGCGGCGGCGCTGTTCGCCGTCGCGTGCTTCTGCTCGAGCAACCTGGTGTTCTTGGCCGTGCTGCTGGCCTGCGGGTTCGCGCTGGCCGCGACCTGCGGCATGCTACGTCCCGCCGTCGGCTTGGCGAAAGCGGTGTTCGCGTTCTCGCTCATCTTGACGCTCGTCCAGATCCTCACGACGCCGACGGGTGCGGTGCTCGTGGCGCTGCCGTGGGGCTACATCGGCACGGGCAGCCTGCTCGCGGCGCTCACCACGGTGGTGCGCCTCGTGGCCGCGGCCATCCCGCTGTTCCTCGTGTTCTACGTCACCAAGATGAACGACATCACGAACGCCGTGGTGAAAGTGCTGCACGTGCCGTACAAGTACGCGTTCACGTTCACGTCCACCATCCATTTCATCCCCCTGTTCATGAACGACATGAAGGGCATTATGGAAGCGCAGACCGCGCGCGGCGTGGAGTTCGACGCGGGCGGCATCGTGCGCAAGGTGCGCCTCATGGTGCCGCTGTGCGTGCCGCTGCTGGTGTCGTCGGTGCGCAAGACCAACAGCGCCGCCATCGCCGCGGAGGTGCGCGGCTTCAACCTGCGCACGGCGTCGAGCGGCTACAAGGAGTACCCCTTCGCCGCCTTCGACGTGGCGGCGATGGCGGCTGCGGTCGCGCTGGTCGTGTGCGCGGTGGCGCTGGGGATCGTGCTGTAGGGGCGCGGGGGCGGGGCGTTAGCCGGCGAACCGCTTCTCGCGCATCTTCTTGAAGTACGTTTTCGTGAATTCCTTGGTGCCGTTGAAGAAGCGCAGGTCGTTGGGCGAGAGGTCGCGGTTGACGCGTTTCAATTCGAGCAGTTCCATCGTGCAAAGGAAATCGGCGGCTTGGAACAGTCGGTAGTCGACAGGGTGGACGCGACGGATGTCCACCGCGTCATATGAGGAAATGGGACTCCAGATTGAGAAGTGGCGGAGAGAGCCTCCGCCTTCCTGTCGGGCCCGGATCTTTCGACCAGCCCGAATATCTGCATGATACAACGCCGAAGCATCGGGCGCAATCGAAGAAACGGTGGAGATTGACTGACGGAAACGACCTATAGGGCGGCGGTCTCGCAGGTGTTTAGTAAGGGATGACGCAGAGTCGGCATGGCCGCGCTCGACGCGCTCGGGGCCGCTCTCGACGCCTACGACGCCGCGGAGGCGTGAGGCGCGTCGCGCACCGACTGCGCAACGGGCTCCCAACAAGTGCGCTGAAGCGCCCCTTCCCGCCTTGTCGGGGAGGGGGTGTCCTCTACGATGGGTGGAAACCCCTCCCATCGGAAAGGACGCCGCCCATGCTCACCATCGGATGCCACCTGTCGGACCGCGACGGCTACCTCGGCATGGCCAAGGCAGCCGTGTCCATCGACGCCAACACGTTCCAGTTCTTCACGAGAAACCCGCGCGGCGGCGCGCAGAAGGCGCTCGACCCGCACGACATCGCCGCGTTCGAGGACTATGCGCCCGAGCACGGCATCGAGGTGATCCTCGGATACGCCCCCTACACGGCGAACCCGGCCAGCGACAAGCAGGCCGAGCACGATTTCACGATGATGGTGCTGGCCGAAGACCTTGCGCGCATGGCGGAAACGCCGCAAGCGATGTACACGCTGCAGCCCGGCAGCGCGCTTGGGAAGCCGGTGGACGAAGCGCTGGCGAGGGTTGCCGCAGCGCTGAACGACGTGATCACGCCGTCGCTGGGGACGCCCGTGCTCGTGCAGACCATGGCGGGCGAGGGCACGCAGGTGGGCAGCACGTTCGAGCAGTTGGCGAGCATCCTCGACCAAGTGGAGCTCGACGACCACGTGGGCGTGCTCTTCGACGCGTGCCGCGTGTGGGGCGCCGGCTACGACATCGTGGACGACCTGGACGGCGTGGTGGATGAGTTCGACCGGGTCATCGGCATCGACAAGCTGCGCGCCATCCACCTCAACGACTCGAAGGACGCTCTCGGCTCGCGCAAGGACCGCCATGCGCCTATCGGCGAGGGGCGGATCGGCTTCGACGCCCTGGCAGGGCTCGTGAACCATCCGAAACTGCGCGACGTGCCGTTCTACCTGGAGGCGCCCGACGCGACGCTCAAGGAGTACGGCGAGGCCATAGGGAAGTTCCAGAAGGCCCGTGCCTCGGCTTGAGCTCGCCGCTCCATATGCTACTATATGCGTCACGATTAAACCACCGGAAAGGATACGGCCCATGTTCACCATCGGATGCCACCTCTCGAGCGCAAAAGGCTACCTCCACATGGCGAAGACGGCCGTGTCCATCGATGCCAACACGTTCCAGTTCTTCACGCGCAACCCGCGCGGCGGGCGCGCGAAGGCCATCGACCCGAAGGACGTGGCGGCATACGCGGCCTATGCGCCCGAGCACGGCATCGAGCGCATCCTGGCGCACGCGCCCTACACGCTGAACCCCGCCTCCGACAAGCAGCAGACGCGCGACTTCGCGCTCATGGTGCTGGCCGAGGATCTGGGGCGCATGGAGGAGACGCCGCACCAGCTGTACAACATGCATCCCGGCAGCGCCACCGGCCAGACGCACGAGGAGGCCATCGCGAAGATCGCCGACGCGCTCAACCAGTCGCTTCTGCCGCACCAGACCACGACGCTGCTCTTGGAGACGATGGCGGGGAAGGGCAGCGAGGTCGGTGGCACGTTCGAGGAGCTGGCGGCCATCATCGCGCAGGTGGATCTGGACGGCCACGTGGGCATGTGCCTGGACACGTGCCACGTCTGGGACGCCGGCTACGACATCGTCGGCGACCTCGACGGCGTGCTCGACGAGTTCGACCGCGTGATCGGCCTCGATCGCCTGCACGCCATCCACCTCAACGACTCCCAGAACGCGCGCGGCTCGCACAAGGACCGCCATGCGCGCATCGGCGAGGGGCAGATCGGCCTCGAGGCGCTCGCCGCCGTCACGAACAACCCGCGCCTGCGGGACCTGCCGTTCTACCTGGAGACGCCCAACCCCGAGCTCTCCGGCTTCGCCGAGGAGATCGCGCTTCTGCGCAGCGCGCACGAAGGATAGGCCGCGCGCCTACTCCGCGCATCCCTCGTGCGGCTCCAGGACGGCGCCGTCCAGCTGGCGGTCGGACTCGGCCCTGGGCACGGGGCGCGAGTACAGGTAGCCCTGTGCGATGACGCCGTCGTCCAGCTGCAACAGCATGGCCGCCTGCTCGCACGTCTCCACACCCTCCACGACAATGGTCACGTGCAGCTTCTCGGCGATGCCCACCACGCCCTCGAGGATGGCCCGGCTGCGCTCGCCGCTCTCGCTGCTCATGAGGAACGTGCGGTCCAGCTTCAGCACGTCTATCGTCAGGTCCTGCAACGTGCCCAGCGACGAGTAGCCGCTGCCGAAGTCGTCGATGGATATGCGGAAGCCCAGGTCCTTCAGCTGGCGGCAGATGACCTTCGCGCGCTCCAGGTCCTCCATGACGATGTTCTCCGTCAGCTCCAGCTCTATGAGGTCGACCGGCACCGCGTACTCGTCGACGATGGCCCTCACCCTCTCGGGAAACCCGTCCCGCTGCAGGTGCAGGCGCGAGAAGTTGCATGCGATGGGCACGACGGGCAGCCCTTGGGCCAACCGCTCCTCCAGGCGGGTGCAAGCTTGGCGCAGCACATGCAGGTCGATCTCGGTCACGAAGCCGTTCTTCTCGAACAGCGGGATGAAGTCGTTCGGCTGCACGATGCCGCGCTGGGGCGATTCCCAGCGCACGAGCGCCTCGAGGCCGACGATGCGGTTCGTGGCCAGCTCGACCTTCGGCTGGTAGTAGGCCGTGAACTCGCCCTGCTCCAGCGCGGTGCGCGCCAGCGCCACCACCGCGCGCTCGGCCACGTCGCGATCCTTCATGTCGGCCGTGTAGAGCGCCGCCTCGCTCGCCGACGTCTCGCCCACGCTGTCGCGCGCGTAGCGGGCGCAGTCCATGAGCTCGGCCAGGGCCTGCGCATCCAGCCGGCGCGACCCGTCCGGACGCTCCACGATGCAGGCGCCGGCGTGCAGGAGCAGGCGGTGCGAGTGGGAGCGCAGCACGTCCAGGTTGTTGAAGCGGCGGTCCAGCTCCGCGAACTGCTCGAGGAAATCCTCCCAACCGTTCCACTGCACCAGCACCACGAACTCGTCTGCAGTGATGTGCGCGTGGTGCTCGCCGTCGCGTTCAAGCTCGCCTAAAAGCTGGTGAGCGCCTTCAGCAGCCGGTCGCCCTCCGCATAGCCGAACGCGGCGTTGAAGCTCTTGAAGCGTACGATGTCCAGGTACACGATGGCGTGCTCCCCGCTGCCGGCATGCTCGAGCACGCCGGCAGCACCCGTGCGGAAGCGGGCGAGCGTCCAGCCGCCCGTGAGCGGGTCGGTGAAGGACAGCTCCTCGATGTGGCGCGCCGTGCGCAGCTTCGTGCGGCCCAGGTAGAGCGCGCCGGCCAAGAGCACCCCGAACAGCGCCACGAGCCCCGAGATGATCTGCAGCGGGTACTGGCGCAGGAAGTCCAGCGGCGTGGTGGGGTGGACGGCCAGCGAGCTCTGCGACACCCAGGTGGTCATCTTGCTCTCCGCCGTGTACTGCACGCAGCGGTCAAGCACGCTCAGCAGGCGCGCGTCGGCGGTCCCCGCCACGCCGATGCTCATGGCGTTCGTGTAGTCGGTGACGGTGGTGACGGTAAGCGACTCGTACTGCGATTCGGCCAGCAGGTAGTTCGCCACGTGCGTGTCGGCATAGGCTGCATCGGCGGCGCCCGTCAGCACGGCATTGACGCACTGCTTCGGCGTGTCGAAGTGCAGCACCTCGTCCCCCACGTGCTGGCGCTCCATCTCGGCAGCCAGGGCGAAGCCCCGCGGCAGGGCGATGCGCGAGCCTTCGGAGGGGGAGTTCGGCCCCACGATGAGGGCCATGGGGTCGCGCAGGTAGGGGCCGGTGGTGGACACGATGCCCTTCGTGGCCTCGTCGGCGTCGCGGTCCACGCCGGCCACGAGGTCCACCTCGCCGCTCTCCACCATGGCGAAGGCGTCGTCGTGGCGGTCGACGGGCACGAACTCGAACGTGAGGCCCGTCACGCGCGAGATGTCCTCGAACAGCCGTGCCGCGGCGCCGTCGAACGCGCCCGTCTCGGGGTCGGTGTAGGACAGCGGCATGCGGAACGCGTCGTAGGCCACCCGCAGCGTGGGCGCGGATGCGAGGTAGGCGTACTCGTCCTCGGTGAACACGGGATCTTGGTCGGTGTTGATGCCGAAATAACGGTTGTACAGCAGCGTGGAGAAGCTGGGGTCGCGCAGCTGGAGGCGGTTCATGGCGGCGGTCAGCTCCTGCTCGAGCACGGCGCGGTCGAGCGGGAATGCGAAGTGGATGGGCTCGGGCGAGAACTGCGCGATCGTGCGGAAGCGCGAGTTGCTTCCCAGGTAGGTGATGGCGATGGCGTCGAGCGTGCCGTCGTCGAGCGCGCCCAGGAGGTCGTCTGTCTCCAGGAACTCCACCACGTCCACGTCGAAGCCGTTGTCCTGCGCGTACTGCGCGAACGCCCGGGCATCCTGGCTGTCCTCGATCACCCCCACGCGCATGCCCGAGAACGCGGCGAAGTCCTCGTAGGCGTAGCGCTGATCGTCAAGGCGCACGTTGAGCGTGGTGTAGATGCTGCACATGGGCTCGGCCGAGAACAGCATGCGGTCCGTGCGCTCCTCGGTGTAGTACACGGCGGGGAGCAGGTCGATCTCGCCGCTCTCCAGCGCATCGTAGGCTTCGGCCCAGCCGGTGAAGTCCACGTACTCGTACGTCCAGTCCACGTAGCGTCGCAGCTCTTCCAGGTAGTCTATGTTGTAGCCTGCGAGCTGGCCGGCCTCGTCGTACGACATGTAGTCGCCGTCCTCGTAGCAGCCCACGCGCACGATGCGCCTGCTGTCCGCCGGGTCCTCGTCGGCGAAGGCGGGCATGCCGAAGGCTCCCGGTAGCGCAAGCAGTGCCGCAACGAGTGCGAGCAGCAAAAGCGGCAGGGGCATCCCATTCCGATGCCGGTTCCGCGCGTCTTCTCCTCCGTGTGCTATGGCCCGCTCCGATCCGCTCCGACGCATTCTCCTGCGTCCTCGCTCGTACGATACCATATTTGCGCGGTTGTGGAGCCAAGGCGAGGGGGCGGCGTACGGCCCGCACGCGAATCGCAGCGCTGGGAAGCGGAAAAGAAATGGCCGGTTCGTCTCCGAACCGGCCATCAAGTTGATGGTGGAGCTTAGGGGGATCGAACCCCTGACCTCATGGCTGCCAGCCATGCGCTCTCCCAGCTGAGCTAAAGCCCCGAAAAAGTGCGAAACCTAGTATAACGGAAGCGCGCACAGGGTCAAGCATCATTTTCAAGAATTTCCTCGTTTTCGGAAGATGGCGAGAACGAGCGCCTCCGATTGTCCACGTACGCGCGCAAATCGTGCACGTTGTG
The DNA here is from genome assembly GCF_003340385.1 of Gordonibacter pamelaeae. Taxonomy (NCBI): domain Bacteria; kingdom Bacillati; phylum Actinomycetota; class Coriobacteriia; order Eggerthellales; family Eggerthellaceae; genus Gordonibacter; species Gordonibacter pamelaeae. The sequence goes on along the minus strand of NZ_PPTS01000004.1, from coordinate 280,173 downwards.
CACATCGAGTTTCGCATAGATACTGTGCAGATGCGTCTTCACCGTGTTGGGCGCGATGAACAGCGCCTCGGCCACGTCGGCGCGCGACTCGCCCGCCACGATGCGCCGCAGCACCTCGAACTCGCGCTGCGTGAGGCTGAAGTCCTCGGCGACGATCTGGCAGGCGCGATGGGCGTTCGTGCCGTCGTCGGGGCCGCCCGGCCGCACGAAGCCCCAGCCGGTACGCAGGTTGGCGGCGTTGGACAGCAGCAGGGCTGCCATGACGAAGCAGAAGGCGGCGGTGCACAGCAGCGCGTTCCAGCCCACGCCGCCCGGTAGCAGCTGCAGCAGGGCGGCTCCCAGCACCGCCCCCAGCGTCCGTCCGGCCATGAGCGAGGTGGTGGGGCAGGCCGCCACCCAGGTAGCCGGTTGGCGGCAGTTCTTGATGAGGTACGATCCCAGCCCCCACAGCACCAGGTCGAGGTACAAAAACCCCGTCACCTGCATCACCGCGCCCGGCGCACCCAGCGGGGCGCCCGCGATGCCGGCGCACAGCAGCCCCAGCCCCACGAGCGGGAACCCGATCTGGTACACCGAGCGGTTGAAGTCGAGCTTGCATACCAGCATCGTGGCCAGGGTGAGCATGGCGGCCAGCAGATAGCCCGCCACGTTCCATGCGGGTGCGAACGGCCCGCCGACGCACGCGAGGGCTACGAGCAGGCCGGCGGCGACGCCCTGGGCCACGGAGGTGACGATGAACCGGTAGGGAACGAGCACCTCGGCCTCGGGCTCCTCGAAGCGCGTTTTGCGGGAGCGGTACACGTTCCGCCGCGCGCGGCTGAACGAGGCGGCAAGCACGAGCGGCAGCGCGAACGCCGCCATCCAGCGCCCCTGCGGCACCGGCAAGAGGGTCAGCGCCAGGTAGAGCAGGCCGGCGGCGAATGCGGCGGATACGCCGAACGTGAGCGTCTGGGTCATGCCGAGGGCGCCCATAATGCGCGCCATCTCGATGTGCACGCCGATGAGCCCCGCCGCCACCAGCGCGATGCCCAGCCCGCGGCACGCGGAAGCCAGCGCCGCGTTGCCCACGCCGCCCAGCTCGCGCAGCAGCAGCAGGAACAGCCCGAGCATGAGGCAGGCTATGAGCAGCCCCAAGTACCAGCTGTGGTCGTGGAACGTCAGCCGGCGGAACAGCATGGCGAAGGCCAGGCACACCAGGGAGCAGGCCAGGAACAGCAGCGTGCAGGCGGGCAGCGCCAGGCCGCCCACGACGAACGTGCCCGGTAGCAGGAACGTTTCCATGAGCAGCAGCACCGCAAGCAGTTTGTAAGAGGTCAAAGCGATGAACAGGGAGGGGATGGTGCGTACGCCGAGGGCCATCCTTCTCAAGTCGCTTTGCCGGTAACGAGCGCGCTCCATAATAGCCTCCTTGAGAGAGCGTGCGGCCGGCTTTGCGCTTGGAACATCCCCATCCCATACGCGACGGCGTTTATTCAACTGGTTCCAGTATACGACACGGCGCGCCCACGCGCCTCAAGGTTTCGGTTTTCCGGCAAGGCGGCGGCTTGCCCTATAATAGGGGGGAGAAAAGGAAGCGAGGCGGGCCGCCGGGGAGAAACCGAGGCGGCCCGCTGGCATGAGGCGCATGGGCGCGGGCGGAGGCGGCATGGCGGCAGATCGGGGAGCGACGGCACCAGGGGGCGTGCGCCGGATGGGCGGGGCGCAAACGCGCGTGCGGCCGGCACCGCTCGGCGCGGACGGAAAGCCCATGTCGGTATGGCAGGTGTGGCTCAAGCGCCTGTGCGTTGTCATGATCGTATGGGCTGTGCTGGAGCTGGTGTTCGGCGCGGCGTTCTGGGCGGTCGGGTCGGTGGCGGATGGCGTGCGGGTCGCCGGCGTGGAGTTGCGCGACATCGCGGCCGCCGTGGGGGCCACGGCGCTTGTGGGCGCGGTGTTCAACCTGGCCATCGGGCTGTTGGGCATCCGCGGGGCCAAGAACCCCTACAAGATCACGCTGTTCTTCTGGATAACGCTGGCCGACGCGGTGCTCACGGCCTGGGCCATGGCCAGCAACCTCTCGTCGGGCATCGTCGACGTCACCGGCATCGTGAGCGGGCTGTTCATCATCGCGCTTGCCGTGTGCACGTGGCAGGTACGCGGCCAGACGGGCTACTTCGACGATCATCCCTAGGGAACCGCTGATTAATTTTCGGATTCGGCTTTTTCGCAGGGCAGGCACCCCGCGCCTGCCGCTCGATCGCGGCGTTCTCCCGGCTCTACGGCAAGCACGGGGCGCCCGCCCTGCGAAGCACGCGCGGCAGGGGCGTCGATCGGCGGTTCCCCGGGTCCGCAACGGATCGCCGCGCATCCCGAGCGGCACGGCGCCGTGCAAGCCGGCGATCGCGCGGCGATGCCCGCCCGCATCGCCCTGTTCCTTCGGACACGGTAATGGAATCGAAGAAAATTTTCGATATTTTACCGTATCGGACGACGAGGGTTCCGAAACCCCCTTCCAAGGCGAGATAATCGCCCGAATCAGCGCGAAAAGCCGGATATCGGGCGTCGAGCGAGAGCTTTCGGACGCGAGATCCCGAGGTTCGGTAATATATCGGGAAAAAATTGCGAATCCATTACCGTAGTTTGAGATGCGACCTGCGGCGTGTCCTGAGAGGTTTCGTGTCAAGAAATCCAATGGCGAGGCCGGTTGAGCCGCTACGCTATTACTTAATCAACGGTTCCCTAGAAACAAGTGTGCCGGAGGACACCCCCCGGCGACTTGGAAGAAACACCTCTCGACGTCTCTCGTGCTTTTATGCCATGGATCGAGGATGGTGGCTAGACCTTCGCAGACTCCGCCATCGAGCAGTTACGCCTTCCCCTTCACCATGGAGAGCGAGATCTTGCCGCGGTCCTTGTCGACGGCGGTGACCCAGACGGTGACGGTGTCGCCCACGGCCACGACCTCGCTCGGGTGGCGCACGAAGCGATCGGCCAGCTTGGAGACGTGCACAAGGCCGTCCTGCTTCACGCCGATGTCCACGAACGCGCCGAAGTCCACCACGTTGCGCACGGTACCGGTGAGCTCCATGCCGGGCACGAGGTCGTCGAAGGAGCGGATGCCCTTGCTGAACACGACCTCCGGCGCGCTGTCGCGGGGGTCGCGGCCCGGCTTCTCCAGCTCGGCCACGATGTCGCGCAGGGTGGGCAGGCCCACGCCAAGCTCGGCCGCGAGGGCGGGCAGGTCGCCCAGGCGGCTCGCGATGTCGGGGACGCCGCCGCGTGCAAGCGCCTCCGGCTTCACCTTCGCGCGCTTCAGCAGCTCGCGCGCCACGGGGTAGCTCTCGGGGTGGACGCTCGTGGCGTCGAGCGGGTTCGCGCCGCCGGCCACGCGCAAAAAGCCCGCGCAGTTCTGGTAGGCCTTGGCGCCGAGCTTGGGTACCTTCTTGAGCTCGCGGCGGTCGGAGAACCTTCCGTGCTCCTCGCGGTAGGCCACGATGTTCCTCGCCACGGCGGTGTTCACGCCCGACACGTAGCCGAGCAGGCTCGCGCTGGCCGTGTTGAGGTCCACGCCCACGCGGTTCACGACGCGCTCCACCACGCCCGCGAGCGCGCGGCCGAGCTCCGCCTGGTTGAGGTCGTGCTGGTACTGGCCCACGCCGATGGACTGCGGCGGTATCTTCACCAGCTCCGCGAGCGGGTCCTGCAGGCGGCGGCCCAGGCTCATGGCGCCGCGCGTGGTGACGTCGAGGTCAGGGTACTCCTCGCTCGCCAGCTGGGAGGCGGAGTACACCGATGCGCCGGCCTCGTTCACGATGGTGTAGCGCAGGGGCGCGTCCGTCTTGGCAATGAGGTCGGCCACGACCTCCTCCGTCTCGCTGCTGCCCGTGCCGTTGCCGATGACGATGGTGTTGGCGCGGTGGCGCTCCACGTACTCGGCCAGCTTGTCCTGCGTCTTGCGCACCTCGCTGCGCGGCGGGGTGGGGTAGACGGTGGTGAAGTCGAGCAGCTTGCCGTACTCGTCGAGCACCGCCACTTTGCAGCCGGTGCGGTAGCCTGGGTCGATGGCGATGACGCGCGCGCCGCGCACGGGGCGCTGCGAAAGCAGGCTCTCGGTGTTCTTCGCGAACACCTTGATGGCGTCGGCTTCGGCGCGCTCGGTGAGCAGCACGCGCATCTCGCGGTCGAGGGAGGGGGCCACGAGGCGCTTGTAGCCGTCGGCCACGGCCTCGCGCAGCACGGGGGCGAAGGGGCTTGCCGGGTTCCTGACCACGCGGCGCTCGAGCTGCTCGATGGCGGCGTCCGCGTCCACGCGCACCTTCGCGCGCAGCTTGCCCTCCTTCTCGCCGCGGTTGACGGCGAGCACGCGGTGGTTGGGGATGCGCGAGAGCGGCTCGGAGAAGTCGTAGTACGCCTCGTAGACGGTCTTCTCCTGTGGGTCGACCGCCTCCACGGCCAGCGCGCCGGTGCGCAACGTGAACGCGCGCAGGGCCTCGGTGTGCTCGGCGTCGTCGGCGATGACCTCGGCCACGATGTCCTGCGCGCCCTGCAGCGCCGCCTCCGGCGTGGGGAAGCCGGCCTCGGCGTTCACGAGCCCGGCCGCCAGGGCGAGGGGGCTCTTGTCGCTGCGGCCCTGCGCCAGGATGAGCAGCGCAAGGGGCTCGAGGCCTGCGTCGCGTGCCTTCGACGCACGGGTGGCGCGCTTCTTCTTGAACGGCTTGTACAGGTCCTCCACGCGTTGCATGACCTCGGCCGCCTCGATCTTCGCGCGCAGCTCGGGTGTGAGCTTGCCTTGCTCGTCGATGGCGTGCAGCACCTCGGCCTTGCGGGCCTCGAGGTTGCGCAGGTAGGCGAGGCGCTCGTCGAAGGTGCGCAGCTGGGCGTCGTCCATGCCGCCGGTGGCCTCCTTGCGGTAGCGAGCGATGAACGGGATGGTGTTGCCCTCGTCGACAAGGGCGATAACGGCCGCGACCTGCGCCGCGGTCAGGCCGAGCTCGCGCGCGAGCGTGGTGTGGATGGATGACATGGGCGGTGCTCCTGTGTTCCGGATTGAAATCGGGTTTGTCATTATACGCGAAGGTCGGCGGAAGGCTCGTCGGGCGCGTCCGGCCCCGGCGCTCCGTGCTCCCGTCCCCATTCGCACATGGCCTCCATCAGGGGGTAGAGCGACTTCCCCTTCTCGGAGAGGCGGTACTCCACCTTCGGCGGGATCTGCGGGTACTCGGTGCGCACGATGAGGCCGTCGGCTTCCAGGTCCTTCAGCTGGCGGCTGAGCGTCTTGTCGGTGATGCGCCCGATCTTGCGCTTGAGCTCGTTGAACCGCATGGTCTCGCATTCCACGAGCCAGTACATGATGACGAGGCGCCACTTCCCGCCGATCATCGACAGCGTGTAGCCGAACGGCGTGTCGGCGAGCGACGAGAGGCTTCCCTCGTAGGGCTCCATGCTCATAGCGCTTCCCTTCAAGATAGTACCTGGTAAGAAAGACCGTACTTCCACAACGGCTTGCTCCGCATTATAACGGGATAAGGGAAGAGGGATGCCCGATGTTCGCGAAAGGAATGCGCCATGGCCATGAACAAGGTGAGGATCACCGTTTTGAAGACCACGCTCGACGAGGAGCTGGCCGAGGAGTACGGCGTCCCCGGGCTGCAAGCGTGCCCGATGATGCGCGCCGGCCAGGAGTTCTACGCCGACTACGCCAAGCCCGAGGGATTCTGCGACGAGGCGTGGAAGGCCGTCTACCAGTACGTGTTCGCGCTCGCCCACGGCGGCGACGGCTTCGCGTTTTACCACGACGACTGGATGCGCGAACCTGGATGCGCCATCGTCAGCTGCAACGACGGCCTGCGCCCCGTCATCATGAAGCTCGAGGCCACTGACCTGCCCGCCGAGCTGGGCTACGAGCCGGTGCGCTAGAGGCGTATCCTCAAGTACCCCATGTCCGCGAGCTGGTGGCCGTCCTCGACAAGCGCGAGCAGGTTGTCGCGGTGAAGGTACCGCTCGATCATGTCCACCGATTCGTCGGCGATGAGCAGCAGGTCGAGGTGCCGCGCTCTGTCGCTTTCGGGGATTTCGACGAGCTCCCTGTAGGGCTCCTCCTCGTGTCTTAGAATCGCAGGCGGGATAATCCCAAAGAGACCGTATAGCGGGCAGACGCGTCCGGGTTCCCGGCGCGCGATCGATAGAGCGAGCGGAAGGCGAGGGCGATGAACATCCAGGTGTTCGGCACCAAGAAGAGCTTCGACACGAAGAAAGCGCAGCGCTATTTCAAGGAGCGGCGCGTGAAGTTCCAGTTCATCGACCTGGCGGAGAAGGGGATGAGCAAGGGCGAGCTGGAATCGGTGCGCCGGGCGGTCGGCGGCATCGACGCGCTCGTCGACCCGAAGGCGAAGGACCAGGACACGGTGGCGCTGCTCGCCTACCTCTCGCCCGACCAGAAGTTCGACAAGCTGCTGGAAAACCAGCACGTGCTGGCCGAGCCCGTGGTGCGCAACGGCAAGCAGGCCACGGTGGGCTACGCGCCCGACGTGTGGAAAACCTGGGAGTAGCGTGACACCGTCCGCCGCCCCGCAGCGCACGGGGCCTCGGGGCCGCCCTGCAACCTGCGGGGCGGCCCCGGTTGGGGCAGGGGAGGCGGTTAAGCGGCGTCCTGTTCCCAGTTCAGCGTGATGCGTCCGTCCTTTGCGGGGGACACCTCGCCCGCATCGGCCAAGTACGCGGTCATGAGATCGGTGATGGTTCCCAGCTCGGAGTGCGCTTTCACCGTGGACGACACGTAGGATTCGTCCACCGTCCCGGCCCAGGCGGCAACGGTGTAGAGCTTGCCGTCGTCGATCTCGGTGCCGTCGGCCAGCGCCAGGCTCAGCACGTTGCTCGCCTCGTCGCGCCACGGCGCGTACTCTGCCTTCAGGCCGGAGAACGCGTACAGCGCGTTCACCTCCTCGCCGTTGAGCAGAGGGTGCTCCATGAGCTTCTTCAGGTTCGCGCCCGTAATCTCGTAGGTGGTCAGCGCGTCGTCTTTGGAGACGCTGCGCAGGTTGAACCGGTCGGGTATGTCGATGGTGCCCTGGTAGATCTTGCTCGAGTTGCCCTTGTAGTACGTGCCGTGCAAAAGCAGCGCCGCATCGGCGCCGGCGGCCTCGCGCATGACGTCGGCCATGAGCATGCTGGTCTCGAGTGCGGTGAAGTCCTCGGCGGCGGTCCCAATGGCCACGCTCGGTTCAGGCGCGGTGGGGTCGAGCGGCTCGAACTCGTCGGTGGCCGCGATGACCTCGTCCATGGTCATGTTCCCGCGCATCCAGTCGAAGGCCGTCTCGAAGTCGCTCGTCTGGCCGAACTGGTCGGCGAAGTACAGCTGGCCCTTGTCGAGACAGTTCTTGACGTCCCAGAACTCGCTGCGGATGTTCTCCTGGTATGTCTTGACGCCGCTGATGCCGGTGAAGCACTGGAACAGCACGTCCTGCCCCTCGTCGGTGCTCAGGTAGTCGACGATGTCCAGCAGGATCTGCTTCTTGTCCGGGTCGTCCATGGAGCGTTGCGGCGCGGCCAGGTTCGTGCCCGGCACCATCTGCATCCAGCGCTCGCCCGACGTGTCGGTGGGATAGCCGATGAAGTCTATCTCGCAGTCGGGGTTCTCCTCCTCGTAGAGGCCGTACATGCCCAGCTCGGCGGGGATCATGGCTATCTCGCCTGCGTACATGGCCTGGCGGTTCTTCGTGAGGCTCGAGGTGAAATCGCCCTCCACGACGATGCCGCGGTCGTACAGCTCCCTCAAAACGCTGTAGTACGGCTCCAGCAGGCCCTCGCACGAGGCCTCGCCCTTGACCACTGCTTCGTACTGGGCGCGTTTCTCGCTCGTGCCCAGCAGCTCGCGGTTCGTCAGGCCCAAGCCCACCTCCTGCACCGAGTACTTCAGGCAGGGGACGAAGGGGCGGATGCCCTCGGCGGAGATTTCCTCGCACGGCTTGAACAGCTCGTCGCGCGTGGCGGGAATCTCCCAGCCGTGCTCCTCGAAGAGCGTCTTGTTGTAGAAGATGCCCTTGACGGCGCTGTTGACGGGCAGCTGGCGCAGCGAGCCGTCGGCATCGAGCGCTTCGAGCGACGAGAGGTTGTAGCGGCTGGTGAAGCTTTCGGCGGAGAAGTCGTAGGCGTACTTGCTGTCGCCCATGCGCATGCCGCTGAATATGAGGTCGGGCAGGTCCTCGTGCTCGCCCTGCTTCTCAACGTAGGCCCTGACCGTGTTCGTTCCCGCCGCGTTGACCGAGGCTATTTGGATATGGGGGAACTTCTCCTCCAAGGCGGCTTTCAGCGGGGCGTCGTTGAAGACGGTGTAGCGGCCGAGGGTGATGAGCGTCTTGTTCGGATCAAGCGGCTCGTAGGTGACGATCTCGTTGTCGGGGCGGGTTTCCTGCTCGGCAGCGCTGGGCGAGCAGGCGGTGAGGCCCAGAAGCAAGGCTCCGGCCATCAGGCTGCTGATGATCTTCCGTACGTTCATTGTGCTCCCCTCTTATCGGTTGAAGTACCTGCGGAAAACCTTGTTTATGTCATCGAGGTCCAAGGGTTTCGTCAGATGGTCCTGCATGCCGTGGCGAAGCGAGTTCTCCACGTCCTCCTGGTAGGCGCCCGCCGAAAGCGCCACGATGGGCAGGGTCGCCCCGTCAGGGTGCTGGCTCGCGCGGATAGCCTCGGCCGCCTCGAGCCCGGTCATGACGGGCATCTGTATATCCATCAGCACCAGCGCGTACCAGCCTGCCTCCGAGGCCTCCACTTTCCGGACGGCCTCGGCGCCGTTGGAGGCCGTGTCGATCTGCACGCCCAGATCGGACAGGAGGTCCACGATGATCTCGCGGTTCATCTCGTTGTCCTCGGCCAGGAGCACCCGTTTGCCGCGGCAGAGTTCGAGCAGGTCCCTTTCATCCTGTTCGGCCTCGGGCTCCGCGGCGGGCAGGTAGATTCTCTCCAGCGGGAGGTAGACCGTGAAGGCCGATCCCCTGCCCGGCGTGCTGTCTACCGAAACCTCGCCGTCCATGAGCTCCACCAGGCTGTGCACGATGGCAAGCCCCAGCCCGCTGCCCACGTGGGAGGAGGTGAGCGACGACTGCTCCTGCTCGAAGGGTTCGAACAAGCGCTCCATGAACTCCTTGCTCATACCGGGGCCGGTGTCGCGCACGACGAGCTTTATGAGGGAGATCGACCCGTCTTGGGAGGCCTCCTCGCAGGTGAGCGTGACGGTGCCGCCTTCGGGCGTGAACTTGACGGCGTTCGAGACCAGGTTCACCAAGCATTGCCTGATCCTGGTTGCATCCCCGCAATAGTTCGCATGGGAGAGCGAGCGCAGCTCCTCGGCGAGCTCCACGCCCTTCGCCTCGGCGGGGCCGTTCTGCAGCGCGATGACGGAATCCAGCACCTCGTTCAGGTCGAACGGGTTGTGCGAGAGGGCCATCTTGCCGCTGTCCAGACGGTTCATGTCCAGCATGTCGCTGATAACCTCTATCAGGTACTCGCCCGACTTCTTCGACCGCTCCAGATGGATCGCCGCGGCCGGCGGGTCGTCGAGGGAGCGCAGAGCCAGCTCGTTCGACCCGACGATGGCGTTGAGCGGCGTGCGGATGTCGTGCGACATCTTGGTGAGAAAGTCGCTCTTGAGGCTGGCGCGGGCGCTTTCGAGTTTCGTCCTCTGGTTCTTGCTGGCCAGGTAGTGCAGCCAGAGGAACGAGAGCGCTCCCAAGGCGGCCGCGATGACGACCATCAACCCGATGACGTTGCGCATGCCCGCGAAGGTCTCTTGGGCGGTGACCGACACGGGGATGGCCATCACGATGTTGCGGCCCTCGTTGTCGGGGAACGTCTGCATGAGCCAGGTGTCGCCCCTCAAATCCACGAGGACCTGCTCCTCCGTGCAGGTGCGAAGCGCCGTCTGCAGCTTGTCCACCTGGGCGGGGTCCACGCCGTCGTTGGCGAGGATGTGCAGGAAGTTGTGGCTTTGGAAGTACTCGTTCGCCTGCGATTCCGAGGGGCGCAGCAGGATCACGCCGTTCGTGTCGACCACGTACGAGGCGCCCTGGCCGTTGAATACGGGCAGGATGGCCACATCGGCGTATTCCTGGGAGTCCACCACCTCCAGGAGCCCCGCCACCGGCGCCCCGTCGATGACGACGTTGCTGACGGGCGCGGCGAACGCCCAGAAATCGCCTTTGCCCTGCACCGTGCAGAACTCGGAATGCACCTCGGTCCAGGTGCTCAGGTCCTCGCTGAGCATGGAGCCGGATATGACGATGGCCTTTCCCTCCAGGGACAGGCACCGCCCGTCGTCCATCATCAGGTAGATGCCGCTCAAGTGGCTGAGCAGCTCGCTCACTTCGGACATCGTCGATGCGTTGGAGTGAGAGAGGAACTGTGCGGCGGTGGCGGTCTCGTCCTCGTGGAGTTCTTTCAGAAGGCTGAGTTTCCTCGAGACCAGGTCGCTGATCTGCTGCACGGACTCGACGCGCTCCTCGTGGATGGACTGGTTGAGGTCCGAGTAGGCGCGCACGAAAGCCCAGGTGCCCATCAGGAGGACAACCAGGAGGATCCCGCTCGTCACCTTGAGCCAGAAGGGCGCCTGCGTTTGCGCTATTCGCTTCGCCGTCGTCTTCACTGGCCGCACGCCTGGTCGGGCGATTGCTCCCCGGCTTCCTCGCTGGGTATCTCGGAGAGCACCGACAGCTGGCCGGCCATGGAGTCGTCGTACAGGCAGTAGCAGTTGCGGCCCCGCTGCTTGGCGGCGTACAGCGCCCGGTCCGCGCAGTGGAACAGCTCGTCGAACTGCATGCCGTCCTGCGGTGCGCGGGCAACGCCCATGCTGACGGTGATGGGGTGTCCCTTGCACGTGCACCGCAAAGAGCTGAAGATGCGCTCGACGGCCGGGGTGGAGTCAAGGGGCGATTCGATGAAGATGAGGAACTCGTCGCCGCCGATGCGGGCGGTGATGTCCACGTCGCGCACCGCGCCGAGCATGCGCCGGGCCGTCTCCTGCAAAAGCTCGTCGCCGAACAGGTGCCCGTAGTGATCGTTCGCATGCTTGAAGAAGTCGAGGTCGAAGAGCATGAGCGTGAAGCACATGCCGGACTCGGCCTCGTCCAAGGCCTCCTGCACGACCTTTCGGGCGGCTTTGCGATGGTACAGCCCCGTGAGCGCATCGGTGTTCGCCTGCTCTATGAGCCGATCCATCTTCAAACGCTCGTCGTGGACGTCGATGCATTTCCCGATGAACCCGGTGAAGATATCGGCGTCGTTGCCCAGCCAAAGGGGGCGGGCCAGGAACTTGTGCCAGCGGCGGGTGCCGTTCACGTTCAGCAGGTAATGCCCGCTCACCTTCGGATCCTTCGGGGATGCCGAGAGTATGAGGTTGCGCAGGCTCTCCATATCGCGGCGCACCATGACCCGCAGCAGCTCCGGGTTCCCGTTCGGGTTCTCGATGAAGCTGGGCAGGCCGAGCTGCGAGGCACCCCATTCCGAGAGCATGAGGGTGTCGGTGTGCGCGGTGTACTCGAACTGGATCTCCCGCGACAAGTCGGCGAAGAACTGGTACTTGATGCGCTCCTGCTCCAGAAGCGCCAGCGTGCGGTTGGACACGTTGCCGGACTGCATCATGGAGCGGGTGGCGTCGATCATCTCGTCTTTCGAGGCGTGGCCCAGCGACTTCAGCTTGAGCTCCTTTTCCAGCTGGGGGCCTATGTCGGCCAGGCACTGGAGGAGGAGCGGGTTGAACGCGCCGCACTCGCCGTCGAATATCATGCGCATGGACACCTCGTGCGGCAAGGCCTCCTTGTACACGCGCTTGTGCGTCAGGGCATCGTACACGTCGGCGAGCGCCACCACCTGCGCCTCGATGGGAATGTCATCGCCGACGAGGCCGTCGGGGTAGCCCTTGCCGTCGTAGCGCTCGTGGTGCCAGCGGCAGATGTCGCGCGCTACGCTGACCAGCTCCTCGTGCGGGTAGTAGCGGGTGCTCTCCAGGATGTTCGCGCCGGCCTCGCTGTGGGTCTTCATGATGAGCCACTCTTCCGGCGTGAGCTTGCCGGGCTTGTTCAAAATGCTCTCACTGATGGATATCTTGCCGATGTCGTGCAGCGCCGAGGCGTTGGCGATGAGGGGGATCCGGGGCTGGATGGCGCTGTACTGGTCGGAGATGCGGCAGAGCTGGGCGAGCAGCATCTTCGTGATGGAGCGGATGTTCAGCACGTGCATTCCGCTCTCCCCGTTGCGGAACTCCACGATGTGGCTGAGCACCTCCACCATGATCAGGTTGCTCTTTTCCTTGTCGAGCATCTGGTTGGTCACCATGTTCTCGAGCATCTTCTGCTTGGAGTACAGCAAGACGGTGTTGCCCACGCGGCGCTGCACCGCCTTGGGGTCGAAGGGCCGGCTGATGTACTCGGTGGCGCCCAGGTCGTAGGCGCTGTCGATGTAGGTGGAGGCGCTTTCGGCCGAGATGATGATGACGGGGATGCTCTCGAGCCATTTGTTCTTGCCCATGACGGCCAGCACTTCGAAGCCGTCCATCTCGGGCATGACGATGTCCAGCAGCATGAGGGATATCTCGTGCTCGTGCTCTTGGAGCATCGCGATGGCTTCGCGTCCGTTCTCGGCTTCCAAGACGTCGTATTCCTTGTAGAGGATGTCCGCCAGCATGGAGCGGTTCAGCTCGGAGTCGTCCACGATGAGGATCTGGCTGCGCTTCCTCATGCTTGGCCCCCTTCCACCCGGCTCGACAGCTTGTCGATGCAGGCTATCGTCTTCCCATATGCCCGCTCTGTCTCCTCCAGCAGGGGCGCGATGGTCTCGCTTGACGCCTTCGAGCGAAGGGCTTCGGTGAGCCTGGACGAGCTGTCAGTCAGCGGGGACAGGCCGAGGTTGAGTGCGGAGCCCTTGATGGTGTGGGCTGCGCGGAAGGCGGTGTCAACATCCCCTTCAAGGAGGGCTCGGCGCAGGATGTCCATGGAGTCGTCGCGTCGTAGAATGCCCAGGTACTTCCGAATGCGTTCGTCGCTGCCTATCCTTCGGATCGCCTCGGCGTAATCTGCGCCCATCTCCTCGTAGCAATGCTCCATCGTCGCCCCCGCTTTGTTATCCCCGTTTTTTGTTCCGTGTACCAGATCGTCAACCGAATAGCAACAGATACTTTACCCCATAAAGATATCCATGACATTGATAAACCGGATCAATTTCTCTTTTTTGCTCGGCTTGTGAGCTGGCAAGACGGCAAGGGTGCCCTCGCGCGCGACGATGGTGTGCGCGGAAATACGTGTCCGCCGATGTTTTGCATCCGGTCGTTCGGCGACCGCTCAATTCCGCGTCAAGCTGATATGATAGATAGTTACTTTGAACGGCGGTTATTTTTCCTCGAGGAGGATTTGCATGGACGCGATGGAAAAGCGCTACCTGGAACTGCTCTCGCGATCGTTTCCCACGGCTGCCAAGGCCTCGGCGGAGATCATCAACCTAAGCGCCATATTGAACCTGCCGAAGGGCACCGAGTTCTTCGCCTCGGACATCCACGGCGAGTACGAGGCGTTCTCGCACATCCTGCGCAACGGCTCGGGCTCCATCCGCCTCAAGATCGACGACGTGTTCGGCGACACGCTAAGCGATGCGGAGAAGCGCTCGCTCGCCACGCTCATCTACTACCCGCGCGAGAAGATGGAGCTTGAGCTGGCGGAAACCGACGACGCCCAGGCCTGGTACGAGGAGACGCTGCCGCGCCTCGTGGCCGTGTGCAAGCGCGCGGCGCAGAAGTACACGCGCTCGCGCGTGCGCAAGGCGCTGCCGGAGGACTTCGCCTACCTCATCGAGGAGCTCATGACGGAGGATCGCGACGGCGTGGACAAGCGGGCCTACTACGCGGCCATCATCGACGCCGTTATCCGCACGGACCGCGTGGGCGCGCTCATCGAGGCGCTGTGCCTGCTCGTCCAGCGCCTCGCCATCGATCATTTGCACATCGTCGGCGACATCTACGACCGCGGGCCGTACCCGGACGTCATCATGGACGCGCTCGCGGGCTACCATTCGCTCGACATCCAGTGGGGCAACCACGACATCGTGTGGATGGGCGCCGCGCTCGGCCAGCGCGGCTGCATCGCGCACGTGGTGCGCAACTGCGCGCGCTACGGTAACCTGTCCATCCTGGAGGACGCCTACGGCATCAACATCCTGCCGCTCGCGGCGTTCGCGACGAGCGCCTACGCCGACGACCCCTGCGTCGGCTTCGGCCTCAAGGGCAGCCCCGACCTGCCGCCGCAGGAGCTGGAGATGAACGTCAAGATCCAGAAGGCCATGGCCATCCTCCAGTTCAAGGTGGAGGCCCAGCTCATCGACGAGAACCCCGGCTTCGGCCTTGAGGATCGCAAACTACTGGACAAGATCGACTACGAGCGCGGCACGGTGATGCTCGACGGCGTGGAGTACGCGCTCACCGACACGGTGTTCCCCACGGTGGACCCGGCCGACCCCTACCGCCTCACACCCGAGGAAGAGGAGGTCATGCAGCGCCTCGAGCAGGCGTTCACCGGCTGCGAGAAGCTGCAGCGCCACATGCACTTCTTCCTGGAGGCGGGCAGCCTGTACAAGGTGTACAACGGCAGCCTGCTCTTCCATGCGTGCGTTCCGCTCAACGCCGACGGCTCGCTCATGGAGACGGACGTGTTCGGCGAGAAGCTCAAGGGCCGGGCGCTCTACGACGTCATGGAGCGCTACGTGCGCGCGGCGTTCAACGACCCTGACCCCGCGATGCGCAAGCGCGGCCGCGACCTTCTGTGGTACATGTGGCTGGGGGAGGGCTCGCCCCTGTTCGCGAAGAGCAAGATGGCCACGTTCGAGTTGTACCTCATCGCCGAGAAGGAGGCGCGCAAGGAGGTCAAGAACCCGTTCTACACCTATCTCAACGACGAGCAGGTGATGGCGGGCATCTTCGAGGACTTCGGGCTGGACCCCGAGACGTCGCGCATCGTGTGCGGGCACGTGCCGGTGAAGGTGAAGGACGGCGAGGACCCGGTGAAGTGCGGCGGGCGCGTGCTCACCATAGACGGCGGCTTCTCGAAGGCCTACCAGCCCACCACCGGCATCGCCGGCTACACGCTGATATCGAACTCGTACGGCTTCGTGCTGGCGGCGCACGAGCCCTTGGAGTCCGCCCAGGCCGCCGTGGAGCGGGAGCTGGACATCCACTCGTCGCGCAGCGTGGTGGAGCAGCCGGACAAGCGCACGCTGGTGGCCGACACCGACACCGGCGCCGAGCTGAAGCGGCAGATCGCGGAGTTGGAGCGCTTGCTTAGGGCGTACCGCACCGGCGAGATTGCCGAGGGCGCCAACTAGAAGGCGGCAGCGCGGGCGTCGGCTGTCGGCGTGCCGGTCGGCACGACGCCTTGCGCCTGCCCCTTACGGCTTCGCCAGGTACTCCTCGAGGATGCGCTTGAGCTTTGCCAGGTCGATGGGCTTGGTCATGAAGCCGTCCATGCCGGCGGCGAGGGCGCGCTCGCGGTCCTCGTTGAAGGCGTTGGCCGTCATGGCCACGATGGGCACGGGCTTGCGCCCGCCTGTGCGCTCTTGCTCGCGTATGGCGCGGGTTGCCTCGACGCCGCCCATGACCGGCATCTGCATGTCCATGAACACGAGGTCGTAGTATCCCTCCGGGGTGTTCGCCATGGCGTTGACGGCCTTCTGCCCGTTGATCGCCTGGTCGACGTCGGCGCCCAGGCCCTGAATGAGCTCCGTGGCTATCTCGAGGTTCAGCAGGTTGTCCTCCACCACCAGCACGCGTCCCTCAAGGTGCACCTCGGTTGGGGGGCAAGGGTTCTCGGCGGGGCCGCTCGGGTGGGAGAAAAGCTTCAGCACGTGGTGAAGGCGCGATTTGAACAGGGGCTTCGATACAAAAGCCGATACGCCGGCAGCACGCGCCTCCTCTTCTATCTCGTGCCAATCGTAGGCGGTCAGCAGCACGATGGGCGTGGAGTCGCCCACTTCCGAGCGGATGCGGCGGATGGTCTCGATGCCGTCCATGCCCGGCATGACCCAGTCCACGATGATGAAGCGGTAGTCATGCCCCTCATGGTGAGCGCGTTCGACCAGCGGCACGGCATCGAAGCCCGACGAGGCCGCGTCGCCGCACAGGCCGAGCTCGTCCAGGATAAGCAGCGTGCCCTCGATCACGTCCGGATCGTCGTCCACCAACAGCACGCGAGCTTCCTCCAGGCCTTCGAGGGAGAAGTCCTCCTCCTCGTCGAGGGGCTGGAGGGGCACCGTCATGATGAAGGTGGACCCCTCGCCCGGGGTGCTTTCCACCTCGATGGAGCCTCCCATCATGTCCACGACGTTCTTCGTGATGGCCATGCCCAAACCGGTGCCCTCGATCCGCTTCGTGGCGTCGCTCTCCTCCCGCTCGAAGGGGTCGAACAGGCGCTCCAGGAATTCCGGCGACATGCCCAGGCCCGTGTCCTGCACCACGAAGCGGTAGTCGTGGCAGCCGGGCCTGTGCGACGGCCTCTCGCTCAACGAGAGGCGGATCGACCCGCCGTCGGGCGTGTACTTGACGGCGTTGCTCACCAGGTTGATGAGCGCTTGGTTCAGCCTCATGGCATCGCCCACCACGTTTTCCTGCTGAATGGTGCCCAAGGTGATGTCGAGCGACAGGTTCTTCGCCTTGGCCTGGGGCTGGGCGATGGCGATGACCCCGTTGACGAAGTCGGGGAAGCTGAAGCGGTCCTCGTTGAGGACGATCTTGCCGCTTTCTATCTTGCCCATGTCCAACACGTCGTTGATGAGGCTTAGAAGGTGCCGCGATGACGACTGGATGCGGTCGAGGCAGGCGGCCATGCGCTCGGGCTCGTGCAGGTGGGCCTTCGCGATGGTGGTGAGGCCGACGATGGCGTTCATGGGCGTGCGGATGTCGTGGGACATGTTGGAGAGGAACTGCGACTTCGCGGCGCTGGCGATTTGCGCGAGGGAGAGCGCTTCCCGCAGGTCGGCCTTGAGGCGGTCCTCCCGTTTGCGGTTGCGGTACATGAGCGCAAGGTACACTGCCAGCGACACGGCCACCCCTGCCATGAGCACCACCGCCCAGCCTACTGTTTGCCGCCCCCTGTCCGTTACCACGTTGTAGAGCTGCCCCACCGCCTCGGTCGACTCGTCCAAGATGCCCGAGTTTATACGCAGGAGGTCGTTCACGGCCGGATCGATGGTGTTGTTCACGAAGGCTGCAATCTGCTCGTCGGTTGCGCTGGCGTTGCGGCACAGGGCAACGTACTCCTTTTGCATGGTGTCGAGGGACTCGTAGCCTTGCTCCAGCTTGCGGGCGGCGTCGAGGTCGGCGTCGTGCGCGGCGGCTATGAAAGATATCTTCTCGTGCAAGTCGGCGTCGGCTGCGGCATAGGAGCGCTCGATGTCGTCGATAGCGCTTTCTGCACGTGCGAACAGCGGCCGGTCGGCAAGGGTTCGGCACTGCACGAGCAGCGTCTCCACGCGCCCTGCCGCCACGGACACGGGGTAGGGGCCGTTCTTGGTGCGGTCTACCTGGGAGCCTATGGTCATCATGTTGTTGATGGTTATTGCGAAGAGCAACGTCATCAATGAGGTCAGGATGATGGCGGTAAATCTGGACAGCCAGGTTGATGCGCTCGTGCTCTGCTTCATAACGTCGTCCCCTCTACGCGCGCGTTCAGGCGCGGAGGTGCGGCTCTCCGTGCTTGAAGGTCGATCACGTTATCATGATTGGCAAGGTGATAGACACATGGTAGCACGCGCACTGTTTCGACAGGGGCCTTGTGGGGGATTTCGCGCTCCGCCGCAGGCGAAACGGGGGCTGCGAGGGCGATTGACCCTCGGCGCTGCGAGGGCGCTCCCATAGAGCACAGGTTCTTGGCATCGGGGTGGGCAGAATACGGTAATGAATTCAGGAATTTTTCTCGATATTTTACCGATCTTTGCGGTTTCTCGCTCGAAATCCGCGATTTGACCGCCTGATGACCGGTTTCGGGTCGGAATTGCGCCTTCGGGAAGGATTTCGGCGCGTTTCTCGCCCGATACGGTAAAATATCGGAAATTTCTCTCGATTTTATTACCGTATTCCGAGAAAGGGGCGCGGTATGATCTTCCAGCAGCTTGAAAGCGCCCTCGCCCAGCTCCAGGAGGCGCGTGCGCGCTACGGGTTCGAGCTCGAGGAGATGCCCGACGGCAAGCTCGTCCATGTGAAGGCGGCCGACGGCGAGCGCTACTACGTTGAGGTGCGCGACGGCGAGCGCGCCGTGCGGCGCGGCATCACGCGGCGGCCGGAGCTCGTGGCGACCTACGCGCGCAAGGAGTACCTGCGCAAGGCCTTGGCCGTCATCGACCACGACGTGCGCACGCTCGAGCGCGCCGTGCGCCGCTACAGGCGCTTCGACCCCGAGGAAGTGGTGGGAAGCCTGTCCTCGGCTTACCGGGACCTGCCCCTCGACGCGTTCTACCATCCCCTTGTGGACATGGTGGCCCTCTCCCTCGACGCGACCGACGAGCAGCGCATCGCCTCCCATGCGCAATGGGGCATCCAGGAGCTCGAGCCGAGCGGCTACCTGTCCGAGGGCCGCACCCTGCGCACGTCGCGGGGCGAGCGCATGCGTTCGAAAGCCGGGGTCCTCATCGCCGAGACGCTCTACAGCTACGGGATCCCCTTCCGCTACGAGCAGGAGCTCCAGGTGGGCCACATGACCTTCCATCCCGACTTCACGTTCGAGGGCGCGGGCGGCAAGGAGTTCTACCTGGAATTCTGCGGTATGATGGACGACCCGGCCTACGTCGAGAGCCACAAGCGCAAGCGCAGTGCCTACGAGGCGGCGGGCATCGTGGAATGGCGCAACATCATCTACCTCTATGCGAGCGGGAACGATATGGACATGATGCGCGTCGACAGCGTCGTGCGCACCCTTGTCGTCCCCTGGCTTTGAGCCGCCTACGCCGCCTTCCTCTCCTCGCCCAGAAGCTCGCGCGCGTAGGCTATGGCATCGTCGATGTTGGCGCGGAAGTGGTCCTCGCCCACGAGGTCCACGAAGCCTGCGCGGCGCATGGTCTTCATCGGTTGCTCGTTCGCGTGCGAGAAGATGAGGCTGACGCCGTTCTCGCGGCAGTACTCGTAGAGGTTCTCGAGCGCGTTCATGCCCGTCGAGTCGAGCGAGGGCACGCCGCGCATGCGGATGATCAGGTACTTCGTGAACTCCTTGACCGAGATGTCGGAGATGCGGTCCGACATGCCGAAGAACATGGGGCCGTTGATCTCGTACACGCGCACGCTCGCGGGCAGCTCGCGCAGGTGCGTGACCTCCGAGTCCTCGTCGCAGTAGTACTTCCAGCCGCGCACCTCGGTCTCCTCGCTCACGGTCTTCATGAACAGGACGACCGTGATCAGCATGCCCACGCCTATGGCCACCACCAGGTCGAACACGACGGTGAGCGCGAAGGTGAGCAGCAGCGTGGCCACCGCGCCGCGCGAGGCCGTCCTGCACAGGTGCACGAAGTTGCGCCAGCCCGACATGTTGTAGGCCACGTGCAGCAGGATGGCCGCGATGGTGGGCATGGGGATGAGCGCGGCGTAGGGCATGAAGAACACCAGGACGGCGAGCAGCACGAGCGCGTGGGTCATGCCGGCCACGGGGGTGCGGCCGCCGTTCTTGACGTTCGCCGCGGTGCGGGCGATGGCGCCGGTGGCGGGGATGCCGCCGAACAGCGCCGAGCCGATGTTGCCCACGCCCTGCGCCACCAGCTCCATGTTGCTGCGGTGGTGCGAGCTGATCATGCTGTCGGCCACGACGCAGGACAGAAGCGACTCGATGGCCGCCAGGATGGCGATGGTGATGCCGTTCGGCAGCTGGTCGCTTAGCAGCTCAACGCTTAGCTGGGGAACGTGGAGCGCGGGCAGGCTGCTGCTGATGGTGTACAGGTCGCCGATGGTGCTTGCCTGCATGCCAAGGCCGCTCACCATGGCGACGCCCGCGACGAGCGCCACCAGTGACCCGGGGATGCGCGCGCTCACCTTGGGCCACACGAAGAGGATGGCCAGGCACACCGCGCCCACGGCGAGGGCCTGCCAGTTCGCCGTGCCGATGTTCTGGGCGACGGCCTGCAGCTTGCCCATGGTCTCGACGGTGGGGGTGCCGGCGGGGAATGCCAGGCCGGCGAAATCCTTCACCTGGCCGATGACGAGGGTCACGGCGATGCCCGCCGTGAAGCCCGTGGTGATGGTGTAGGGGACGAAGCGGATGAGGGACCCCAGCTTGAAGAAGCCCATCAGCATGAGCAGCACGCCGGCGATGATAGTGGCCGCGACCAGGCCGTCTACGCCGTCGGTTGCCACGATGCCCGCCACGATGGTGGCGAACGCCGCCGTGGGCCCCGAGATCTGCACGCGGCTGCCGCCGAGGAAGGCGATGAGGAACCCGGCGACGATGGCCGTGTAGAGCCCCTGCTCGGGGCTCACGCCCGACGCGATGGCGAGCGCGATGGACAGGGGCAGCGCCACCACGGCCACCATGACGCCCGACACGAGGTCCTTGGGCAGCTGCCGCTTGAGCTCTTCTTTGCTGGAGTGCTTGATGATGCTGAAAAGTATCGGTTTGATCTTGTCGCGTTGCATGTCCTGCTCTTCTGGTCATAGGTCCGCCCAGCGCGCGCGAAAAAGCGCTCCGTCCAGGTTGGAGGCCCGGACGGAGCGCGAGCGAATTCTATACGGTTGGATGCGGTGTGTACGGTCGTTTCGCACCCATTATACCGCTGGATAACAGGTAGGTTACAAAATGAGCAGAAATATAGACTTCGCCAAGAGGGGCGCCTACAGCAGCCTGGCGCGTCGCAGTCCTTCTCAGGGGGCCCTCGTGTAGGAGTAGTGGTCCTTGCTGCCCCTCTTGATGCGGTACATGGCCTGGTCGGCGCCGGTGAGCAGGCTGTCTTCGTCCTGGCTGTCGCGGGGGAACAGGCTCACGCCGATGCTCGCGGTCAGGTGGACGGTGACGTTCTCGTCCAGGGGGAAGGGCCTCCTTATCTCGCCAAGGATACGCTCGCAGGCTTGCTCCACCGCCTCGTCGTCCTCGATGTCGGGCAACAGCAGGACGAACTCGTCGCCGCCCATGCGGGACACGGTGTCGATGTTGCGCACGGATCGCCGCAGCCGCCTCGCCGACTCCTCGAGCACCGCGTCGCCCTTCTCGTGCCCGTAGGTGTCGTTCACTTCCTTGAACCCGTCCAGATCCAGGTAGAGCACCGCGAGCATCCTCTTGCCCGCTTCGGCCTCCCGCAGTGAGCGCGAGAATATCTGCTGGAACAGCCGGCGGTTGGGGAGTCCGGTCAGCGCGTCGTAGTTCGCCAGGTAGGCAAGCTTCTCCTCGGCCTCCCGGCGCACCTTGATCTCCTCGCGGAGCGCCTTGGTGCGCTCGTCCACCAGGAACCGCAGGTGCTCGTAGAGGTACGCGTTCTCCAGCGAGATTGCCAGCTGCGCCGCGATGGGCGCGAGATGCTCCTCGCGGCGCCGGTCGAAGACGCCGGCAGCCAGGTTGTTCTCCAGGTACAGGATGCCCTTGAGCTCGCCTTTGCTCTGGACGGGCATGCACAGCACCGACTTGCAGCGGCTCTCGCGGATGTGGGCCTCCTTGCCGTACAGCCGCGAGCGCTCCCCGTCGTCGAGGATGATGGTCTCGGCGGTGCGCTCGACGAACGAGACGATGCCGAGCGGCACGTCCGCGTCCGTCGCGGGCCGCCTGGAAATGACGCAGGAGTCGGCCGCGCCGGAATGGCTCTCCGCCTGTATCTCGTAGCCGGAGTCCGTTTTCGCCAGGAAGTAGATGTTCTGCGCCCCCGCGCACTCCAGGAGGCTGTACATGAGCTTCTCCAGGATGCCCTCCAGCTCCAGCTCCTCCGAGATGGCCTGGGAGGCCCGCAGCACGGAGCGCAGGTCGAGCGATGCGGTGGTGCGCACGGACTCCTCGGTCAGCACGAGGCGCGTCTCAACCCCCTCGCCGCTTGCGAGCTCCGGATGGTCATGCCGCATCTGCGCGCACTTGCCCTCGGCTCCCCACGATCCGAAGAGGCGGTAGGCTTCCCGCAGGTAATGGCCCTCGGCCGACGGCACGCCCAGCTGCTCGTAGCGCTGGGCCGCCATGTCGCAGGCGATGGCGTGGTGCAGAACCCGCCGGTTCCCCTCCGCGGCCCCGAGCGCGCGGTCGTACAGGCGCAGCGCCTCGGGCACGCGTCCCGCCAAGGCGGCGCGCTCGGCCTCGATCAGCAGGTGAAGGTGTCCGAAATTGCAGAACGCGTCGGCGCTGCGCGCCTCGAGCCATGCCTGGTTGTCGGCGAGGGTGCGCAGGAGCCCTTCCCGCGTCTCCGGCAGGCCCGCGTCCTCGCTGCCCTCCAGCACCTTGCACAGCGACAGCGAGTACAGGAAGTTGTGGAGCGCCACGGGGTAGAAGCTCGACACGTGGGACAGGAGCGGAACCGCGTCGCGGCACAGCCGGTAGGCCGAGCGGTAGTCCCGGTAGACGACGGCCGTGAAGGCGCGCAGCACGTGGTGGTAGCACAGGGCCTGCCGGTTGGTCGAGCAGGCGGCCACATGCTCGCGCTCGGAGAAGCCGTCCCCGTCGAAGCTGCCGGTGAGCGAGAGCTCGCCGCGCAGGCTCCGGCACAGCTGCTGGAAGCCGAGGAACGTGCCCATCGCATGGCGGTTGCCGGTCTTGTTCGCGTACTTGACGGCCGCTTCCACCTCGCACCAGAGCTCGTCTGCGTGCGACGAGGTTTCCATGACGGCCATGAGCAGGCCGTAGTATCCGTAGCAGGCGTACTCGAAGTCGCCCATCTGGGCGTTGCCGACGATGGATTCCCGCGCATAGGAGATGCCGTTGGCCACGTCCTCGACCCAATGGCAGGTGTGGAGCGGGAACATGCAGTAGATGCCGTAGACGACCTCCCGGCAGCGGTTCCGCTCGGCCACGCGCATCGCCGAGCGGAACGCCTCGTAGGCGGTGCGGTAGTCTCCGCGCAGCGCGCCGAAGGGCATCATGAGGTTGGTGCACATTTGCAGGCCGTGCGGGGTGTGGCCGTTCCGGATCAGGCGCCGCACGGCTGCGATCACCGTCCAGTAGGAGAGGCTGGCGTCGAAGAAGATCGTGGGGCCGCACAGGCGGCACAGCAGCTTCGCGATGGCGGCCTCTGCCGGGTCACCGGCTTCGTGGAGGTCCGGGTTGCCGCCGCGCGCGAGCGATTCGAGCTCGCGGTAGAGCAGGTCGATCTCCTGCTCCAGCACCTGCGTGAAGTTCTCGCGCGGAAAGGGGACCCCCAGCCGCTCCAGCAGCGCGAGGCCCAGCTCGAAGGCCTCCTCGTACCGGCTGCCGTTGGAGAGGCTCGTTATCTGCAAACAGCAGCTGTCCACGAGCTCGACCGGGTCGTCCAGCATGGCTTCGAGCGTCAGGTAGGCCCGGTCGCATTCGTCGGGCTTCACCAGGTTGCACAGCACGGCGTGGTGCTCGACGAGCACCTGCACGAGGAGCTCCCTCCCGTCCTCCTCGTGCAGGTCGGGCTGCGCGAGGGGCAGTTCCAGGTAGCGCTCCGCCGTGTCGAAGGCCGAGACGAGCCCGCAGCGATGCGCCGCCTTCAGCAGGGTCTCCTGGACGTGGCGCCTCTCCCGCCCGTCGGCCGCCTCGCCGAGGCCCTTCGCGTAGTGGTCCGCGATGTCGAACAGGCGCTCCTCCGGATCGTTTTCGCTCGCCGCCTGCTCCTCGTGGCGTTTGCCCAGCAGGTAGTGGACCCGCGCGCGATCCTCCGCGGGCAGGGCGGTGTAGAACACCTGTTGGAAGCGGTCGTGGGCGAACCGGTAGCGCGACGGCGCGCCGGTTTCCGGGTCCTTCCCGGTGGGGATGACGGCTTCTTGGGCCGACGCCGCCACCAGCCTCCGCTCTATCTCGTCGTCGGACAGGCCGCAGACGGCGGACAGGTCGTCCACCGAGAACCCTGCCCCGATGCAGGCTCCGAACGAGAGCAGCGACCGCGTCTGCTCGGGGAACCGGTCCAGGTTCTCCGCCAGGAAGTCGACCACGTTCTCGGAAGCCGGGCAGTCGCCGATGGCTCCCTCGTCCCAGCGCCATGCGCCCGCCTCCCGGTCGAGATCGAGGTACCCCCTCTCATGGCAGAGGCGGAGGAACTGCTTGGCGTAGAAGGGGTTGCCCTTCGTCTTCTTGCTGACGATGCCCGCCAAGCCGCGCGCTCGCTCCGGTTGCGTCCTTAGGGCGTCTGCCAGCATCCGCGCCAGGCTCTCCTCGTCGAGCCCCTTCAGCTCGATTCGGGTGACCCGCCCTCCGCGCTGCACGATCTTGCCCAGGCTGTGGATGATCGGGTGCTCGTCGCTCACCTCGTTGTCGCGGTAGCACACGACGACCATCAGGTGGCCTATGCCGTCGTTCTTGAAGATCTCCTCCAGCATCTCCATCGAGCCCATGTCGGCCAGGTGGACGTCGTCGAGGAACAGCACGAGCGGGTGCTCGGGTGCGGCCAGGCGCGACAGGAGTCCCGCGAGCGCCTCCTTGAAGCGCGTGCGCTCCTCGAGGGCCCCCATCCCCTCGGGAAGCGCGTGCGCGCCCGTCAGGGACGCCAGCTCGGCCACCTTGGCGCTCAAAAGCGCCGCGTCGTCGCCGAGCGCCTCGGACAGGTCGGCCCTCCACTTCTCCACCTCGTCGTCGGGCCTGATCAGGATCTGGTTGCAGAACTGCCGGATGGCCTCGAAGAACGCGAAGTAAGGCACGTTGGCGTGGTACTGGTCGAACTTGCCGCCGATGAACAGGCCGTCCGCGCTCAACGCCTCCGCCTGCACCTTGCCCACAAGCGAGGTCTTCCCGATGCCCGAGTAGCCGCTCACCGCGGCGATCACCTTGCCCCCGGCCGCCGCCTCGTCGTAGTCGTGCGCAAGCTGCGCCACCTCGCCCTCGCGTCCGTACAGCTCGTGGGCGAACTCGAAGCGCCTGCCGAAGTCCCGCTCGCCAAGGGCGAACGGTTCCCCTGCCGCGCACCGCTCCAGGTCGTGCAGCAGCCCCTCGCAGCTCGCGTAGCGGTCCTTCGCCATCTTGGACAGCAGCTTGTCGATGATGGCGGCCAGCGGCGCGGGCAGGTTCGGCAGGAGGGAAAGGAGGCTGGGAGGCGCCTTGGCGATGTGCGCGAACACCATCTCGGCGGGAACCTCCGACTCGAACGGGCAGCGCCCCGCCAGCATCTCGAACAGCGTGACGCCCAGCGAGTAGAAGTCCGCGCGATGGTCGAGCACGGCGTTCACGCGCCCCGTCTGCTCGGGGGAGAGGTAGCGCAGCGTGCCCTCGATGCCGTCGAGCCTGGTGCCTTCTGCCTGCTCGTGCGCGAATTCCGTGGAGATGCCCAGGTCGAGGAGCACGGTGCGGCCCGACTCGGCATCGTAGACGATGTTCGAGGGATTCACGTCCTTGTGGACGACGCCTGCCTCGTGCAGGTCGCACAGGCCCGCCACCACCTGCTGGGCTATGAGGAAGAACTCGCGCATGCCGAGCGGCCCCTGCTTCAGGAGCCGGCTCAGCGTGGTTCCCGGGCAGTGCTCCTCTACCAGGCAGTACCGGCCGTCCAGCACGATCTCGCCGACGGCCTTCACCACGTGCGGGCTGTCCACCAGCTGCATCAGGCGGAACTCCCGCCTCAGCCGCTCGGTTGCCTCGGGGGCCATGCAGTCCTGCCCGCCGGTCTTCAGCACCACGTTCCGGCCGGTCTCGCAGTCGGTCCCGCGCAGGATTCTGCGCGTGGGGGAGGCGTATATCTCCTCGAGGTTCTTGTACCGGCCGCTCATCGCTCGCACCCCGGCGGGGAGGCCAGCAGCTCCTCGAGCGCCTTCACGGGCATGGGCCTGGCCAGGAAGTACCCTTGGGCGTAATCGCACCCGTCGGCCTGCAGGCGCTCCAGCTGCTCCCGGGTCTCCACTCCCTCCGCCACCACGCTGAGCTCCATCCAGCGCGCCAGGCTCACGATGAAGCCCAGGATGCTGTCGCCCGAGGGGTTCGCGACCTCGGTCTGGATGAATTTCATGTCGAGCTTCAGCACGTCGAGCGGCATTTCGGTGAGCATGTTCAGCGAAGAGTAGCCGCTGCCGAAGTCGTCCATCTCTATGACGAAGCCCATTTTCCGGAGGCGGTGCAGGGTTTCGACGAGCTGGTCCGCGGAGTCCTTGCAGGCGCTCTCCGTGATCTCGAGGTGGAGCCGGGAAGGGTCGAGGCCGTAGCGCTCGACCAAGCCGCCCAGGACGCGCGCCATGTCCATGTCGCGGATGTCGGTGCGCGAGACGTTGACCGACACGTCGATGTGGGGAAAGCCCATGAGGTCCCACCGCCGCATCAGCGAGCAGGCCTGTTCCCACACGTACTGGTCGAGCCTCGTGATGAAGCCGTTGCGCTCGAAAAGGGGGATGAACTCCGACGGCGGCTGGAGCCCCCATTCCGGATGGTTCCAGCGGACGAGCGCCTCGGCCCCGGAGAGGCTGCCGTCGGCGATGCGGAACTTGGGCTGCAGGTAGACCTCGAACTGTCCGGAGGCCAGGGCGCGCTCCATGCCGTCCGTGATGGCCTGGCGATGCAGCAGCGTGTCCCGGAGCTTGTCGTCGTAGAAGGCGAAGTGCTTCCCGTACTGACCCTTGATGCTCTGCACGGCCAAAAGCGCACGGTCGCACATCTGCTCCACCGGCACCTCGCGGTCCTCGACCCGGTAGATGCCGTACTTCAGCACCACGTTGCGGTTGCCAAAGCCGCTTTTGATGCGCGCGGTGCTCTGGGTGAACATCTCGTCCGAGTAGTCCTCGCGATGCTCGATCAGGCACGCGAACCGGTCGGCGCTGAGCCGTCCGCAGATGCCGTGGTCTCCCAGCAGGCTGGCGTGCAGCTTTCCCACCTGCCGCAGCAACCGGTCGCCGGCGACAATGCCGATGGTGTCGTTGATCAGCTTGAAGTCCTCGATGTCGGAGCAGAGGATGTCGTAGCTCGTGGCGGGGTTGCGCACGAGGATGTCGCGAACCCGCTGGTAGAAGTAGCTTTTGCTGTAGACGTCGGCGATGTCGTCGTAGCGCGCCTGCTTGGCCAGGGCGACGGACTCGCACAGGCGCATGACGGCCGCCACGCGGCAGAGCGCCAGCTCGGTGCGGCACGGTTTGGGGATGAAGCCGTCGGCGCCATGGGAGAGGGCCGCCATCTCCTCTTCCTCGCCAGCTTCGGGCGAGATCGCGACGACGGGCAGGGAGGCGAAGCGCGGGTCGGTCTTGAGGCGCTCGGGGAAAGGTTGCCCATCGGGCGACGTGCGCGTTGCGTTGGCAAGGACGAGGGCGAAGTCGCCGCCTTGGTCCTCCAGGAGCTTCAAAGCCTGGTCGCCATCCTCCGCCTCCAAGACCGTGTAGCGCGAGGACAGGGCCGGGAGGAGGCTTGTTCGGCAGTCCTCGTCGGCCTCGACTGCCAGAATCTTCTTGTCCGCCTGCATACCCTTACCGCCGTTCATGTTCGCGCTTGGTTTCCCTGGATCGTTCCCTGTTGCACGAGCAACCTTTGGTATCATCGGAATTGACGTTTTGGCTCTCGCGCAGCGGCTCCAGTGTAGAACAATTCGGCGAATGGGCAGTTGCCATGCCCATGATGACGGTTGAATGTCAATTGTGGTGACAGATTGTCTTTGAGCGAGCCTCTTCAGGGGGCGCGACGGTCGAAAGGGGAGGCGCATGCAGTTCTACGAGAAGCTCGTCTTCGTCATGGATCTGGCCCGCACG
Source organism: Gordonibacter pamelaeae (assembly GCF_003340385.1). Classification (NCBI taxonomy): domain Bacteria; kingdom Bacillati; phylum Actinomycetota; class Coriobacteriia; order Eggerthellales; family Eggerthellaceae; genus Gordonibacter; species Gordonibacter pamelaeae. The sequence goes on along the minus strand of NZ_PPTS01000004.1, from coordinate 252,395 downwards.
TCGAACCGGGAGCTGGCCCAGGCGCTCGGGGTCGACCCGGCCGTGGTGAGCCGCCTGCGCAACGGGAGGCGCGGCGCGCCCCGTAAGGAGGAGACGGTGCGCCGCATGGCGGGCTTCCTCGCCGCGCGCTGCACGAGCGACTACCAGCGCAGCGCCCTGTCCGAGATGGCGGGCGTCAAGCGCATGCTCGTGGCCAGGCCGGAGCAGCTGGCGGAGTTCCTCTTCTACTGGCTGCGCGGCGACGAGGACGGGGTAGAGGGCTTCATGCGCGACTTCGAGGCGCTCACCATCGAGGGCTTCGCCTCGAACGCCGCCATGACCCCGCACCTGATCGGCCGAAAAGGCAACCTCGTCTACTACGGGAACGAGGGGAAGCGCGCCGCCGTGCGGGCGGCGTTCCAGCACCTGCTGAGCCAGGAGGACCGGGGGACGGTCTGCATCGTCGCCGACGAGTCGGACGATTGGCTCGTGGAGGACGGCGACTTCTTGCTCAGCCTTCAGCAGGGCATGCTCTCGTGCCTGCAACGCGGGGCGCGCATCTGCCATATCGTCCCCTCCCTCTATTCCGGCGACCAGCTGCTCGAGTGCCTGATGCGCTGGGTCCCGCTCTACCTGACCGGGCGGGTTAAGGCGTACTACTACCCCCATATCCGCGACCGGCTCCACCGGCACACCCTCGCCGTGGCGCCCGGCCGGATAGGGATCACCTCCCATTCGCTGGCGGGGCAGCGTTCCAGCTATGCCACCATGCTGACCACCGACCCTGGCTTGCTGCGCACCTTCGAGGCGGAGTTCCGCGACTACCTGTCGCTGTGCCGTCCCATGCTGAACGCCTACGTCGAGCCGGACAAGCTGCTCCAGTGCTTCACGTACTTCGTCTCGTCCCCGGGCCTGCGCATCCAGAAGCTCCCCTCGCTCTCCGCCGCGACCGCTCCCGTCGAGCTGATCGACGATGCCGTCGCGCGCACGGAGGACCCCGAGCTCAAGCGGCTGGGCGCGGCGTACCGGGAGGAGGTGGTGCGGCTCGAGCAGGGGCGGGACTGCTACGACCTCATCGACCTCGTCCGCCTTGCGAGCGTCGAGGAGGTGCGCGCCGGCACCGTGTCCCTCGTCTCTTCGCTGGGCACCTCGGAGCCGCTGTGCTATACCCCGCAGACGTACGTCTCGCACCTGAAGAACATCCTGCGCATCCTGGACGCCCACGACGACTACCATTTCGTCCCCTTGGACGGGCCTTTGGAGTACGAGGGCTCGCTCGTGGTGAAGGAAGGCCGCCGGGCGCTTCTCGTGCATGCCGCCGAACCGTTCACCGTGCTCGAGATAGCGCAGCCCGAAGTGGTCGCGATGTACCGCGAGCACCTGCTGCGCGTTGCGGAGCGGGCCGGCTACGGAGGCATGCACCGCATGAAGGCCAAGTCGCGCATCCGCGAGCTGATCTGCGCGCTCGAGCAGTGAGGCGGGGCCCTCGCAGGCGGAAGCGCGCGTGCGCGGCTATAATCTCCCGAGCGAACGTTGAGGGAAGGACGGCCTGCGGTGGAAGCGACTGTGATGGCTTTGGAGAACGACGCGCTCTCGGTGCGCGTATCAAGCAAGGGCGTGGAGCTGCAGAGCGTCGTGCGCGACAGGGTCGAGCGTATGTGGTGCGCTGACCCGGCCGTGTGGGGGCGGCACGCACCGCTGCTGTTCCCGCTGATCGGGCGCTTGCGCGACGGGTGGTACGCGCACGAGGGCGAGCGCGTGGAAGCCCCGATGCACGGGTTCTGCCGCGACCGGGAGTTCGCGGCCGAGCGGGTGTCGGGCACGCATGCGCGCTTCGAGACAGCCTCTGACGCGGGGACGCGGGCGGTGTACCCCTTCGACTTCCGCCTGCGCGTGGACTTCTCGCTCGAGGGCGCGACCATCGTGAAGACGCATACCGTGGAGAACACGGGCGAGGCGCCGATGCCGTTCGAGCTGGGCGGCCACGAGGCGTACGCGACGCGCCTGCTGCCGGGGGAGCATATGGCCGACTACTTCGCGCGCTTCGAGGGGGCGGACGCTTTGGAGATGTTCGGCATGGACGGGGAGGGCATCCTCGCGCTGCCGAAGATCGAGGTGCCGCTCGAGGCCGGCCGCCTGACGAAGACCCCCGAGCAGCTGGGCATCGACACGATCGTGCTGGAGAACGTGCCGGGGAGCCGGGTGACGTTGGCCAGCACCGCGAACCCGTACGAGGTGGAGGTGGAGTTCCCGGACTTCCCCTACCTGGGCATTTGGACGAAGGCAGGCCAGGACGACGCCCGCTACCTCTGCTTGGAGCCGTGGTCGGCCTTGCCCGACGCGCACTTCTCCCCGCGCGAGCTGGCCGAGAAGCCCGGCGTGCGCGTGCTCGCGCCGGGGGAGCGCGCGACGCTCGCGTACCGGATGACGTTTCGCTAGAGGCGCGGCAAGCAGGTTGCGGGGTGGGGCGCCCGCACATTGGTCGCCCGGTTCGCATCGCGAACGCCATCGCCAGGCGTGGACGCGCTATACTTTGCAGTGATCGATTCGATTGCGTTCGATGCGCCTTCTCGCGCTGAACGCTCGGGAAAAGGAGGCGCCATGCTCGTTACTTCGGAAGACCTGCTGAACAAGGCGCGAGCGGGCGGCTACGCCATCCCTTCGCCCGACTTCGTCGACTCCAATTCCGCCCGCGCCTTCGTGCGCGTGGCAGAGGAGATGGGCGCGCCCATCATCTTAAGCTTCGCGGAGGTCCATCTCGACCAGATGGCCCTCGACGAAGCGGCGGCGCTGGGAACGTTCTACGCGCGAAAGGCCTCGGTTCCGGTGGCGTTGCACCTCGACCACGGCAAGCGCATGGACGTCATCGAGGAGGCGATCCGCCTTGGCTTCACGTCCGTGATGATCGACGCCTCGAACGAAGAGCTGTCCGAGAACATCCGCCGTACCAAGGAGGTCGTTGAGCTGGCGCACGCGCACGGCGTGTACGTGGAGGCCGAGATCGGACACGTGGGCGCCGAGGACGCCGAGGGCCCCCATGCGCTTTCGGGTATCGAGTATACCGAAGTCGATTCGGCGAAGCAGCTGGTGGAAGCCACGGGCGTAGACTCCCTGGCCGTCTCGATCGGCACGGTGCACGGCACCTACAAGGGCGAGCCGTGCATCAACTTCGAGCGTTTGGCAGAGCTGAAGGCGGCTCTCGCCGTGCCGCTCGTGCTGCACGGCGGCTCCGGGTCGGGCGATGAGAACCTCGCCCGATGCGCACGAGGCGGCGTTGCGAAGGTGAACCTGTACACCGATTTCATCGTGGCGGCGCTTGCCGCCGTGTACGAACAGCGGCCGGATCATTGGCTGAAGCTTCTGGGCGCGGGCGACGAAGCGATGCGCGAGGTCTTGCGGCATTACTACCGCGTGCTGGGCTGCGTGCGGTAGGGCAGGGGGAGCGGCGGCTTTTCACAAGGGAAGGGGATGCGTTTCATGATCACGAAAGACGAGCTGGCATCGCGTTTGCTGAGCGCTTGCGCGGAGGTCAAGGCGGCGGAGGGCGAGCTGACCGAGATAGATTCGCGCTTCGGCGACGCCGACCACGGCCTTACCATGTGCAAGATCGCCACGGCCATCGAGGAGTCTGTGCGCGAATCCGAAGGCGGCATCCAAGCCATGCTGGACGACGTCGCCATGGCCGTGATGACCCTGAACGGCGGGAGCGCGGTTCCTCTGTGGAACACGTGGCTCGACGGCTTGCAGGAAGCCGCCCCCGAAGGCAACGAGGCCGATTCCGAGGATCTCAAGGCCATGTTCGCGAACGCCTTGGCGGAGCTTTCGGACATCTCGGGCGCCCAGGTGGGCGACAAGACCCTGATGGACGCATTCGTTCCCGCGATCGAGGCGATCCAGGCATGCGAAGGCAACGAGGCTGCCTTGTTCGAGGCCGCAGCGCAGGCGGCTCTCACGGGAGCGGAGCGCTCCAAGGACTTCCCATCGAAGTTCGGCCGCGCGAAAAGCTACGGCGAGAAGACCATCGGCACGCCGGACGCCGGGGCGGTCAGCATGGCCTGCTTCTTCAAGGGGCTTGCGCAGGCGTAGCGTTGCCGGAGGGCACGGGGCACGGAATCGGGTCGGCTGGCGCGGGACGCTTGCCGGCTGGTTGAGCAAGGCGCGCGTCAGTTTCGCGCCGTCACGAGTGAGGAGGAGCACATGAAGAAGTTCATCAACGCGCAAGAAACCATCACCGACGAGGAGCTGGTCGGCTTGGGCCTCGCCTTCGGCGACGTGCTTGAAGTCGACGGGCACATCGTCGTGAGCAAGGACCTGGCCGACGCCGATCGCGTGACCGTGGTCACCTATGGCGGTTCCGGCCACGAGCCGGCCCAGAAGGGATTCGTGGGCAAGGGCATGCTGGACATCCAGGTGGACGGGGACGTCTTTGCCGCTCCCAACGGGGCGCTCGTGTTCGAGGCCATGCAGCGTGCCGACAAGGGCCACGGCGTGCTTTTGCTCACGCTGAACTACGCGGGCGACCAGCTGGCCGGCAAGCAGGCGATGAAGCTTGCGAAGAAGGCCGGCATGAACGTGCGCCAAGTGGTGACGGGGGAGGAGATCAGGTACGATCCGGAGGGCGAGGACAACCGCCGCGGCTTGGCTGGCTGCGTGCCGCTGTACCATATCGCCGCTGCCGCGGCCGCCGAGGGCAAGACGCTCGACGAGGTGGCGGACATCGCACAGCGCTATGCCGACAATATGGCGTCCATCACGGTGAAGAGCACCGACGCCACGCATCCGCAGAACGGCATGTCGTTCGGCGACCTGGGAGAGACGGACCTCATGGAGATCGGCGCCGGCCAGCACGGCGAGGGCGGAGGCGTGCGCGTGCCCATGGCCTCGTCCAAGGAGACCATCGGGATGGTTGCGCCCAAGCTGGTGGAGAGCCTGGGCCTTGAGAAGGGCGACAAGGCGTTCGTCATGATCAACGGCTGCGGCGCCACCACCATGATGGAGATGCTCATCCTGTACAAGGACGCGGTCGAATACCTGGAGGGTCTGGGTATCGAGGTCGTCGCCAACATGGTGGGGGAGATCCTGACCGTGCAGGAGGCCGGCGGCTTCCAGATCAACTTCGCCAAGTGGGACGATGAGTTCGCCCGCCTGTGGAACACGCCCGCCCACACGCCCGTGTTCTTCAAGGAGTAGCCGCGCGTCGCGCAGAAGAGAAAGGACGCCGTCATGGCCGCCGAGTACATGCACGTCGGAATCCCCGTTCTGAACAAGAAGCCCAACATGGTATACAACGAGTGGGGCGGATTCTGGGTGAACGAGAACGTGGACGAGTACGACTACAAGATCGAGTACCTGAAGTTCGAAGAAGGTACGCGCTTCCCCGAGATCCTGTCGAAACAGCCTCATGTGGCCTATAAGGTGGATGACCTGGAGCGCTACCTGGCCGATGCCGACCGGGTCATCTTCGGCCCCGAAGTGCTGAGCGAGACCGACCGCCTGGCTTTCGTGGTGAAAGACGACGCCATCATCGAGCTGTACGAGTCGAAGTAGACCTACTGGCCCCGGCGGTGCCCGACGGGCGCAGCCGGGGCTTCGAGGGTGCTGCGCAACGTGCCGATGATCTTGAGAAGGAGTTTTCCGGCTTGGACGAGAAGACCAGGTGCGCGTGGGCGGGCGAGGTTCCGATCTACGTTGACTACCATGACAACGAGTGGGGAAGGCCCACGCACGACGACCGCGAGCTGTTCGAGCTGCTGATCCTTGAGGGCGCACAGGCGGGCCTGTCGTGGCTCACCATCCTCAAGAAGCGCGAGGCGTACCGCGAGGCCTTCGACGGCTTCGACCCCGCCAAGGTGGCGCGCTACGACGAGGCCAAGGTCGAGGAGCTCATGGCGAACGCGGGCATCGTGCGCAACCGCCGCAAGATCGAGGCGGCCGTGGCCAACGCGAGGCTGTTTTTGGACGTGGTCCGCGAGTTCGGCAGCTTCGACGCGTTCATCTGGGGATACGTGGGCGGCGAGCCCATCGTGAACCACTGGGAGACCCAAGCGGACGTCCCTGCCACCACGCCGCTCTCCGACCGCATCAGCAAGGATCTCAAGAAGCGCGGCTTCAAGTTCGTCGGCTCCACCATCGTGTATGCGTACCTGCAGTCCATCGGCATGGTGAACGACCATGTGGCGGATTGCTTCGTGTACCGGGAGCTGGCGGGAATGTCTTCCGATGAAGGGGCCAGCTGAATCTTGCGCCTTTCGACGTCGCACGGTAGATGCCGCAAGGGCAGCGGACTGGCTCCGCGGCTTTTAGCGGGGTAAATGGCGCGCTTACCCCCTGTTCGCCTTCTCATCACGGTTCATCGTGCTCGCGGGGACCTCGAAAGCCTCGATCTATCATCGAGCCACAGAGATTTCGAACCGCGAACAGGGGGGAGTGCTCGATGAGCGCGCAGGCCGATACGCATAGACGCATGGGGCAGAAGGGATCGGTGCATCGGGACGGCATCAAGCGCCATGCGAGCCCCATCGCTATCGTGGGACGCATAGCCTCGGTGCTGTCGGTGTGCATGTACGTCTCCTACCTTCCGCAGATCATGGACAACCTGGCGGGGCACCCTGGCAATCCTGTGCAGCCCCTGGCAGCGTTCTTCAACTGCCTGTTCTGGACCATCTACGGTCTCTTTGAGGAGGAGCGTGACTGGCCGATCGTGGTGGCTAACGTGCCGGGAATCTTCCTTGCGGCGGCCACGTTCTTGACCGCCGTCTTCTAGCGCCGCTCCGATGCCCATCCGTGCGCAGGAAGGCGCTCGCACGGGAGCCGAACGGCAGCGGGGGTTGCGTAGCTCGAAAGCAGGTAAAGCAAGCCTGAGCGACAGGGGGCTGTGCGTCGCGACGCACAGCCCCCTGTTTTTCGCATCGATGGCTCGTGATCGTTTGTCGGGCTCGGTGGGAGGCTCCGATATCTTGCTATCAGAGCTCTATGCGGTCGAACTTGGCGAGGATCTCCGTGGCTGCGGAGCATGCCTCGCAATCGCAGTACTTCGCGCCCGTCTCCTTGCGCTGCTGCTGTGCCGCAAGCGCGCTTGCGGCCGCGTCTTCGCCGAGCATCTCGATTGCCGGCCCTTGCAGGAAGGCTATCACGCCGTCGATCGTCGTCGGGCGCCCTTCGAGGACGTCGAGCAGGTCGTTCGTCGCCGCGTCGATCGCAGCGTCGCTCGAATCGGCTGCCACCGCGTCCCTCCATGCCTGCGCAGCGTCCTTCGTCACCTGCGTGCTGAATTCGGAATCCGCGAGCGCGTCCACGCGCTCGGCCACGTAATCGAACGTCTCCTTGTTCATGCCAATTCCTTTCAGTGATTCTTTTATTCCCACTCAATCGTGCCGATAGGTTTCGGCGTGAGGTCGTAGACCACGCGGCAGATGCCGGGGACCTCGTCCAGGATGCGGGCGGTGATCTTCTTGAGCAGCGCCCAATCCAGCTCCGGCACCTCGGCGGTCATGGCGTCGACGGTGTTCACCGCGCGGATGATGGCGGGCCACTCGAAGGCGCGCACGCCGTCGCGGACGCCGGTGGCGCGGAAGTCGGGGACGCTCACGAAGTACTGCCACACCTTGCCCTCGAGGCCGGCCGCGGCGAACTCGTCGCGCAGGATGGCGTCGGCCTCGCGCAGCGCCTCGAGGCGGTCGCGCGTGATGGCGCCGAGGCAGCGCACGCCCAGGCCCGGGCCCGGGAACGGCTGGCGCTCGACCATGCCCTCGGGTAGCCCGAGCTCGCGGCCGATGACGCGCACCTCGTCCTTGTACAAGAGCTTCACGGGCTCGCACAGCTCGAACTGCAGGTCGTCGGGCAGGCCGCCCACGTTGTGGTGCGCCTTCACGCCGTCGGACTCCAGGATGTCGGGATAGATGGTGCCCTGCGCGAGGAAGCTCACCTCGTCGCCAACCTTGCGGGCCTCCTCCTCGAACACGCGGATGAACTCGGCGCCGATGATCTTGCGCTTCGCCTCGGGCTCGGCCACGCCGTCGAGCAGGTCGAGGAAGCGGTCGGTGGCGTCCACGTACACGAGGTTCGCGTCGAGCTGGTTCTGGAACACGTCGACCACCTGCTCGCTTTCGCCCTTGCGCATGAGGCCGTGGTTCACGTGCACGCAGATGAGCTGCTTGCCGATGGCCTTGATCAGCAGCGCCGCCACCACGGACGAGTCCACGCCGCCGGACAGCGCCAGCAGCACCTTCTGGTCGCCGATCTGGGCGCGGATCGCCTCCACCTGCTCGTCGATGAACGCCTGGGCCAGCTCAGGCGTGGTGATGCGCTCCATGTCCTCGGGACGCTTGTTGGGATCCATGCGGGTGTCCTCCTCGTTCTCGGTGATGTTCTGGGGGAATTATAAGGGAAACGCCGCAGCCGCATAAGCAGGCCGCACGTTCTTTTCCGGAAATGCCTAATAGCCCATCTCGCGCAGGCGCGCGTCGTCGATGCCGAAGTAGTGGCCTATCTCGTGCACCACCGTCTTGCCGATCTCCGCCACCAGCTCCGTGCGCGAGCCGAAGCAACGTTCGTGCGGTCCCTTGAACACGGTGATTACGTCGGGCAGGTCGCCGTCGTAGCCGTCGGCGCGGTCGGGGAGGGACACGCCGTCGTACAGGCCCAGCAGCTCGTCGTCGCGTATCGACGCGCCCCGGCAGTCGGGCTCGTCCAGGATGTCGAAATGGTAGTCGTCGGGCTCGTCCTCCACCACCACCGCCACGTTCTCCAGCGCCTCGAGGAACCGTTCGGGAATGTTGGCGAGCGCCTCTTCGACGGCCGATTCGAATTCGCGGTCGGTCATGCGGTGCATGGCTGCCCCCTTCGCTGACGGGTCGAGTATCGATGATGACGAGTATACTCCATGCGTCTTGCGCGCAATCGTCCGACGGCGTCGGAAGCGCCAGCGTATACCAGGCTGCGGAGATGTTACGGTAAAGGATCTGCGATTTTTTCTCGATATATTACCGAACCTTGAGATTGCGCACCCGAAACCTGCCTTCTACCCGCACAGAAAGCGGCTTTTCCCGCTGGAATGGGCGGTTCTTCCGCCTTCGGAGGGGGTTTCGGGACCTTGATTGCCTGATACGGTAAAATATCAGAAATTTTCTCCGATTTTATTACCGTTCTCCAAGGAGCAGAGCGCCTTGCGACCCTCCGACGGCTTGGAAGCGCCCCTTGATCTTCGCGCTGCCGGCCGGGCCGAGCAGATTCTATAGTGTGCGACACACATTATCGTGTGCTCTATGTTATAGTGTGTAACACACAGTAAGCGAAAGGAGAGGGCATGGGGCACGACGACGTGGTGTCGAGCATGGTGCTGGAGCTGCGCCGCGGCACGCTGGTCATGCTGGTGCTCGGCCAGCTGCGTGAGCCGGCCTACGGCTATGCGCTGGTGAAGTCGCTGGCCGACCATGGCATTCCCATCGAGGCGAACACGCTTTACCCGCTCATGCGCCGGCTCGAGTCGCAGGGGCTGCTGCAAAGCGAATGGGACAACGGCGGCTCGAAGCCGCGCAAGTACTACCGAACCACCGACGAGGGCCTGCGCGTGCTCCATGAGGTGGAGGCCCAGTGGCATGCGCTGTGCAGCGGCGTGAATGCCCTGCTGTGCGCCGATCGGCGCGAACCAGGAAAGGAAGCCAAGGATGCCGAACGATAACGACCTGATCGAGCGCTACCTGTACGCCATCACGCGCCGGCTGCCCGCCAAGCAGCGCGCCGACGTGGCCGAGGAGCTGCGCACGCTCATCTCCGACATGCTGGATGAGCGCTGCCGCGGCCTGCCGCCTACGGCGAAGGACGTCCGCGTCGTGCTCACCGAGCTGGGAACCCCCGGCGAGATGGTGCGCAAGTACACCGCCGACGAGGACGCGTGCCTCATCGGCCAGCCTTACTACGCGCAGTACCTCTACGTGCTGAAGATCGTGCTCGCCTGCGTGGCCGGCGGCATGATCGTGGCCGGCGTGCTCACGCTCGCGACGGGCGCGGAGGGAAGCGTGCTCGGCAACGTGCTCGGAGGGATCGGCTCCCTTGTCGCGGCGCTCGTGTTCGCCTTCGCGATCGTCACCTTGCTGTTCGCCTTCTTCTCGCATCGTGGCGTGGACGTGGAGGTGATGGGCTCGCTCGACGACCTGCCGCCCGTGCCGCGCGAGACGAAGAACCCCGCGCGCGGCGACGCGGTGGCCGGCATCGTGTTCTCCATCGCGGGCGCCATCGTGTTCCTACTGTTCCCCGACGTGCTGAACGCGCTCAGCCACCGCGGCGACGGCGTGCCGTTCGACCCCTTCAACGCCGAGGCCATCCGCTCGTCGGCATGGGTTATCATCGCCTGGACGGTCGTGTGCATCGGCGCCGAGAGCTTCAAGCTGGTGGAGGGACGCTACACGCCGCGCCTGCTGGCTGTCACGCTCGTGAGCGACCTCGTGGTCGCGGGGCTCGCCGTCTTCTGGCTGACGAGCTTCCAGCTGGTCGACACCCCGGCGATCGTGCAGGCGCTAGCCGCGCAGGGCGACGCGCTGAGCGGGCCGGTGCTCTGGGCGGTGTTGAACGCGCAGGTGGCGTTCTGCGGCTTCATCGTGCTCGCGCTGGCCATCGACGCCGTGGACTCCATCGTGAAGACGGTGAAGGCGAGCCGCTGATAAAGGACGAGTGCGAGAGCGGATGGGCGCAGCGGTCGCGACGGCCGACGTCGCCGGGAGGCGCTCCGTGCTGCCCAGACGCTGTCCGCCCTGTTGCCCGGGCGGCTGGGGTGCGCCGGGCCGCCGGTCGGATGGCATCCGCCATACCCCTGGCCAGATGCGGCGCGCCGCGCACGCCTTCCGACGGGAAAGCAAGGCGCTTTCCCTCGTTTCCGCGTCCCGCGGGCCTTTCTTGTAGCATAATACCGAAGGTTTGAGCGCGCTCGCCGTCGGGAGGCGGCGCCGCGCGCGGGGAAAGCGATGCGAGAGGGGTTTTGCCGATGAGCAAGGATCGACCGGTGCCGACCATGGGGGCCAAGGACAGTCCGGACGCGGTGTACGACGCGCGCCCGCTCGGCGTGCCGAAGATGGGCGTGTTCGGCCTGCAGCATATGTTCGCCATGTTCGGGGCCACGGTGCTCGTGCCGGCGCTCACGGGCCTGTCCGTGTCGGCGACGCTCCTGTTCGCGGGCCTGGGCACGCTGCTGTTCCATTTCCTGGCGAAGGGGAAGGTGCCGGCGTTCCTGGGCTCCTCGTTCGCGTTCATCGCCGGCTACGCGGCCATCGCGCCGAACGGCGAGGCCGATCTTCTGCCCTACGCGTGCCTGGGCGTGGCGTGCGCGGGCCTTCTGTACCTGGTGCTGTCGGCGCTGTTCCGCGTGTTCGGGGCGGCGCGCGTCATGCGCTTCTTCCCGCCGGTGGTCACGGGGCCCATCGTCATCTGCATCGGGCTTATCCTGGCCTCCTCGGCCATCACGAACGCCTCGTCGAACTGGCTCATTGCCGTGGTGGCTATCGCGGTCATCGTGGTGTGCAACATCTGGGGCAAGGGCATGGTGAAGATCGTCCCCATCTTGCTGGGCGTGATCGTGTCGTATGCCGTGGCGGCGTTCGCGGGCGAGGTGGACTTCTCCACCGTGGCCGCGGCTCCGTGGGTCGGGCTGCCCGTGGCGTGGGACAACACGGTGTTCTCGCTGTTCGGAGAGTCGTTCGACACGGGGCTCGCCATCACGGCCATCATCACCATCATGCCGCTTGCGTTCGCCACGATGATCGAGCATATCGGCGACATGTCGGCCATCAGCTCCACCTGCAACCGCAACTACATCGCCGAGCCGGGCCTGCATCGCACCCTCTTGGGCGACGGCCTGGCCACCATCATCGCGTCGCTGTTCGGTGCGCCGGCGAACACGACGTACGGCGAGAACACGGGCGTGCTGGCGCTGACGAAGGTGTTCGACCCGCGTGTCATCCGCATTGCGGCCCTCTTTGCCATCGTGTTCTCGTTCTCGCCGAAGTTCGCGGCGCTCGTGGCCGCCATGCCGGCGTGCGTGGTGGGCGGCGTGTCGCTCGTGCTGTACGGCATGATATCGGCCGTGGGCATCCGCAACCTGGTGGAGAACCACGTGGACTTCATGAAGAGCCGCAACGTGCTCATCACGGCGCTCATCTTGGTGCTGTCGCTGGGCATCGCGTACAGCGCGGCGGGCGCCATCGTGGTGCCGGTGGGCGGGATCACCATCTCGCTGTCGGGGTTGGCCGTGGGGTCGATCGTGGGCATTTTGATGAACGTGGTGCTGCCGGGGCACGAGGAGGCCGTCGGCGCGCCGCGCGAGCCGGAGGAGATGCCGGACGTTCCCATGCCGCTGGAGGACATCCGCCCGGCGAACGGGTAGGGCGTCCGAGCTCGCTGCAACCGCCTGGCTTTTCATGAGGCGCCTCTCCCGCTCGCTGCGGGGGAGGCGTTTTTGCGTGGGGGACGTCCTTCGCGACGGCGGAGGCGTGCGGGATGGCTAGAACGTCGTGCCCTTGTAGAGGTCCTCCACCTTCTTGCGGGCCCAGGGCGTCCTGCGGAGGAACGTGAGCGAGCTCTTGATGCTGGGGTCCTTCGCGAAGCAGTTGATGCGGATGCGGCGGGCCAGCTCGTCCCAGCCGTACTTGTCAACCAGGCGGGTGAGCATGGCCTCGAGCGTCACGCCGTGCAGCGGGTCGTTGGGGTGTGGGCGCTCGGCGGGGTTGTCGTTCGGCATGGGTGCGATCCTCCTCGTTCGTTCGTCGGCCCCTATGATGCCACAGTTGGGCGCCGAGCGGGGCGGCGGATCGGCCGAGGACCGCCCGCAGCGCGCCCGCGCCGTGGGCGGTCCGCCGGTCGGCAGGCGGCGACCGAGCAGGCTCGGGACGGGGGTTGCGGGCCGTGGTATACTCGCGCGTACGAAGATGAAAACACGACCCCGTCGGGTAGTCGGGGTGCGGTAGGGCGGCGCGCGGCCGTCCGGAGCGCGTCGCCGGTTGACAAAGCGCCTCGGCGCGCGCCTCCCTGCCGTCAGTAACCTGCCTCCTGGTTGTCCCTTCTTCGTTCGTTCACAACGACATAAGGAGGAATCATGCAGGTCAGCATCTCATCGACGTTGACGATACTTCACGACGGCCAATTCTGGGTGGGTATATGCGAGCGGCGCGACGGTGCGCTCTACGGCGCGTGTCGCTTCGTGTTCGGCCCCGAGCCGGCCGACGAGGACGTGCTCGCCTTCGTACGCGACCAGTGGGGCCGGCTGGACTTCAGGATGCGCGCCGAAGGCGTGGCCCCCAGCCGCAACCCGAAGCGCGCCCAACGCGAGGCGCGCAAGGCGCTGGAAGCCGCCAGGCGCGGTGTGGGCACGAAGGCCCAGCAGGCGATCGCCGCCGCCTACGAGGAGCGCAAGGACGAGCGCCGCGCCTGCGCCCGCGAGCGACGCGAGGCCGAGGCCCGGCGCGCCTTCGAGCTGCGCACGGCGAAGCGCAAGCGGAAGCACCGCGGCCACTAGGCGGGGCGCCGGGCCGGCCGGAGGATGCAAGGCGGGGCGCTGCCTCTCTCGGAGCGACGCGCACGGAGAGGGCGATGTTCTGGCAGAAATCGGGGCTTTTTCGTCCTGAGGCGGCGGTCTGACCGGGCTCCAAACGTCCTTGCTGTTCGCCGCTCGCCGTTTCCCCTGGTCGGTATCTTCTTCGGACCGGTACCCCGGAGGCTGTTCCGCATGCAGCGACGAACAGCTTGCTATTTCTGCCAGAAACCACAGGCTCCGCCGCCCGGTCGGCCGAATCGGGGGCTGGCGCAATGGCCGGTCCGTCAACGGGTGCCTGACGCAGGCGAAACGGCTTGCCCTACGATGGCGCGCCCGGCAGCACGTGCGCGCGGCAACCCATACCATAACCGGATAGCATATCGGTTTGCGGCTAAGGAGTTGCATGAAACGGGTAATCGTGGTGGGGGCGGGCGCCGCCGGGCTGGCGGCGGCCGTCCGGTTGCGGCATGCCGGGTACGACGTGGCGCTGTACGAGAAGGAGCCGCAGGTGGGCGGCAAGATGAGCCGCATCACCGGCGCCGGGTTCACCTTCGACGTGGGGCCCACCATCGTGATGATGCCTGCGCTGTACCGCGAGGTGTTCGAGCTGGCCGGGCGCGACCCCGACGACTACATCCCCCTGCGGAAGGTCGAGCCGCTCATGGAGATATCCTTCGGCCCGGGCGAGCGCGCGCCTGTCGAACGACCTGTCCGACCTGACGGCCACGCTCGAGGGCGTGAGCGAGGCGGATGCGCAGGGCTACTTCGAGTACCTGGCGCTGCTGTACAAGCGCTTCCGCATCGCCAAGGACAACTTCCTGCAGCGCCCGTTCCGCAAGCCGACCGACTTCTACAACCCGAAGAGCCTGATCGCCGGCTTCCGTCTGCACACGCTGGGAGACGCGTACTCGTCGGTGTCGCGCTACGTGTCCGATGACCGGCTGCGCAAGGCGCTGGCGTTCCAGACGCTCTACATCGGCATCTCGCCGTACGAGGGGCCGTCGCTCTACATGATCATCCCGCTGATCGAGCTCCTTTACGGCGTGTGGTTCATGCCGGGCGGCATGTACGCCATGGCCGAGGGCATGGCGCGCCTGTTCGAGGAGCTGGGCGGCGAGCTGCACACGTCGGCGCCCGTGGAGCGCATCGCGGTGGAGGACGGCCGCGCCGTCGGCGTGGTGGCGGGCGGCGAGCTGGTGCGCGCGGACTACGTGGTGTGCGACGCCGACTTCCCCTACGCCATGGAGAACCTGCTGGCCGGCGAGGCGCGCGGCCGCTTCACCGACGAGAAGCTCGAGGGCATGGAGTACTCGTGCTCGTGCTTCATCCTGTACCTGGGCCTGGACAAGCGCTACCCGGCGGAGGCGGTGCACTCCATCCGGTTCGCGCCCGACTTCGAGCGCAACATCGCCGACATCTTCGACGACGGGCGCTTCCCCGACGACCCCTCGTTCTACTGCTACGCGCCGTGCTCGCTCGATGCGTCGCTCGCGCCCGAGGGCTGCCAGACGCTCTACGTGCTGGTGCCGGTGCCGCCGCTGGCCGACGGCGGTCCGGGCTGGGGTGCGGAAGAAGTGGCCCGATATCGCGAGCGCGTGCTCGACCTGGTGGAGCGCGAGACGGTGTACGAGGACGTGCGCGACCACATAGCGTTCGAGCGCGTCTTCACGCCGAACGACTTCGCCGAGCGGTTCAACGCCAGCCGGGGCGCCACGTTCGGGCTGCGGCCCACGCTGCGGCAGAGCAACTACTGGCGGCCGCACAACAAGGCCGAGGCGTGCGAGGGCCTGTACTTCTGCGGCAGCAGCACGCATCCGGGGGCCGGCGTGCCCATCGTGCTCTTGAGCGCGCGTCTGGCGGCCGAGGAGCTTCTGCGCGACGACGCCGAGGCCGCCTCGGCCGAGCGGGAGGTGGCCGGCCAGGTTGCCGTGGTGGCCGCGCGAGGCGCCGCCGCCGAGGCCACGGCGGGCGGCGGGACGGTGCCGGGCGGCGCGCCGGGCGATGCGGTCCGTGCGGTGCCGAACGGCGCGCAAGGCGGTGCGTGATGTACGCCGCGCGCGACCCGTTCGAGGAGCACGCGGACGACTTCGCCTGGTGCGAGGACGTGATCAGGCGAAACTCGCATAGTTTTTACCGCGCGTTCTCGCTTCTGCCCCCGCGCAAGCGCAACGGCGTGTTCGCCGTGTACGCGTTCTGCCGCGCGGCGGACGACTGCGTGGACGTGGAGGCCAGCCGGGAGAGGCTGGAAAGCCTGCAGCGCGATCTGGAGCGGTTCGACGCCGGCGGCATGCCGCGCGGGCCGCTGTGGCGGGCGCTGGGCGTGGTGTTCGGCGCCTTCGACGAGGACACGGCCCCTTTCTTCGACATGCTGGAGGGGCAGCGGCGCGACCTTGCCTTCCGGCAGCCCGCCGACCTGGGCGAGCTCGAGGACTACGGCTACTACGTGGCGGGCTCGGTGGGCCTCATGCTGCTGCCGCTGCTGCGCGCCGGGCGGCCCGTCGACGACGCGCTGCGGGCCGACGCCGTGGCGCTGGGCGTGGCCATGCAGCTCACGAACATTCTGCGCGACGTGGGCGAGGACTGGAACGCCGGCCGCGTCTACCTGCCCGCCGCCGTGATGGAGGAGGCCGGCCTCGTGCGCGGAGATCTGGCAGCGCGCCGGGCGAACGCCGCCTTCCGCACCGCGTGGGAGCGCGTGGCGCGGAGATCCGAGGAGCTGTACCTGCCCTTGCAGCGCGACATCCTGCGGCTGGACGGGGACAGCCGGCTGCCCACGCTCTCGTCGCTGTTCCTGTACCGGGGCATCTTAGACCAGGTGCGGGCCGACGGCTACAGCTGCCTTGAGCGGCGCAGCACGGTGACGGGGGGAGCGCGCGGCCGCGCTCGTGGACGAGGCCCGGGCGCTGCTCGCGCGGGACGAGAAGGCGGCGCTGGCCGCGGAAGGCAGGTGACGGTCATGCAGGACGTCGTGGGGATGGGGCTGTCCCTCGTCTACGTTTTGGCGGTGCTAGCGGCATCGAGCCTGCTCGCACGGCACGGCATGGGCGAGGAGGGCACGCGCAAGCTCGTGCACGTGGCGCTGGGCGGCTGGTGGGTCGTCGCGGCGCTGTTCTTCACGTCGCCGTGGTGGGCGGCGGCGCTGCCGGCTGCGTTCATCGTGGTGAACGCGCTGGCCTGGCGCAAGCAGAAGCTCGCGTTCATGGCGCGCGGCGAGGGGGAGGACACGCCGGGAACCGTGTACTACGCCGTGTCGCTCACGCTGATCGCATTGTTCTCGTTCGGCCTGGGAGCGCCGTACGTGGGCGCGCTCGGCGTGTTCTGCATGGCGTTCGGCGACGGCCTTGCGGCCGTGCTGGGCAGGCGCTTCGGCCGCCGACCGCTGCCGGGTGCGGGCGGCGGGAAGTCGCTCGCAGGCAGCGCCGCGATGCTGGGGGTGAGCTTCGTCTCGTGTGCAGGCGTGCTGTTGGCGGCCGCCGCAGTGGACTGGGAGGGCGCGGTGCCGACGTTCGCGCCGGGCGCGGGCCTTGCGCCGGGCGTTGCGGCGGCGTCCGTGCTCGCCGCGCTGGGGCTGGCCGTTGCGGCCACGGTGCTGGAGGCCGCATCGCCCGAGGGCCTGGACAACCTGAGCGTGCCGCTGGGAGTGACGGGGCTGTACGCGGTGCTGTTCCTGCCGGCGGGCCCCTTCACGCCGGCCGTTGCGGGCGTGCTCCTGTCCGGCGCCGTGGCGCTGGCCGCGCTGCGCCTCGGGCTGCTCACCGTGCCGGGGGCGCTGGGGGCCGTGGGCGTGGGCGCGCTCGCCTTCGTGTTCGGCGGCTGGCCGCTGTGGCTTCTGCTCATGTGGTTCTTCGGCAGCTCGAACGTGGCCTCGAGGCTCATGCGGCGCTGGCGGGGCGGCGCGCAGGCGGCTCGGAAGCGGAGCGGCCCGCGCAAGCTGCGCCAGGTGCTGGCGAACAGCGTTCCGTTCCTTGCGTGCGCGCTGGCCTACGCGGCCACCGGCGAGGCGTGGTTCCTCATCGTGGCGGCCGGGGCGCTGGCTGCGAGCACGGCGGACACCTGGGCGTCCGAGGTGGGCATGTACAGCCGCAAGCCGCCGGTGAACATCGTCACGCGCGAGCCCATGCAGCGCGGCCTTTCGGGCGGTGTGAGCCCCCTTGGGCTGGCGGCCACGACCGTGGGCGCCGTGAGCTCGGCGTTCTTGGCCATGCTGCTGTTCCATGCGTTCGGCTTCGCGGTGCCCACGGGGCCGACGGCGTTCCTGTTCGTCATCGCATGCGGCATCGTGGGCTCGGTGGTGGACAGCTTCCTAGGCGTGCTGCTGCAGGCGAAGTACCGCGCGCCGGGCGGCTCGGGCGCGGGCGCGGGCGGCGAGGCCGGCAACGGCTGCGGCGCAGGCGCGGGTGCCGACGTCGGCACGCTGGCAGGGGTTGGCGCCGGCACCGCGGCCCTCGCCGCCGACGGGGCGCTCGTGGAGGCCGCGCCCTCCCGCGGCGCAGCAGGCTACACGCTCGTGTCGGGCTATGCCTGGGTCACGAACGACGCCGTGAACCTGCTGAGCGGCATAGCCGTGGTGGCCCTGGGCCTGCTGGTGGCGCTGCCGTAAGGGGTGTGCGTGCCGAAGAAGCCGCTGCGCAGCTCGACGCCGGCGGCGCGACGTTTTCCGGGCCCCCGGGGGCTTGGCGGCAAGAAGAACCGGGCAACCGTCTGCGCAGGGCGTATAATGGCCGGCAGCACAAGGCATCGCCGCCGCCCCCTGCGCTTGCCGCAGGGGGCGGGGCTGTCGGTCGCCTGCACGAGCCGGGCGTCCAAGGAGGGGGTTCCATGGTTGTTCTCATCGTTCTGGCGGCGGCGGTCGCCGTCTTGGCGGTCGTCCTCGTGGCGAACGCCGCCCGACTCAAGCCAACGCCCGTGCTCGATCCGCTGCCGCCGTCCGCGGCGGCGGGCGATGACGCTGCGGTCGAGCGCTTCCGCGCTTTGCTGCGCATCCCCACGGTGTGGGACCTGCGCAACCCCGATGCCGACCGCACGGCCTTCGACGGGTTCGTGCCCGCGCTGCGCCGGCTGTACCCGGCCGTGTTCGAAGCCTGCGAGCTGGAGCTGATCGACGGCCGCGGCATCTCGCTTCTGTGGAAGGGCGCCAACCGCGAGCTCGCGCCCATCGTGCTCATGGCACATCACGACGTGGTGGACGCGGACCCCGTCGGCTGGACGCACGACCCGTTCGCAGCGGACATCGACGACGGCCGCATCTACGCGCGCGGCGCGGTGGACACGAAGTGCGTGTGGGCCGGCCTCATGGAGGCTGCCGAGCGCCTGATAGCCGAGGGGTTCACGCCCCCACGCGACGTGTACTTCTTCTCGTCGAACACCGAGGAGGACGGCGGCGACACGGCGCCCCACATGGTGGAGCACCTGCAGCGCATCGGGCGCGTGCCGTACATGGTGGTTGACGAGGGCGGCGCGGTCATCGACAACCCGCCGCTCGGCGTGGACATCCCGTTCGCCGTGGTGGGCGTGTCCGAGAAGGGCGTGTTCAACGCGAGCATAACCACGAACGCCGACGGCGGCCATGCGGCCACGCCCACGCTCCAGGACGCCACGGCGAAGCTCGTGTCGGGGCTGGACGCGCTGCAGAAGAACCCGCCGCGCGCGGCGCTGTCGGCCCCGGTGGCGGCCATGCTGCGGGAGTTGGCCTCGCACGGCAGCTTCGCGCTGCGCATCGTGTTCGGCAACCTCTGGCTCTTCCGCCCCCTGGTGGTGCGCATCATGAAGGGCAACCCCGAGACGGCCGCCATGGTGCGCACCACCTACGCGCTCACGCAGCTCGCGGGGGCGCCGGCCCACAACATCATCCCCAAGCAGGCCAAGGCCACGGTGAACGTGCGCGTGGACCCCGGCGAGGACGTGGCGGCGGCCCTCGCGCGCATCGAGGAGCGCTTCGACGGCCGCACGGAGTTCTCGACCTTCGAGGTGAGCGAGCCGTCGCCCGTGTCGCCGTTCGAGGGCGACGCCGCCTTCGACTACCTGCGCCGCGCGATAAACGCCGTGTACCCCGAGGCCGGTATCGCGCCCTACGTGCAGTCCAGCTGCAGCGACGCGCGCCACTTCGCGCGCGTCTGCCCGCGCACGTACCGCTTCGCCGGCTTCCTGTTCAAGGGCGACCAGCGCGCCCGCATCCACGGCCAGGACGAGAACCTGGACGTGGACAGCTTCAAGCGCGGGGTGGGGTTCTACGTGGAGTTCATACGGCATCTCGACCAGTTGGGGAAATGAGGAACCATGGCCGATCAGGGGCGTAAGCAGGGGAAGTTCTTCTACGGGTGGTGGATCGTCATCGGCGGCCTGCTGATCATGGCCACCTGCTACACGGTGTTCGTGAACTGCATCCCGCTGTTCCAGACGCACATCGTGGAGGACCTGGGCCTCACGGTGGGGCAGTTCAACACGGGCGTGTCCATCACCACCGTGGTGGCGGTGTTCGCGTCGCTTGTCATCGGCAAGCTCACGGACAAGTGCTCCGCGCGGGTGCTGGGGGCGGTCACGGTGCTCACGAGCTCGGTGGTGCTCGTGGGATTGTCGCAGATCACCGCCGTGTGGCAGCTGTACGCGCTGTGCGTGGTGGCGGGCATGGTGGTGGTGGCCGGCACGCGCCTTCTGGTGTCGGTGATCATCTCGAACTGGTTCACGCTGAAGCGCGGGCTGGCCGTGTCCATCGCGCTTTCGGGGTCGGGCATCGGCGGCGTGATACTCTCGCCGGCCACGAGCGCGATGATCGAGGCGTCCGGCTGGCGCGCGGCGTTCCTGCTGCTGGCCGTGGTGTGCCTCGTGGCGGCCCTGCCGCTGGCGGTGGCGGCGTTCCGCACGCGCCCGAGCGAGAAGGGCCTCGAGCCCTACGGTGCCGGGCAGATCGAGCAAACGAAGGCCGACCGCTCGCCCGACGAGCCGGTCACGGTGGCGGTGGGGTGGAAGGCGCTGCGCCGGAGCGCCGCGTTCTGGCTGCTGGTCGTGGGCTTCGTTGCCATGGGCATCACGAACGGGTGCATCATCACGAACTCCATCGCCAACATGACGAGCGTGACCGTGGGCGGCACCGAGGTGGTGACCGGCGGGCACTCCACGCTGTGGGCGGGTTCCGTGTGGTCGTTCTACCTGGCCGTGGTCATCGTGGCGAAGGTGGCGCTCGGGGCCATCTACGACCGCTGGGGCATGCGCATGGGCACCATCCTGGGCACGGTCACGTCGGTTTTGGCCGGCGTCATGCTGCTGTTTCCCGCGACGGACTGGGGCCCCATCCTGGCCTGCCTGTTCTTCGGGTTCGCCACGTGCATGGGCACGGTGGCGCCGCCCATCATGGTGGTGAAGGAGTACGGCAAGAAGGATCTGGGCACGGTTACGGGCATCGTGACGGCGTTCGAGCTGTTGGGAGCGGCCGTGGGCGCGGTGGTGTCGGGCGTGATGTTCGACGCGTACCTGTCGTTCGCGCCGGTGTGGATCATGGTGATCGCGGCGAGCGTGGTCATGGGGCTCGCGCTGCTGGCGTCCATCCCCGCCGCGCGCCGGCTGGTGGAGCGTCGCCGGGCCGAGGGCGCGCCCGAGCTGGACGCGGAGGGCTTCGAGATCGCGGCGTAGAGGGCGTCCTGCGGAGAAAGCGCCGGCTGCGGCTGCGCTGCGGGCCTGGCCGCGAGGCGCGGGTTGGAGGGGGACGGATGGCCGTCCCCCTCCTCTCGTTTTGCGGCAGGTGCTCGCGTGCGTCCTAAAGGTTTCGCAACGGCCGGGGTGACAGGGCGCCTTGCGCGGCGCATATGCGGTAAGATGGGCGGGACCGTACGACGATAGCCGGAAGGGGGCGACGGGCTGCCATGGACGAGGGAAACCGTGCCGAGGACGAGGCCGCGCACGCTGCTGCAGCGGGCGCGGACGACGGGGCCCGCCCGTCTCCGGACGCCCTCATGCGGTTTTCCGAAGCCGTGCGCGGGTGGTTCCTCGACGCGTTTCCGGCGGGCGCCACGCCCGTGCAGGAGCAGGCGTGGGAGGCGGTGGAAGACGGCGAGAACGCGCTCGTCATCGCGCCCACCGGCTCGGGCAAGACGCTGGCCGCGTTCCTGTTCGCGCTCGACGCGCTCATGCGCGAGAAGGCACGCCCCGCTTCCGCGAGGCCGCCGCGTGGCGTGCGCGCGCTGTACGTGTCGCCGCTCAAGGCGCTCGGGGCGGACGTGGAGCGCAACTTGCAGGCACCGCTCGCGGGCATCGCGCAGCGGCTCGCCGCCGAAGGCGCCCCCGCGCCGCCGGTGCGCACGGGCATGCGCACCGGCGACACCACGCCCGACCAGCGCCGGGCCATCCAGCGCAACCCGCCGGACATCCTCATCACCACGCCTGAGTCGCTCTACCTCATGCTCACGTCCAAGGCGCGCGAGGTGCTGCGCGGCGTGGAGACCGTCATCGTGGACGAGGTGCACGCGCTCGCGGGCAACAAGCGCGGCGCACACCTGGCGCTTAGCCTGGAGCGGCTGGACGACCTGCTGGAACGCCCGGCGCAGCGCATCGGGCTCTCGGCCACGGTGCGGCCGGCGGACGAGGTGGCGCGCTTCCTGGGCGGGCCGCACCCTGTGCGCGTCATCGCGGCAGCGGGAAGGCCGGACCTGGACGTGCGCGTGGTGGTGCCCGTGCGCGACATGACGGCCATCCCGGCCTTTCCCGGCGCCGACGCCGATGCGCCGCGCGCCGGCCGGGGCGGCGGGCCGCGCCGCGCGCCAGCCGAGGAGGCGTGGAAGTCCGACCGGGCGCTGCGCTCGCTCATGGCCGGCGACAAGCCCCGGGGAGCCACGCCCGACAGCCGAACGGGCACCTCGTCCATCTGGCCGCTCATCGAGGCGTCCATCTTGGACGAGGTGCTGGCGCACCGCACCACCATCGTGTTCGTGAACTCGCGCGGGCTGTGCGAGAAGCTCACGGCGCGGCTGAACGAGCTGTACGCGAAGCGCGAGGGCCTCATGGCGCCCGGCGGCCAGGCGGACGGCGGACCGTCGTCGCACCTGCGCTCGGACCTGGGGTCCACGAGCGAGCTGGCGCAGGGCGCGCCCGAGATCATCGCGAAGGCCCACCACGGCTCGGTGTCGAAGGAGAAGCGCCTGCAGGTGGAGCGCGAGCTGAAGGCCGGCGAGCTGCCCTGCGTGGTGGCCACGTCCTCGCTCGAGCTGGGTATCGACATGGGATCGATCGACCTCGTGCTGCAGGTGGCCGCGCCCCCGTCGGTGGCGAGCGGCCTGCAGCGCATCGGGCGCGCGAACCACCAGGTGGGCGGGCGGTCGACGGGCTCCATCTACCCGCGCACGCGCACGGAGGTCATCGACGCGGCCGTGGTGGCCGAGGGCATGCGCGCCGGCGCCATCGAGGCCACCGCGCTCGTGCGCAACCCGCTGGACGTGCTGGCGCAGCAGACGGTGGCCGCCGTGGCCATGGGAGGCGCCACCGCCGACGGCTGGTACGCCACGGTACGGCGGGCGGCCCCGTTCTCGGAGCTGCCGCGCCGCGCGTTCGACGGGGTGCTGGACATGCTGTCCGGACGCTACGCCTCGGCCGACCTGGCCGAGTTCGCGCCGCGCATCGTATGGGACCGCGAGAGCGGGGAGCTCTCGCCGCGCCCCGCCGCCCAGCGGCTGGCCGTGACGGCGGCGGGCACGATCCCCGACCGCGGCATGTTCTCGGTGGTGCTGCCCGAGGGCGACGGCAACGAGGGCCGGCGCCGCGTGGGCGAGCTGGACGAGGAGATGGTGTACGAGTCGCGCGTGGGCGACATCATCGCGCTGGGCACCAGCTCGTGGCGCATAAGCGAGATCACGCGCGACCGCGTGATCGTGGAGCCCGCGCCGGGCCGCTCCGCGCGCCTGCCGTTCTGGCATGGCGAGGGCGTGGGCCGTCCCGCCGAGACCGGGCGTGCGCGCGGGGCGTTCTTGCGCGCCGTGGCCGCGGGCATGGACGACGGGGCCGCTGCCGGCGCGGACCTGCTCGCCGATGCGGCCTCGGGCCTCGACCCCGCCCTGCGCGAGCGGTTGGCGGCCGCGGGCCTCGACGAGGACGCGCAGGGCAACCTGGCCGCGCTCGTGCGCGCGCAGCGCGAGGCCACCGGCGTCGTGCCCGACGACCGGACGCTCGTGGTGGAGCGCTGCGAGGACGAGACGGGCGACTGGCGCGTCATGCTGCACTCGCCCTACGGCCGCCGCGTGCACGAGCCGTGGGCCATGGCGGTGCAGGACCGCGTGGAGCGCACGCTCGGCTTCGACCCGCAGGCCATGGCCGCCGACGACGGCATCCTGCTGCGCGTTCCCATGACCGAGACGCGCCTGCCGGGAGCGGAGCTGTTCGCCTTCGACCCCGACGAGCTCGTGCGCATCGTGCGCGACCGGGTGGACAAGACGGCGCTCTTCGCCGCGCGTTTCCGCGAGTGCGCGGCGCGCGCCCTGCTCATGTCGCCCACCCGTCCGGGCAAGCGGGCGCCCTTGTGGCAGCAGCGCCTCAAGGCGGGGCAGCTGCTGGAGGCGGCGCGCGGCGAGCGCGATTTCCCGATACTACTGGAGACGGCGCGCGAGTGCCTGCAGGACGTGTACGACCTGGACGCGCTCCACGAGCTCATGGAGGGGCTTGCGGCGGGCACCGTGCGCATGGTGGAGGCGCAGACGAGCATCCCGTCGCCCTTTGCCGGTCCGCTCCTGTTCGGCTACGTGGGCGAGCACCTGTACCAGGGCGACCTGCCGCACGCGGAGCGCCAGGCGTCGCTGCTGTCGCTGGACCCGGCGCTCTTGGGCGAGCTCTTGGGCTCGGCCGATCTGGGCGAGCTGTTGGACCCGCAGGTGGTGGCCCAGGTGGAGGCCCAGCTGCAGCGTGTGGCCCCCGACCGCCGCGCCCGCGGCGTGGAGGGCGCGGCCGACCTGCTGCGCGTGCTGGGCCCGCTCGCGGCGGAAGAGGCGGCCGCGCGGCTGGAGGCGCTGGGAGGACCGCCCGGGTCCGGTCTGGAAGACTGCGATGCCGAGGCAGCCGCCTCCGCGCCTTCCCGTCCCGCCACCCCTGCCGAGGCCTGCGCCCTGCTGGAAAAGCTGCGCGACGCGAAGCGCGCCTTCCCGGCCGTGATCGGCGGCGTGGAGCGCTGGGCGGCCGTGGAGGATGCGGGGCGCCTGCGCGAGGCGCTGGGCACGGCCGTGCCCACCTGGGTTCCCGCGGCGTTCCTCGAGGTGCCGGACGCGGGCGACGGCCCGGGCCCGCTCGACGGCCTCGTCGCGCGCTACGCCCGCACGCACGGCCCGTTCGCGGAGGCGGAGGTGGCAACGCGCCTCGGCATCGGGCCGTCGGTGGCGCGCGAGAGCCTGCGCCGCCTGGCCGCAGCCGGCAAGATCGTGCAGGGCCGGTTCGGCTGCGCGGACGGCCCGGAGCCCGCGGGTGTCGGGGCCGCGGCCGGGGGCACGGGGGCCGAGCGCACCTGGGTGGCGGCGGAGGTGTTCCGCCGCCTGCGGTCGCGCTCGCTCGCGAAGGCGCGCGCCGCCGTGCGCGCGGTGCCTGCGAGCGCCTACGCGCGCTATGTGCTGGATCTGCAGGGCGTGGGCGCGGGCGGGGGAACGCTCGAGGGGGCGGAAGGGGTTGCCCAGGTCATCTCCCAGTTCGAGGGCGTGTTTCTGCCGGCAGCGGCCTGGGAGGGCCACGTGTTCCCCAGCCGGGTGCGCGACTTTCGGCCGTCGATGCTCGACGAGCTCGTCGCCGCGGGCGAGGTGGTGTGGGCGGGGGCCGCCGCGAGGACGGCGCCCCGCCGGCGGACGGGGGCCCGCGGGCGCGCAAGGCGGGAAAGGCTGCCGCGGCGCCCGCGCTCGTGGCGTTCTACCCTACGGACTCGCCGCTCGCGCCCGTGCAGGCCGATGCCGTGCAGGTGGGGGCGGAGGACGTGGAGCCGGCCGTGAGCCCGTCGGTGGAGGAGGCCGTCGTGGAGGCGCTCGCCAGCGGCTACGGGCTGTTCTTCCGCCAGATAGCCGATGCGGTGCGGCGCCGGATGGAGCCCGAGCGCGTCGACGAGGCGTCCATCGCCGCGGCGCTGCAGGAGCTGGTGTGGAGCGGGCGCGCCACGAACGACACGTTCGCCCCGGTACGCGCGGCCGAGGCGGCGGCTTCGGGCACGCGTCCGCGTCCCGTGCCGAAGCGCCGCGCGAGCAGCCGGCGCTCGCGCTACCGTGGCGCCGCAGCCGGCGGGCTGCGGGCCGAGGCCGCGGAGCGCGTCTCCGTCGCGGGCATCGGCCCTGCGGGCGCGGCGCTCTCGGGCCGTTGGTCGCTGCTCGCGCCGTCGCCGGAGAACGATACCGTGCGCGCCGTGGCGCTGGTGGAGTCGATCCTCGACCGCTACGGCGTGCTCGCGCGCGACGTTGCCCTGCTCTCCGGCGTGTCCGGCGGCCTGGGCACCCTCATGCCGGTGCTGCGGTCGATGGAGGATGCCGGCGACCTTCTGCGCGGCATGTTCGTGAAAGGCCTCGGCCCGGCGCAGTTCGCCGCCCGCGAGACGGTGGACCTGCTGCGCACCTATGCGGCCGAGGACGATGCGCGCGAACCCCGGTTCGGTGACGAGGGGTGCGTGGTGCTGGCGGCCGACGATCCCGCGAGCCTGTTCGGGGCCGGCCTGCCATGGCCGCCCCTCTCGGGCGGCGACGCACCCTCCGCGGCGCGCCCCTCGCGCCGGCCGGGAAGCCTCGTGGTCGTGCGCGACGGCATGCCGGTACTCTACGCGGCGGCGGGCCTGCGCTCCGTGCTGGCCTTCACCGCGGACGAGGCGGCGCTCGAAGAGGCCGCCCGCGCCCTCGTCGCCCACGCGGCGCGTGCGGTGCGGCGCGACGGGGCGGAGGGCTCCCGCAAGAAGGTGGTGGTGGAGTCGTTCAACGGCCGGCCCGTGCTGGACACGCCGTTCGCCGACGTCCTCCAGCGGGCGGGCCTCGTCCGCCTGCCCGACGGCATGCGCCTCTACGTGGACCCGTTCGCGCGGGGAGCGCAGTGACCGGTGCCGATGCGCGCGCCCGCAGCCCAAGGTCCGCGCAGTTGTAGCCGAAGGAGCCGCGAAGGCGGTTCGAGAAGGCCGGGGCCGCAGCGCCCCGGGCCCGGAAAGGAGGGCCGACATGCCCGTCCCGGTGTTCGTCAACGCCTACCGATGCGCCTACGAGCTGCGCGAGCGCGCCCTGCGCGCCGCCGACGCAGGTCTGTACGACGCAGCGGCGTTCTATATGAGGAAGATCATCGAGGTCGTTGCCGACTCGTTCATCGAACGGTACCAAGAGATCGGTCGCGGTGCCGAGTTCGAGTGCTTCTGCCGGCGGAACAACCGCTCGACGTACTCGCTGAACGAGAAGGTCGACTTCCTGTGCAGCCAGGAGAACATTCCCGCGGCATCCAGGGACGCTTACGACGCCGTGCGCACATACGGCAACGCGGCGGTTCACAAGACGGACTTCCGCGAGGACCCGCGCCAGCACGCCGAGCTTATGCGCCGCCTGGACGCAGAGCTCACGAGCTTCTACCGCATGGCCATGGGCGACTAGCGCGGCGCCCGGCGGACGGGGGCGTGCCGAGCACCCTGCCGCGCCGATGCCGCATGGTTTCGCCACGAGCCTGCCGCCTGCGCATACGCGGATGTTGGGGAGCCGGTGAGAACGTTTCATGGCCGACCGGTAGCAATTGGGTGGAAAACGCCGCCGCCGCGCGCTGGTGCGGTATGTTCGGATGGGGCGAGGGCCCCGTATGGACACGAGGCGAACAGGAGGTTGCGGCATGGCGCGAGATGCGGGCGGCGGGAAGGCGAAGAGGAGCAGGCTGTTCGATGACTTGTCGATCGCGCAGGTCGTTGCCGGTGCGCTGGCAGCCGTCACCTCCATGCTGCTGGCCTCGCAGATAGGCATCTACGGCTCTGTGATAGGCGTTGGCGTGGGCTCCGTTGTGTCGGCGGTGGCATCGCAGCTGTACAAGAAGTTCTTCACCGCGTCGGCCGAGAAGCTGCGCGAGCTGAAGCCGGGCGAGACCGGCTACGTGCCTCCCGCAAAGGGCGCCTCGGACGATGCGGAGGCGGAAGCGCCGGACCCGTCGGGACGGACCGCCGCCCGGCATGCCGCCGGATCGGCGGGGGCCACGGCAACCCTCCCGCAGGCGGAGAAGACCGCGCGCCTCTCGCCGCAGGAACCTGCCGGGCCGTATGAGGCGGCGCGGCGCTCGCGCACGCCGCGCGCCGACGACGCCGGCCTGCGCGAAGACCCCACGGTGCAGCGGGCGCGCGAGCGACGCGAGCACAAGAAGAAGCTGCAGCGACGCGTGGTGGCGGTGTCCATCGCGTCCGCCATCGTGGCTGTGGCGCTGTCCGCCCTCGTCATCGACCTCGTCACCACCGGGCAGGGCGTGGGCGCGAAGCCGCAGCCACTCATCTCCTCGTCGTCGCAGGCCCAGAAGCAGGACTCCTCGGGAAGCGGGGATGCTTCGAACGAGGGGGAGGACAAGGGGACGTCTTCGGGCTCGAGCGATCCCTCTGCGACGGACCCGTCGAAGGACGCGGCGCCGAACGGGTCCTCGGGCTTGTCGGGCGGCAACTCGTCGTCGGGCGGAGACCAGGGATCTTCGGACGGCTCGGGATCTTCGGGATCATCGGGATCGGGCTCGTCGGGTTCGTCGGGCGACTCCTCGGGTTCGTCGGGCTCGTCGGACGGCTCCGGCAGCGGCAGCACGGGGGGTGGCAGCGGATCGGGCGGCAGCGGGCAGTCCGGCAGCGGCTCGCACGATTCCGCCTCGCAGCCGAATTCGGGCGGCTCGCCCTCCAGTTCGACCCAAGGCTCGGCGACCCAAAGCTCGGGCGGCGCCGCGGTTGCCGTAACCCGGTGAGCGGCGGGAACGAGGGCGCCCTGCGCGAGAGGTCGCGGCGGGGGCGCCCCTGCCCGGGTTCGCCCGCTGCCTAAAGGTACCTCTCGCGCAGGTACGCCAGGCACTCGTCGTTTCCGTTGACGAGCTGCTGGCCGTCCCACAGGTAGGGGATGAGGTCCGCGTTGCCGCCCAGCTCGAGGAGCTCCTGGTAGGGGGCTTCCTGCTCCACGTCGCGCTTGTCGAGCTCTATGCCGTGCTCGTCGGCGAAGTGGGTCAGGACCGAGCAGGTGGGGCACGGGGCCCAGTAGTACAGAATCGGCTTCTCCATGGTGGCGTTTCCTCTCGTCTCTCATCGCATTCGGCGACGCCGCGGTATCTCATTTCCTGGGAGAGCCCGCGGCACGGCTATAATACTCCCATGGGCACCCTGACGGTCAACATATCCGACGTCGCGCTCGTCATCGAGGGCGGCGGCATGCGCGCCAGCTACACGGCGGGGGCCGTGGTCACGCTGCTGGAGCGCCAGCTGCATTTCGGGCGCGTGTACGGCATCTCCGCCGGCTCGAGCCACGCGGTGAACTACGTGTCGCGCGACATCGCGCGCACGAAGGCGTCGTTCGTCGACCTCGTGCGCGACCCGCGCTTCGGCGGCGTGGGCAGCTTCCTGCGCGGGCATGGCTACTTCAACGCGCCGTATCTGTACGAGGGCGTTGCCGAGGAGCTGGCGGGAACGGACGCCGTGATGGCGTTCGATTTCGACACGTTCGCGGCCAGCGACGCCGACGTGCACATCGAGGGCTTCGACTGGGACACCGGTGAGACGGTGGCTTGGACGAAGGCCGATTGCCCCACGCTGCGCGATATGATGCTGCGCGTGCGGGCCAGCTCCACCATGCCCCTGTTCATGCCGCCCACGGTAATCAATGGGCGCACGTTCATGGACGGCGGCCTGGGCGAGAGCCGGGGCATCCTGCTGGACGCCGCGCGCCGCGACGGGTTCGAGCGGTTCCTCGTCATCCGCTCGCAGCCGCGCGGCTATCGCAAGAAGCCGCCGCGGCCGGCTGCGCAGGCGCTGTTCCGCGCTGCCTTCCGGGCCCATCCGCAGGTGGCCGAGCGCACCATCGGGCGCTGGCAGCCCTACAACGCCCTCTGCGACGAGGTCGACCGCCTGGAGCGCGAGGGCGCCGCCTGCGTGTTCCACCCCGACGAGATGCCGGTATCGAACCGGGAGACGGACCACGCGAAGCTGTCCCGCGCCTACGACCAGGGCTACGCCCAGGCCCAACGCGAGGCCGACGCCTGGGAAACGTGGCTGCAGCGCGGCTGAGGCGCTGCGGGAAAGGAGGAGGCGGAGCGGTGCAGCTGGGCATCACCATACCGTTGCAGCGGCATCTGCGGCTTGCGCGGCCGCCTTACGGCGAGCCGGAGGAGCCGCTCTTCTGCTGGGAGGCGCACCGTGCGGCGCTCGGCGGGGCCGACGTGCTGCTGCTGGCGAACGCGCGCAACCGGTTCGCGGCCTTCGCGTGCATGCAGCCGGGGGATTGGCGCGATTGGGAGGCCGTCGCGCTCGCGGCGTTGCACGCCTCGCTTGCAGCCTGCGGGTTCGACGAGGACGCGATCGGGGCGTACCGGTTCCTCGCCGGCGCACCCGAGGTCACGCGCACGCACGGCCGGCGTCCCGTCGCGTTCATGAACGTGCTGGTGGACAAGCTGCTGGCGCTCCCGCTTGCGCTCGACGCGGCGGGCGATCCGTTCCCGGCGGAGCTGTGCCGCCTGGCGAACGAGCGGATGCCCTGCAAGGCGGCCGGCTTCGAGGGCCTTGGCCTGCCCGCCGGACGCTTTGCCGCCGACCTCGCGCGTTTGGGGTTAGGCGCTTCCGATCGCGCCTGAAGCTAAATCTTCGAGCGAAAGGCACGCCCCACGTTGCTGAAGCATATTTTTCGCTCGAAGATGCGCCTGCGGCTTTGCGGGTGCTCGGCGGTCGCTCGTGCTACCATGGTCGCCGACAGAAAGGAAGCGCATGACGGCAACCGGCGACACCGCCACCTCGAAACTCGAACTGATCATGGGACGCGACGGCCTTGCGCGCCTCGCGGACTCCACCGTCATGGTGCTCGGCGTGGGCGGCGTGGGCTCGAACTGCGTGGAGGCGCTTGCGCGCGGCGGGGTGGGGCGCCTGATCGTGGTGGACCACGACGTGGTGCAGGCGAGCAACATCAACCGCCAGTCCATCGCGTTCACGAGCACCATCGGCCGCAAGAAGGTGGACGTGGCGCGCGCCATGGTGGCCGATATCAACCCCGCGGCGCAGGTGGAGGCGATCGACGAGTTCCTGCTGGCCGAGAACGTGCCGACGTTCCTCGACGCGCACGCCGGCGGGGCGGACTACGTGGTGGATGCCATCGACACGATATCGGCGAAGCTCGCCATCGCGCAGTACGCCGACGAGCGCGGGCTGCGCCTGATCAGCAGCATGGGCGCGGCGAACAAGCTGCGCCCCGAGTGCTTCCGCGTGGCGGACGTGTACGACACGGTGAACTGCCCGCTCTGCCGCATCATGCGCAAGGAGGGCCGCAAGCGCGGCATCCGGAGCCTGCGCGTGCTGTACTCGTGCGAGCAGCCGGTGGACGTGCCCGTGCGCGAGGGCGCCGCGCGCCGCGAGCGGTCGAACCTCGGCACGGCGTCGTACGTGCCGCCCATCATGGGCCAGATGATCGCCGGCGAGGTGATCTGCGCGCTGGCGGGGATCGGGCGCGCATGAGGCATCGCCTGTTCGATATGCACTGCCATCTGGACTTCGACGCCGATCCCCGTGCGCTTGCGGACGGGTTGGCGGCGTGCGGAACGGGCGCGTTCTCGACGACCGTGACGCCTGCGGGCTTCGACCGGGCCGCGCGGCTGCTCGCGCCGTGCCCCAACGTGTGCGTGGGGGCGGGGCTGCATCCCTGGTGGGTGGAAGAAGGGCCGGCGGGCGAGGCGGCCGTCGAGCGCGCCGTTGCGAACGCGGCCGCGTCGCGCTACGTGGGCGAGGTGGGGCTCGACTTCGGCCTCAAGCACGTGGCGACGCGCGGGGCCCAGGTGGCGGCGTTCGACCGTATCGCCGCAGCCTGCGCGGCGGAGGGCGGCAAGGTGCTCTCGATCCACGCCGTGCGCTCCGCGGGAACCGTGCTCGACGTCCTCGAGCGCTACGGCGTCCTCGTCGGCAGCGCCTGCATCCTCCACTGGTTCTCCGGCACGTCCGACGAGCTGCAGCGCGCCGCGAAGCTCGGCTGCTTCTTCTCCGTGGGCCCGCACATGCTGGCCTCGAAGCGCGGCCGCGCCTACGCGCAGGCCATCCCACGAGACCGCCTGCTGCTGGAAACCGACGAGCCGCCCGAGGCCGGCCCGGTCGTGCCAGCGGGGGAGTTCGCCCGCCTGCTGGAAGGCGCCCTCGACGAGATCGCCCGCCTGCGCCGCGAGGACCCCGAAGCCCTTGCGGAGCGCATCGCGCACACGAGCCGCGACCTGCTCGGCCGGTAGCCGCCCGTGCGCCTGCCCGTGCTGCGCGGCGGCGCGCCATGCACGCACGCCGTCCTCCGCCCGTTATCCCTGCCTACTAACACGCCGGCCACAGCGGCGTGACGGCCGGCCGCGTCCGCAGCCGCCTTTACCTGCCTGCCCCTATAGTAAAAGCCAAAAGGCCTCGAGGACGGGAGGAGCCATGGAGCTCGGGTCGCTGCCGGAATGGTTTACGGCGTGCGCGGAGGTGCTGGCCGTGTGCACGGCGCTGTTCCTGCCGCAGTACCGGGCGTACCGCGATAGGAGGGAGAGCCTTGCGCGCATGCGGCGCGTGACGAAGGGCATGCTGGCGGACCTCGTCGACGAGCGGCAGGCCCGCCCTTCGGCCGACCCTGATCAGCTGGAAAGCGCCCAGGAGCTCGAGCTGTACCTGCGCGTGTCGTTCTTCGTGCTGAGCGACGCGCGCGAGATAGCGCTGCGCGGCCAGGTGGAGCGCCTGTACCGCCGCCTCATGGGCCCGGCGCCCGACCTCGCCGCGCTCCGCCGCGACGTCGCAGCGCTGTGAGGCGCGCAGGCACCGTTCCGGCGGCGGGAAGGAGGGAGGGCGGCCCGATGGAGAGCACGGTGCGCGATGTTGCGCTCATCTTCGAGGGCGGCGGGATGTGGAACTCGTACTCGGCCGGGGCTCTCACGGTCATGTTGGAGAACGGGCTGTTCTTCGACGACGTGTACGGACTCTCCGCGGGCGCGACGAACGCGATCGACTACCTGTCGCGCGACGTGCGGCGGGCGGAGGCGTCGTTCACCGCATCGCTCGACGACCTGGCGTTCCGCTGGTGGATCGCGCCGTTCGCGGGCGCGGACGGCGTGCGCGCGGCCCTGCACGGCCACGCGCTCGCACGTCCCGGGTACGCGCTTCCGTTCGACTTCGCGGCTTTCCAGGCGAACCCGGCGCGCGCCACGCTGCAGGCCATCGACCGCGACAGCGGCGCCACGGCGTACTTCACGCGCGCGGACTTCCCCGACGAGCACGCGCTCATGGAGCACGTGCGGGCCTCCACGAGCTACCCTGTCATCCTGCCGCCCACCTGGATAGGCGGCCGGGCGCTGTACGACGGGGGCATCGGCGACGGCGCCGGCATCATGTTGCCGCGCGCGGAGGCCGACGGGCTGCGCCGCTTCTTCGTCGTGTGCACGCGCCCTCGCGGCTTCCGGCGCCGGACGCGCCGCAAACGCCTCTACGACGTGTTCTTCTGGAGGCGTCCCGCCATGCGCGCGGCCCTGGACACCTGGGCGCGCCGTTACAACGCCGAGCTCGACCGCCTTGCGCGCCTGGAGGCGGAGGGCCGTGCCTACGTGTTCTACGCGAACGGCCAGGGAGTGGCCAACACCGAGCGCGACCGGGCGAGGCTCCAGGCGAACTTCCGGCGCGGCCGCGCGCAGGCCCAGGCGGAGCTGCCCGCCTGGGAGCGCTTCCTGGGGAGGTAAGCACGCCCCGCACGGCAAGAAAAGTCGAGCGCCCGCGGGCCTTCTGCGGTTTCATACGTACCCGGACGAACGAAGGAACCGGAGAAGGAGGAGAGGGCATGGACGAAGTCATACGGGCCAAGGGCCTTTCGAAGTCGTACGGCGGCCGTCCCGTCGTACGCGACCTTGGGCTCTGCGTGGGAGCCGGCGAGGTGTTCGGGCTTCTGGGCGCCAACGGCGCGGGAAAGACGACGAGCGTGGAGTGCCTGCTGGGCGTGCGCAAGCCCGACGCAGGCACGGTGCGCATCCTGGGCATGGACCCGCAGCGCGAGCGGCGCCGGCTGTTCCAGCGGGTAGGCGTGCAGTTCCAGGAGGGCAGCCACCAGGCGGAGATCCGCGTGGACGAGCTCTGCCGCGAGACGGCGTGCCTGTACGGCAGGCCGGCCGACTGGCGGGCGCTGCTCGCGTGCTTCGGCTTGGAGGGGCGCGAGCGCGCCCAGGTGAAACAGCTGTCGGGCGGCCAGCGCCAGCGGCTGTTCATCGTGCTGGCGCTGACAGGGCGCCCTCAGGTGGTGTTTCTGGACGAGCTGACCACCGGATTGGACGTGAAGGCGCGCCGCGACGTGTGGCGGACGCTGGAGGAGCTGAAGCACGACGGGCTGACCATATTCCTGACCTCGCATTTCATGGATGAAGTGGAGGCGCTGTGCGACCGTGTGCTCATCCTGCGCGACGGCCGCGAGGCGTTCTCGGGAACGGTGGGGCAGGCGGTGGACGCCAGCCCGTGCAGCACGTTCGAGGATGCGTACCTGTGGTTCTCCGGGGAGGAGCCCGAGGGGCCCGACGGTGACGAAGAGAAAGGAAACGTGCGATGAGCAGGTTCAAAGGTTTCGGGACGCTGTTCGGTATCGAGCTCAAGCTGAACGTGCGCGACATGAACATGGTGGTGTTCGCCATCGCCATGCCGCTCGTGGTGCTGGCGGTGCTGGGCATCGTGTACGACACGGACCCCGCGTTCGAGGGCGCCGGCTACTCGTTCGTCGAGCAGTCGTTCGGCGCGGTGGCCTCCATCGCCATCTGCGCGGCGGGTGCGATGGGCCTGCCGCTGGCCGTGGCGGACTATCGCGAGCGGAAGGTGTTCAAGCGCATGAAGGCGACGCCGGCCAGCCCTGCGCTCATCCTGGGAGTGAGCCTGGCCATCTACGCGCTGTATGCGGCGGTGTCGCTCGCGCTCCTCTGGGCGGTGGCCACGCTCGCGTTCGGCGTGCAGATGCGCGGATCGTGGCCGGCCTTCCTCGGAGGCTGGCTGCTCACGCTGGCCGGCATGCTGAGCATCGGGCTGGTGGTGGGAGGCCTGGCGCGCACGAGCAAGCAGGCGTCCATCATTGCGAGCATACTGTACTTTCCCATGCTCGTGTTCTCGGGTGCCACGCTGCCGTTCGAGATCATGCCCCCGGCGGTTCAGCAGGTCGCGGGAGTCATGCCGCTTTCGCAGGGCATCCAGCTGATGAAGTCGGCGTTCTTGGGTGCGCCGCCCGACGTGGCGGCGGTGCCGCTGGCCGTGCTGGCAGCGGTGGCCGTGGCGTGCACGGCGGTGGCGGTTCGGTTCTTCCGGTGGGAATAGGGCAAAAACGGTCGAGCGCCCGCGCGCGCGTCCGGTAGAGTGGTCGGGTGCAGGCGCGGGGCAGTGGAAAGCGGACGGCGGAAAGGGGCGTGCGGCGTGAACGAGCAGGTGCAGGCAGTGCAGCGGATGCAGGACTACCTCGAGGAGCACGTGGAGGACGAGGTGACCCTTGAGGACCTCGCTGCCGTGTCGCTGTTCTCGCCGTGGCATTCCTACCGGCTGTTTCGCCGGCTCACGGGCATGACCCCCGCCGACTACCAGCGCCGGATGCGCCTCACGCATTCGGCCGCGCGGCTGCGCGAGGAGGGCCGGCGCGTGGCCGACGTGGCCTTCGAGTCGGGGTTCGGCAGCGTGGACGGCTACCAGCGGGCGTTTCGCCGCGAGTTCGGCTGCAACCCCGGCTCCTACGCGGCCGATCCGGTCCCCATCGGCCTGTTCGTGCCTTACGGCGTGAAGTTCGACGAGCTGCGCCGCGCCCACGTGCCCGCCCCTGCGAACGCGGCGAGAAACGTGCTGGTGCAGACGATCGAGAAGCCGGCGCGCCGCGTGGTGCTGAAGCGCGGCGTGTCGGCGCACGACTACTTCTCGTACGGCGAGGAGGTGGGATGTCAGGTGTGGGGCCTCATCACCAGCATGGAGCAGCTGGGCGGCGAGCCGGTGAGCCTATGGCTGCCGCCGCGCTTCCGCCCCGCCGGCACGTCGGTGTACGTGCAGGGCGCGGAGATGCCCGCCGGCTTCGAGGGCCCCGTGCCCAACGGCTTCGACGTGGTCGACCTGCCCGCCGCCACGTACCTTTCGTTCCAAGGCGAGCCCTTCCGCGAGGAGGACTTCGTGGACGCCGTGGAATCCGTGCAGCGCGCCATGGACCGCTACGACCCGGCCGCCATCGGCTATGCCTGGGACGACGACTACCCCCGCGTGCAGTACGAGCCCGATCCTGCAGCCGGCTACCGCGAGATGCGCGCCGTGAGGCCGCTCGCAACGGGGGAGCGGCCCGCTTGCGCCGCCCCTACCGGCCCTGCCCCTGCTCCCAGCGCTTGAGGTGGGGAAGCAGCGCGCCCATGAACGACACCGCCTCGTCGCGCGAGATGCGGCAGGCGGCGGCCATGTGGGGGGCGGCCTCCTCGATGAGCTCCTCCATGGTCTCGTCGCGGACGAACGCGCCGTTCTCGTAGCACATCGAGCAGAAGTCGCGCGAACGGCCGCCGCCTGCCTCGCTGCCGTGGTCGGCCTCCTGGTAGAACGGCATGCCGCAGCTTTGGCAGTAGTCTTTGTCGGGCATCTCCAGCAGCTCCATGAGCGGCATGTCGAACGTGGCGGCGATGAGCTTGCACATGTCCACGCCCGGCTCGGTCTCGCCGGTCTCCCAGCGCGAGACGGCTTGGCGGGTGACGTAGAGCCTGCGCGCCACGTCCTCCTGCGTGAGGTTGCGCTCACGGCGCATGCGGGCTAGCGACTCTCCGATGGCCATGCGGATTCCTTTCTTCGCGAAGGGCCCCGTGGGGCCGCGGCGCCGTTTTCTCGCCGCAGGGCCATTGAACCACGTCGTGTGCGTTGCGGTAAAGAAACAAAACGTTGCCCGACGCCCGCCCGGGTCTTACGCCGGGGCGGGCACCCCGTGGTCGAAGGCGAGCAGGCGGCGGTAGCGCTCGCTCGTGCGCTCCAGCTCGGCGGGCGAGCCCTCCATCTCTATGCGGCCGTCCTCCACGAACACGACGCGGTCCATGGCGGACACGCCCTGCAGGTGGTGGGTGATCATGATGAGCGTCCTGCCCTCCGCGTTCTCGACGAACGTCTTCAGCAGCGCGCGCTCGGTGGCGGGGTCGAGGCCCACGGTGGGCTCGTCCAGCAGTATGACGGGCGTGTCCTGCAAGAGCACGCGGGCGAGCGCGATGCGGTGGCGCTCGCCGCCCGAGAAGCGCATGCCGGCCTCGTCCACCAGGGTGTCGAGCCCTTCCGGCAGGCGCTCCACCAGGCCGGAGAGCCCCACGTGCGCCAGCACCTCGCGGATCTGGCCGTCGGTGGCGGCGGGGTTGCCGATGCGCAGGTTCTCGCGCAGCGTCATGTTGAACAGGTACGTCTGCTGCTGGATCACGCCGATGTGCCGCGCCATGGCGTCGCCGAAGCTGCTGGCGGGCACGCCGTTCAGCGTCACGCTGCCGGACGCAGGCGCCAGATCGCCGCGGATGAGGGAGGCCAGCGTGCTCTTGCCCGAGCCGCTGCGCCCCAGGATGGCGACCTTCTGGCCCTGCGGGATGGTCAGGCTCACCCCGTCGAGCACGGCGCGTGCGGAGCCGGGGTAGCGAAACGCCACGTTCTCCACGGCCAGGGCGAGGGGCGCCTCCACCGCGGGCGCGGGGCCCTCCTCCGGCGCGGGCTGGGGCAGCTCGTTCAGCCGGCGGATGGAATCGCGGTAGACGCCCGCCTCGGCGGCGGCCGCGGGCAGGGGCGCGAAGGCGTCGATGAGCGGGAAGAATCCCAGCACGAACGCGGCGATCCAGTTCGCCGCCCCATCGGGCTGCCCGCCGAAGTAGCCGCCGGCCCACACGAGCAGCAGGGCCGCCGCGGCGCCGAACACGGCCGTGGACGCGAGGTCGCGCCACCGCGCGAAGCGGTCCAGCCGCGCCTCGATGTCGTGCCGGGCCTTCTCGGCGGCCTGGTAGCGCGAGAGGTACTCGTCGCCGCGTTGCGCGAAGATCCAGTCGGAGGCGCCCAGCACGTTGTCGGTGAGCTCGCCGTACAGCTCGTTCTTCAAGGCCTTGCGGCGCTCGATGCGCGCCCGGTTCGCGAGCGCGGACACGAGCGGCACCAGGAACACCTCCACGCCCAGCACGAGCGCGAGCGCCAGCGCGAACCACGCGTCGAAGAACCCGAGCACCGCCACGCCCAGCGCGTACACTAGCCACGCCACCACGGTGGGGAACACCGCGCGCAGGTACAGGTTCTGCAAGTGCCCGATGTCCTCGGCCAGAAGTCCCAGGATGTCGCCCGTGCGGTGGCTGCGGCGGAAGAACACGGCGTCGCGCTCCAGCGCCCCGTAGAGCTTGCTGCGCAGGCCGCTCGTCATGCGCAGCACCCAGTCGTGGCTGGTAAGGCGCTCGAGGTACTGCAGGATGGGCTTCCCGATGCCGAAGATGCGCACGAAGAGCGTGGGCAGGTGGATCATGAGGATGCTGCCCGGCAGGGCCGCCGCCGCGCTGATGAGGAAGCCGGACGTCACCATGAGCCCGCTCGCGAACCCGAACGTGGCCACGCCCAGGAACAGCGCCAGCGCGAGCGCCTTCCAATACCGTTTGAAGAAGGGCGCGACCCAACGGTCGGCCCGCGCGCCGTTGTCGCGGCTCATAGCGCGCCTCCTTCCAGCTGGGCGGCCAGGCGCGCGAACGCGCCGCCGCCGGCGCGCAGCTCCTCCGGTGCACCCTGCTCGGTCACGCGCCCGCCCTCCATGACCACGACGACGTCCATGTCGTCCACCCAATGCAGCCGATGCGTGGCGAAGAACACGAGGCGCCCCTCCATGAGCGGCAGCATGCGCTCCTTCAGCTCCATCTCCGTCTCGATGTCCAGGTGCGCCGTGGGCTCGTCGAACAGCAGGATGCGCCGCGAGCGGTCGAGGAACGCCCGCGCGAGCGCGATGCGCTGCGCCTGCCCGCCCGAGAGCGGCCGCGCCCCCTCGCCGATGCGCGTGTCCAGCCCGCGGGGCAGCTCGTCCACGAGCCCCTCGAGCCCCACCACCTCCACGGCGCGCGCCACCTCGTCGTCGGTCGCGTCGGGGCGGTAGAACACGAGGTTCTCGCGCAGCGTGGCGTGGAAGAGGTAGGGGTCCTGCGGGATGTAGGCCACCTGGCTCTGCCAGGTCGTCTGGCGCAGGCTTTGCGCCCGCACGCCGTCCACGTCGATCCCGCCCTCGTCGGGCGAGGCGAAGCCGCCGAGCAGGCTCACGAGCGTGCTCTTGCCCGAGCCGCTTGCGCCCACGATGCCCACTTTCTGGAACCCCTCGGCCGCAAGCGTCACGCCCTCGAGCGCCTTGAACCCCGGGTACGAGAAGCCCACCCCCTCGAGCCCGAGGCGCGCATCGGCGTGCCAGGCGGGCAGCGGCAGCTCCGCAGGCGGCTCGTCGGGCGCGTCCACGAGCGCCTGGATGGACGCGAGCGCGTTCTTGCCGTCGAGCGAGGCGTGGTAGTCGGCCGCGAACTCGCGGATAGGACGGAAGTACTCGGGTGCTATCACGAGCAGCGCGAGCGCTGGGAACAGCGTGACCGAGCCGTCGATCAGGCGGAATCCCAGCATGAACGCCACGGCCGCCACCGAGAGCGTCGCGAACGTGTCCAGCACCAGGCTCGAGAGGTTCGCCACCTTGAGCGTGCGCATGGTGGCCTCGCGGAAGCGCTCGGACACCTCGTAGATGCTCTTCCCGTAGCGCTTGGACACGCCGAACAGCTTGAGCGTGTCGATGCCGCGCAGCGTGTCTATGAAATGGTTCGACATGATCTCGAACGTGCGGTGCTGCCGCGACGCCTTCTCCTTGGCCGTGTGGCCCATGATGACCATGTACAAGATGATGAACGGGAATGTCACGAACATGATGAGCCCCGACACC
Organism: Gordonibacter pamelaeae; assembly: GCF_003340385.1. Taxonomy (NCBI): domain Bacteria; kingdom Bacillati; phylum Actinomycetota; class Coriobacteriia; order Eggerthellales; family Eggerthellaceae; genus Gordonibacter; species Gordonibacter pamelaeae. Next base: position 212,846 of record NZ_PPTS01000004.1, on the reverse strand, counting down.
CAGTCGAGCGCGAACGAGGCCGCCAGCAGGATGGCGGGGATGAGGGCGATGCCCGTGACCTTGGGCAGGATGAGCTTGAAGTACGTTTCCACCTGGTCGGCGCCCTCCAGCACGGCGGCGGTCACGCTGCCGGTGCCGTGGTCCTGCACGAGCCGGGCGTTCGTGGTGAATATCTTCTCGAGCAGCGAGCGGCGCAGCGCGTTCGCCTGCTCGTAGGCGTAGGCGTCGAGCAGGGCGGACTGCGCGCAGAGCACACCTTGCCGGCCGATGAAGCACGCGAGGAACACGGCTACGAGCAGGGCCTGGTCGATGACCGCGCCGCCCAGCCACAGGTTCGTGATGGCGCGTGACAGCGACCAGGCCTGCCCCAGCACCGCGAGCGCCTGCAGCGCCGCGGACGCCGCGAGCAGCCCGAGGATGCGCCCCACCCCCGGAAGCGCGAAGATGGCCTTGTCGATCATGGCTCGCTTCCCTTGCGTCCCGGGGCCCGCGGCGGCCCCGCGCCGCTGCCCTGCCGTTAAATGATACTACTATAGTAACATAAAGGGAGGGGCCGCGCCAGCTGGAACGGCGCGGCTGCGGAGCCTCGCTTGCGCGGCCGCTCGCCCCTCCTTAGCGCCAGTCCTCCTCGTCGGCGGACTCCCATCCCAGAAGCGCATCGCCTATCAGGCGGAACGTGAAGGGGAGCGGCTTTGCCAGCGCGCCCTCGTCGATGAGCACCGCGATGCCCTCCAGCTCGTCGAGCAAGTCGAAGAACGACACCTCCTCGAGCGACGGCATGCCGGCGGCTATCTCGTCCGCCGAGATAGTCATGATGGCAAGGACGATGTCCAGGTAGCCGTCCAGCTGGTCGTTGCTGGCGCGCAGCGCCTCCACGTCGTCCTTGCCGAAGAACGACTCCTCCACGCAGTACCAGCCGATGACGCCCTCGTCGTCGGCCTCCTCGTCGTCCAGAAGGTCGCTTAGCACAATGCCGTTGCCGGCGAGGTCGTCCACGGAGAAGCACGCCGAGGCCAGAAGCTCGGGCGTCACGAGCGGCTCCTCGCTGTCGTCCAGGTCGCTCATCACGTACACCACGCGCGCGACCAGCCCGTTCTCCATCACGTTAAGCGACAGCCCGAAATGGTATCCCGGCATCGCCTGGCGCGTGCCCCAGTACAGCTCGCCGCTGTGCTCGATAAGGGTCTTGACGGTAGCGGCCATGCGGCCTCCTTCGCATCGGATGGATCGGTTGGAAAGAGTATAGGGCAAACGGGGCCCGGGCGATGCGCTAGAATGGGCGGAAACACCGAACACGGAAGGAAGCGCTCATGGACGTTGTCGAGACGAAGGGGGCCCCGGCGGCCATCGGCCCCTATTCGCAGGGGGTCGTGGCGGGAGGGCTGCTGTTCGCCTCGGGGCAGATCGCGCTCGACCCGGCCACGGGCGAGCTTGTGGGGGAGACGGCGGCCGAGCAGGCGGAGCAGGTCATGCGCAACGTGGGCGCGCTGCTCGCGGCCGCCGGCACCGATTTCGACCACGTGGCGAAGGCCACGTGCTTCCTTGCCGATCTGGGCGACTTCGCGGCGGTGAACGAGGTGTACGCCCGCTCGTTCGGCGCTCATTTGCCCGCGCGCTCGGCGGTGCAGGTGGCGGGCCTGCCGAAGGGCGCGCTCGTGGAGGTGGAAGTGGTGGCCGAGGTGCCGGGCGCGTAGCCGGCAACCAAGGGGCGCACGTGCGGCCGCCGCTTCCCGGCGCGCGTGTCCGGGCGACGAAACGACCGGGCGCGACGTGGCGGAACCGGGCCGGCTCGGGTATGCTGTAAGCCGCATCCGGCGGACGTGCGGGAGGCGTTCGGGAAACGTTCGAGAAGAGGGGTTGTACCTATGTATGTGACCTGCCTTGACCTGGAGGGCGTGCTCGTGCCCGAGATATGGATCGCGTTCGCCGAGGCGAGCGGCATCCCCGAGCTCAAGCGCACCACGCGCGACGAGCCCGACTACGACAAGCTCATGGCCTTCCGCCTGGACACGCTCGCAGAGCACGGCCTGGGCCTTCCCGAGATCCAGCGCACCATCGCCGCCATCGACCCGCTGCCGGGCGCGCGGGAGTTTCTGGACGAGCTGCGCTCGCAGATGCAGGTCATCATCATCAGCGACACGTTCACCCAGTTCGCGAGCCCGCTCATGGAGAAGCTGGGGTGGCCGACCATCTTCTGCAACGAGCTGGACATGACCGCCGACGGCCGGATCGCCGGCATCCGCATGCGCTGCCCCGAGTCCAAGCTCACCACGGTGCGCGCGCTGCAGTCGTGCGGCTTCGACACCATCGCCGCCGGCGACAGCTTCAACGACCTGGCGATGATCCGTGCGAGCAAGGCCGGCTTCCTGTTCCGCAGCACCGACGCCATCAAGGCCGACAACCCCGACCTGCCGGCCTTCGAGGAGTTCGGCGACCTGCTGGCCGCCATCAAGCAGGCCGTCGCGTAGGGAGAGGGCGTCCCGTGCCGATCATCCATCTCGACGGTTTGGGCGACCCGCGGCTCGCGGTGTACTCGGGCATGACCGATTCGCAGCTGCGCGACTGTCCCGACAGCGCGCACGGCCTGTTCATCGGCGAGTCGCGCAAGGTGATCGAGCGCGCGCTGGACGCCGGCGTGCGGATGCGCTCGCTGTTCATGGAGGAGAAGTGGCTCGACCAGACCATGCCGGTCGTCGAGCGGGCGCTCGCGGCCGATGCGGAGATGCCCGTGTTCGTGGCCACGCGCGAGCAGTTTCACGCGCTCACCGGCTACGAGGTGACGCGCGGGGCGCTCGCGGCGTTCGAGCGGCCGGCGCTGCCGAGCGTGGAGGAGCTGTTGGCGGGCGCGCGCCGCGTAGCCGTGCTCGAGGACGTGGTGAACTACACGAACATCGGGGCCGTCTTCCGCTCGGCGGCGGCGCTCGGCATCGACGCGGTGCTGGTCACGCCGTCGTGCCACGACCCGCTGTACCGCCGTGCCGCGCGCGTGTCGATGGGGACGGTGTTCCAGGTGCCGTGGACGCGCATCGGCAGCGTGCGCGATTGGGCGACGGAGGGCGTGCCGCTCTTGCGCTCGCTCGGCTTCGCCACGGCCGCGCTCGCGCTCGCGGACGACGCGATCTACCTGCACGATGCGCGCCTGCGCGACTGCGAGCGCCTGGCGCTCGTGCTCGGCACCGAGGGCGACGGCCTGGCCGCCTCCACGATAGCCGCCAGCGACTACACCGTGAAGATCCCCATGGACCACGACGTGGACTCCCTCAACGTGGCCGCCGCCAGCGCCGTGGCCTTCTGGGAACTGCGCACGAAGTGGCGTTAAGCAAAATGTTTGGTTTATCTGCTAGCCCCTCTCATGAAAAGTTCGCCATTTTTCTTGATCCATTTCTGCTCGTTTAACGGCTATAACTTTTTTGAGGAAAGCTCGGTGGTCGATATATTGCGAATCCGAAGGAAGTCGGAAAGATATTCGATCTATCATATCGATCTCGCTTTGAATCTGCGGCGCGAATCCCGTGTCGATAGATGCTGATCGAGTTGCAGGTTCAAACATTAATGGGTTGAGAAAAGCCCCGGACTTATCAAATGTCATGATGTCGACGATTATATCTTCAAGTTCATTTTCGGAAAATTCCGCAACTACCGCGAACGCTGCATATGCCTTGTCCTTGTTCGCTATGTTTTCCTTAATGTAACGAATGAGGAAGTCTTTGGAGCGCTGGCGGTTTGTCGAATTTGCATGTTCAAAAACGTGTCCCATATTGAAGCTGAAATAAGCCGGCTTCATTTCGTAAAGATAATCTAATGCTTCAAGCATGCGTTGGTCTGTTTCGTCAGAAAGAAGAGAATGGAGCCTTGCTAGAGCGGTTTTCGAGTCGATGTATTCTAAGTTAATCGCCTTTTCAATAAAGTCCTTGATAAATGATTGATCCGTGTCGCATAAATATCGAAATGTTTTTCCATGAAAATCAAAGTGGGAATATGCCACCAGGCGAAAAAAGGTTGATCGTAGTAAGAAAGCATTGTCGCCAAATGCCTCTTTGAAAAATTCGGCAGTTTCGGATTCATTTAGGCAATTGAGGGTAAGGAAGAAATGTAATGCGTGGTTAACGTCAATCTTTCTTTTATCAAACGCGCTTCCGCAATACTTCTGGGCGAATCCGCTTTCCTGGGCGTTTATACGCAAGACGGTTTTCGCTTCAAGAAGCCCTTGGCTTTTCGCCGCATTCAGCATTATTTTTTCACATGCTCCTGCATTGATGTCGCGGTCAGGAATGCATTCGTCAATTGTCAACAGAAGTTCAGGAGATGGATTCACTTTATTTGTTGCGATGGAGCGTATCTCCTTGTACCCAGCTGAGGAGATAAGGGAAGAAATGGATGTTGGAGAAGGGGCGGGTAGTGTAGCTGATTCCTGAACGTAGCATTCAAAGAGGACGATGGGGGGTATCGAAACATTATCAAGCCTTGAGGAGAGAGAAAAGAGGGAATCGATAGACCTCCTTAAATAATAAGTATCAAAATTGGATTTATTCGACACTCTTTCCGCGTATGAAAAAAGTTCTTTGAAAGCGGTTTGATCCCACTCTAGCAAAATCTGTGTGATGAAACTCTCTGAGTTCTCTCGATCGATGAAGAAGCGATAAGAAATGAAATCTGCAGGCAGACTTGGCAGATTGAGATCGTCGTTAGAAACCGAAAGCCTTTCAGCAAGGAATACCAATTTCTCGCAAATAACGCAGTCTTCGTAGATACGATGATCGAGCAGGCTAGAGGACAGATGCAGAACTGCCTTGACGTCAATCGCAAGTAAACTGGCATCCTCGTCTTTAGGCGGGTGCTTCTCGGAATAGTTGAAATGGCTATGCAGGAATTTGCCGACAAGCGGTTTCAGCTCGGGGCTGGGTGCAAGTTTCGCGAGCGTTGCGAGGCACGTTTCATGTAAGCGCGCAAGACCGTCAGAATAAGGGAGATGAAGATGAGCTATTTCCAAGCCATTTTCCGAATGCCGATTTATCATGACTTTGCGTTTCATGTAGTTGCAGGCTAATGTAAGGGCGCTGATCCCAACGTTTTCTGATGAAGTCTTCTCGTAGGATGCTTCAAGCTTCTGAAGTAGAACTATTTCATCGGAGAAACCGTTTTCGATAGAGTTCTCGTTTATGGCCAAGTCGTTTTCTAGCGCGTTCTTGTAATCAGAACAACGCTCGCTCCCTTTTTCAATGCATGCAATCAAAACCGGTAGAGCCTGCACAAAATGTCTGTGGTTTTTCGTACTGCAGAGTATTTCCAGCACAGTGGAGTGAGTGTAATAATTGTTCTCCCACTCGGGATCGTTGAAAAAGGACCTCGGTTCAGCGTTCTCAACTTCTTCTTTGGCATACTGTAATGAATGCTCTGGCAATAGGGGGTGAAGTGCTTCCATTAATTCCTTGCGAGTCGTTTCCTCCTTCGTGGCTAGCCAAGCTGTCTCGCATTCTTCGCAGACAAAATCGTAGGTTTGCTTATTGCCAAAAATATTTAGTAGAACATTTATGGTGCGCACAAGGGAATTTCTATTATTGTGAACGCATAGAAGAATGTAATCACTTAACTTTAAGACCTTACCAACACAAAAACTCTTATATATCAAATAATCCTTTAGGTTTTGTTGCTCAAAACGAATTGCTAAAGCGCCATCGCTGGCTCTTTCGCAGAGATCAATAATTGACTTTTCGAATAATGAATAAACGCAGGCCACGACTTGTTTTTCAGTATAACCTTGCTCAATGATTAGCTCGAAAGCTGGATCTCCACTCGAAAGGTCGCAGACCTCGAAGGCGGATACGATAGAAAGGATTCCAAGTGCATTTTCCGGCAGATTTTCTATTGCCGTGCTCAAATATGTGTCGAGGATGCCGTACGCGTCGGCGATAGCGCCGTACCCCTCCTTGCGTGCACTGATACTCGCCATTATTGCGAGGCGGATGTTTCCTCGAGCTACTTTCATAATCTGATTAAGGAATGTCGGGTTATTAATTCCGTAGTCTTGGCGCAGTATTTCTTCGATAGTGGTTTCAGAAAGAATGGTAATTTCGAAAAAAGCTCCTCCGCAAGCTTGATTAACGAGAGATCTTATTTTTTCAAGGGCATAGTTCCTCACGGTTATAAGTATTTTTAGTTCTGGGTTGTCTACCGCAACTTCGAGAAGGTGCCTAAAGGAGTAAAGCTCATTGGCGTCGTCTGCGATAACAAGGGTGTTTTGCGCATGACGAAGAAAGAGTTCAATATCGGTCTCGGCATTGTGCCCGGCGTTGGATTCAAGTATTAAGACTTCGGCAGATATATTTTCCTGATAGGCTCTTGCTGCTTCGATGGCGATCTTAGTTTTCCCGCATCCCGAGTTTCCCGATAAAACAACAATTTGATGTTGATTAATGCTTTCTACGACGGCGGTTAAATCATTTTCGCGACCTCGGATAGCTCCTGACTGCGGTGTTGCGTACTTTCGGCGCTCCTCTTTTTCAACAAAATCTCTTATTGTGCACAGTGACCCATTGCCTATTTCAATTCCCAAGTGGTCATGTGCTACCTGGGGGAAGGATGCATTTAAGTCTTGAGCGATTTGTCTTGGTCCGACGAGTTCGATGCGATGATCTCGTGCTTTTAAGGTAATTTCTTGTTCGGGCGTGATGCGAGTACATGTATGGCAGCAGATTATTTCGAGAACGTCTTCCTCTTTTAGGTCGAGCCTCTCGAAATCAAGGCAATCATTTATGTCTTCAGAGAGTTTATTGTATGAATTGCATTGGGATGTGGTGAACGCGATAAGGATAGTTCCGCTTTTCCCGACTTCATGAGCGTCTGGGATGCCCGCGGTTGTTTTATTGGTTCCTGGTTGAGATCCAAGTGCGCTGAAATTGGAAAAGCCTCTTTTTCTGAAGAGATACTCTTCAGCTAACTTTTGGAAAGCTCCTCCTTCGAGTTGGAGTAACGCTTTCTCGATCTCGTTAATTCTTGTCACCGATCGCCCATCATAAGAGTTTTACCGAACCTGGTTATTTTCCTTTCTCGCTTGGGTTTTCGCAATACCGAGTTGATTTTCGCCTCGAAGGGCAAAACCGCTCTTCGTCTTGGCTTGCCCGATTATTCCAAATCCAGCCCGGCCATCACTTCTTGCAGCGCCTTCGCGGATGCGTGCAGGCGGGCCAGCTCGTCGTCGGAGAGCGGGGTGGGCACCTGGTACTCGATGCCGTCCTTGCCCACGACCGCGGGCATGCTCAGCACCACGTCGTGCAGGTCGTGGACGCCGTGCTGGAAGTTCGACACGGGCAGGATGGGCTTCTCGTCGCGGACGATGGCCTCGCAGATGCGCTTCACCGACATGGCGATGCCGTAGTAGGTGGCCTTCTTCTTCGCGATGATTTCGTAGGCGCTGTTCTTCACGTCCTCGGCGATGCGCTGCATGGACTCCTCGTGGTCGAAATGGCCGCGCAGCTCGCAGAAGTCGTTCACGGGGATGCCCGAGACGTTCGCCGTGCTCCAAGCCGCGATCTCGCTGTCGCCGTGCTCGCCGATGATGCGCGCGTGCACGTTGCGCGGGTCCACGCCGAGGTGCTCGCCGAGGATGTACTTGAAGCGCGCGGTGTCCAGCACGGTGCCCGACCCGATCACGCGGTTCTCCGGCATGCCCGAGAGCTTCAGCGCCACGTGCGTGAGGATGTCCACCGGGTTCGACACCACCAGCAGGATGCCCTGGTAGTCGCGGCGCGCGATCTCGGGGATGATGGACTTGAAGATGCGCACGTTCTTGTGCACGAGGTCGAGGCGCGTCTCGCCGGGCTGCTGGTTCGCGCCGGCCGTGACGATGATGATGGCCGCGTCGGCCGCGTCGTCGTAGTCGCCCGCGTAGATGTTCATGGGGCCGGCGAAGGGCATGCCGTGCGCGATGTCGAGCGCCTCGCCCTCGGCGCGGTCGCGGTCGACGTCGATGAGCACCATCTCGGTGAACAGCTCGCTCTGCATGAGCGCGAACGCCGTGGCCGATCCCACGAACCCGCATCCGACAATGGCGACTTTCCGGTTGTTGGCGGCTTTGGCCATGTGAAGCCTTTCCCTAGTGTAGCGGTAGCGTATGAGCTCGAACCTACTGCAACGACGTGTCGCCGTCAAGGCCTCAAGGGTTTCGCCAAGGTTTTCCCGTTTGACAAAGTGATGGCGATCAGGATGATGCGGCATCGCTTTCTGTATTAAAAGAAACGGAAGAGGTTGGCTGCCCAACGCGGTTCTGCTCTGCTTCGGTTGCAGGCTGAATGTTTCAAAATGCTGCCGCCCGTCGAAATTCCCGTGGGGTTTGCGGTTCCCGGTGCGGCCGCCGCCGGGGGCGCGGCTGCTCTGCTATGATGCGGAGGTGTGATGGCGAAGCGAGCGGGGGAGGGTCATTGGCAAGGTTATCGGTGGCGCCCAAGGCGAAGGACGACGGGCGCATCGTCGCCACTCTGGACAAGTACGTGCGCCGCGTGGGCGCCACGCCGCCGGGCACCTGCCCGGTCGTGGTGCAGCAGGCGCTTCTGCAGGCGGCTGCGGCGCAGACGTGTGGGAAGTGCGTGCCGTGCCGCGACGGGCTGCCGCGGCTGGCGGCTCTCGTCGGGCGCGTGGCGGACTGCGAGGCGGACGCGGGGACGCTTGCTGAGGTCCGCGCGCTGGCCGAGATGGTGCGCGGCACGTCGGACTGCGCCATCGGCTACGAGGCGGCGAACGCCCTGCTCGAGGGCTTGGACGACTTCGCCGACGAGTTCGCGCGCCACGTGGGCGCGCGCTCTTGCGCCGCAGGCGTGGGCCAGACGGTCCCCTGCGAGACGCTCTGCCCGGCGCACGTGGACGTGCCCGGCTACATCGCGCTCGTGGCGGCTGGCGACTACGCCGGCGCCGTGAACCTGGTGCGCAAGGACAACCCGTTCCCCACGGCCTGCGCGTTCGTGTGCGAGCACCCTTGCGAGGCCCGGTGCCGCCGCACGCTCATCGACGCTCCGGTGAACATCCGCGGCATCAAGCGGTTCGCCGTGGACCAGGTTCCCGCCGACCAGGTGGCACCGCCGCCGCACAGTGTGGACACCGCGCGGAACATCGCCGTGGTGGGGGGCGGCCCGAGCGGGCTCACCTGCGCGTACTTCCTTGCGCTCATGGGGCACCGCGTGACGGTGTTCGAGGCGCGCAGCCAGCTGGGCGGCATGCTGCGTTACGGCATACCCGCCTACCGCCTTCCGCGCGAGCGCCTGGACGAGGACCTGCGCGGCATCCTCTCTGCCGGCTCCATCACGGCGCTCTGCGACACGCCGGTGGGCGCGCGCGAGATGGCCGAGATCGCCGAGAACTACTATGCGGTGTATGTGGCCGTGGGCGCGCAGGCGGGCAAGACGCTTGCGTTGCCGAACGCGGACGCCGCGGGTGTCATGTCGGCCGTTAAGCTGTTGGGCGCCATCGGCGATGGCGACTACCCCGACTTTACAGGCAAGAGGGTGGCCGTGGTGGGCGGCGGCAACGTGGCCATGGACTGCGCGCGCACGGCGGTGCGTGCCGGCGCCGAGGAGGTGTCCGTGGTGTACCGCCGCCGCAAGGAGGACATGACGGCGCTTCCGGCCGAGGTGGAGAGCGCCGTGGCCGAGGGCGTGGAACTGGTGGTGCTGCAGGCACCCGTGGGCATCGAAGTGGACGGGAAGGGACGTTGCGCGGCGCTCGTCACGCAGCCCCAGATGATAGGCGCCGTGCGCGGCGGCCGTCCGGCACCGGTGACGGCGGACAAGCCGCAAGAGCGCATCGCGGCGGACATCGTGCTCATCGCGGTGGGGCAGGGCGTCGAGACGGAGCCGTTCGAGGAGTTCGGCATGGCAACCGTCCGGGGCTGCTTCGACGCCGACGAGGGCCTGGCGGCCGCGGGGTATGGCAACGTGTTCGTGGGCGGCGACTGCCAGACAGGGCCGGCCACGGTCATCCGCGCCATCGCGGCGGGCAAGGTGGCCGCGCGCAACATCGATGCGTACCTGGGCTGCTCGCACAAGCTGGCCTGCGGGGTCTCGGCCCCGCCGGCCCCGCCCAACGACCGCACGCCCAAGGGTCGCGTGGAGCTGGTGGAACGGCCGGCGCGCGAGCGCAAGCGCGATTTCAAGGACGTCGAGTGCGGCATGAGCCGCGAGGAGGCCGAGCAGGAGTGCGGCCGCTGCCTGCGCTGCGACGTGTTCGGCTGCGGCGCGACCGAGGAAGGCAGGGAACAGTATGCCTAGCATCACGATAGACGGCATTGCGCGGGAGGTGCCTGCGGGCACGACCGTGCTGGAGGCGGCGCGGGAGGCGGGCGTCCGCATACCTACGCTCTGCTACTTGAAGGACGTGAGCGCCGTCGGCTCGTGCCGCGTGTGCGTGGTGGACGTGGAGGGCCTGGCCCACCCGGTGCCGTCGTGCTCGACGGCCGTGTGGGACGGCATGGCCGTGACCACCGACTCGCCGCGCGTGCAGGCCTATCGAAGGGTCGCGCTCGAGCTGATCATCGCCGACCACGGGCAGGGCGTGGGCGCGCCGTGCTTTTCATGCGACAAGAATGGGGCCTGCGAGCTGGCCGACCTCTGCCGCGAGTATGGCGTGGAGGGCCCGGCGCACCCGGCGCCGCGCGCGCAGGAGCCCGTGCTGGACGGCAACCCGTTTTTGCGCTACGACCCGAACCTGTGCATCCGCTGCCAGCGCTGCGTGGGCGCCTGCAACGCCGCCGCGCGCAACCACGCGCTGCGCACGGGCAAGCGCGGGACGCGCACGACCGTCGAGGCCCCGTTCGGGCCGGACTGGCGCGCGAGCGCCTGCGAGTCGTGCGGCAACTGCGCGCAGGCGTGCCCCACGGGCGCGCTCGTGGAGAAGCGCCGCGGCGCCTACCGCTCGTGGGAGACGGAGCGCGTGCGCACCACCTGCCCGCACTGCGGCGTGGGCTGCCAGCTGGACCTCGTGGTGAAGGACGGCCGTATCGTGGATGCGGAGGGCGCGCCGGGGCCGTCGAACAAGGGGCTTCTGTGCGTGAAGGGCCGCTCCGGCAGCTTCGACTTCGTCGATGCGCCCGACCGCCTGACCGCGCCGCTCGTGCGCAACGCCGCCACGGGCGAGCTCGAGCCGGCAAGCTGGGACGACGCGCTCGACCTGGTGGCGCGCCGCTTCGCCGAGCTGCGCGACGAGCACGGCGGGGAGGCGCTCGCGGCCTTCGCCTGCTCGCGGTCCACCAACGAGGACATCTACCTGTTCCAGAAGATGGCGCGCATAAGCCTCCACACGAACAACGTGGACTGCTGCGCGCGTGTTTGACACGCTCCCACCGTCGCCGGTCTGGCGACCATGCTTGGCTCGGGAGCGATGACGAACTCCATCGACGACGTGTGCCGGAAGGCGGACGTGGTCATGCTCGTGGGGTCGAACCCCGAGGAGGCCCATCCGGTCATCGGCATGCAGCTGCGCGCCGCCGTGGAGCGGGGCTGCCGCCTCATCGTGGTGGACCCGCGCGACATCGGGCTGGCCGCGCAGGCGGACCTCCATCTGAAGCTGCGGCCCGGCACGAACGTGGCGTTCGCGAACGGCATCGTGAACGTCCTTTTGGCCGAGGGCCTCTACGATGCCGAGTTCGTGCGCGAGCGCACGGAGGGCATCGAGGTGCTGGCCGCCACGGTGCGCGACTACACGCCCGCGCGCGTGGCCGAGATCTGCGACATCGACCAGCGAGACCTCGTGTCCGCCGCGAAGATGTACGGAGGGGCGGGCGCGGCCGCCATCGTGTACTGCCTGGGCGTGACCGAGCACTCCACCGGCACCGACGGCGTGATGGCGCTCTCGAACATCGCCATGATCACGGGCAACCTCGGCAAGCCCGGCGGCGGCGTGAACCCGCTGCGCGGGCAGAACAACGTGCAGGGAGCCTGCGACATGGGTGCCGGCCCGGACGACCTGCCGGGCTACCAGAAGGTGGCCGATCCCGAGGTGCTGCGCCGCTTCGAGCGCGCCTGGGGCGCGAGCCTACCGCGCGAGCGGGGGCTCAAGGCCACCGAATGCTTCCCCGCCATGCTGGAGGGGCGCGTGCGCGGGCTGTTCCTGTTCGGCGAGGACCCGGTGCGCACCGACCCGGACACGGGGCACGTGCTGCGGGCGCTCGCGGCGCTCGACTTCCTCGTGGTGCAGGACCTGTTCCTCACCGAGACGGCGAAGCTGGCCGACGTCGTGCTGCCCGGGCGCAGCTACGCGGAGAAGGAGGGCACGTTCACGAACACCGAGCGCCGCGTGCAGCGCGTGCGCAAGGCCGTGGAGGGGCCGGTAGGGCCGCGGCTGGACACCGACGTGTTCACGGAGGTCATGAACCGCATGGGCTACGGGCAGCCGCGTTTGACCGCCGCGGAGGTCATGGACGAGATAGCCTCGGTCACGCCGTCGTACGGCGGCGTGGGCCATGTGCGCCTCGACGGCGACGAGGTGGCCGGGCGGGGCCTTCAGTGGCCGTGCCCGCACGCGGGGCATCCCGGCACGCCCATCCTGCACCGGCACGAGTTCGCACAGGGGGTGGGCGCGTTCTCCACGCCGGACTACCGTCCCTCGGCGGAGCTTCCCGACGAGGAATACCCGCTGGCCATGATGACGGGCCGCGTGCTCGCCCAGTACAACGCATGCGCGATGACCGGGCGCACCGAGGGCCTGGGCGCGCTGTCCGGCAGCTCGTTCATCGAGCTGAACGATGCCGATGCCGCCGCCCTCGGCATCGCCGACGGCGACCGGGTGCGCGTGACGTCGCGCCGCGGGTCCCTCGAGACCACGGCCTATGTGTCGGACAAGACCAACCCCGGCCAGACGTGGATGCCCTTCCACTTCCAGGACGGAAACAGCAACTGGCTCACCATCGCCGCCCTCGACCCCGTGTCGAAGGCCCCCGAGTACAAGGTCTGCGCGGTGCGGGTGGAGAAGGCATAGAAAAGCGGCGGCCGAGGGGCCGCCGCTCGCGTTGCGGGGGATGGGTCGGGTTCGGACCGCCCCTTGCTCGCTTTCGCCTAGTCGCGCGTGAGCTTGCGGTGCAGGCGGTGGGGCTTGGAGGCCTCGGGCCCCAGGCGCTCCAGGCGGTTCTCCTGGTAGGCCTCGAAGTTGCCCTCGAACCACGTCCAGTTGCCGGGGTTCTCGTCGGTGCCCTCCCAGGCCAGGATGTGCGTGGCCACGCGGTCGAGGAACCAGCGGTCGTGCGAGGTCACCACGGCGCAGCCGGGGAACGCCAGCAGCGCCTCTTCCAGGCTGGCCAGCGTCTCGGTGTCCAGGTCGTTCGTGGGCTCGTCGAGCAAAAGCAGGTTGCCGCCCTGCTTGAGCGTGAGCGCCAGGTTCAGGCGGTTGCGCTCGCCGCCGGAGAGCACGCCGGCCGGCTTCTGCTGGTCGGAGCCTTTGAAGCCGAAGCTGGCCACGTAGGCGCGGCTGGGGATCTCCGTGTCGCCCACGATCATGTAGTCGTTGCCGCCGGAGACGACCTCCCACAGCTTCGTGTTCGGGTCGATGCCCTCGCGGTTCTGGTCGACGTAGCTGATGGACACCGTCTCGCCGATGTCCAGCGTGCCGCCGTCGACCGGCTCCAGGCCCATGATCATCTTGAACAGGGTGGACTTGCCCACGCCGTTCGGGCCGATGACGCCCACGATGCCGTTCGGGGGCAGGTCGAACGACAGGTCGTCGATGAGCGCGCGGTCGCCGAAGGCCTTGTGCAGGTGGCTCGCCTCGATGACCTTCGCGCCCAGGCGGGGCGGCACGGGGATCTGGATCTCGTTGTAGTCGAGCTTCTTGTTCGCGCGCGCCTCGGCGGCCATCTGCTCGTAGGCGGCCAGGCGCGCCTTGCTCTTGGCCTGGCGGGCCTTGGGGCTCGAGCGCACCCACTCGAGCTCCTTCTTCAGCTTCTTCGCCAGCTTCTCCTGGCTCTGGCCCTGCGCCTCGATGCGGGCGGCCTTCGTCTCCAGGTAGGTGGAGTAGTTGCCCTTGTAGGGGAAGAGGCTGCCGCGGTCTACCTCGCAGATCCACTCGGCCACGTGGTCGAGGAAGTAGCGGTCGTGCGTGACGGCCAGCACCGCGCCGGGGTAGTTCCGCAGGAACTGCTCGAGCCAGAGCACCGATTCTGCGTCCAGGTGGTTCGTGGGCTCGTCGAGCAGCAGCAGGTCGGGCGCCTCGAGCAGCAGGCGGCAGAGCGCCACGCGGCGCCGCTCGCCGCCGGAGAGGTGGTCGACCCTCTCGTCGGGGTCGGGGCACTGCAGCGCGTCCATGGCCTGGGAGAGCTGGCTGTCAAGGTCCCAGCCGTTCGCGGCGTCGATCTCGGTCTGGAGCTGGCCCATCTCCTCCATGAGCGCGTCGAAGTCGGCGTCGGGCTCGGCCATCTCCATGCCGATGGCGTTGAAGCGCTCCACCTTCGCGAAGATGTCGCCGAAGGCCTGCTTGATGTTCTCGAGGACCGTCTTATCCTCGTCGAGGGGCGGTTCTTGGAGCAGGATGCCCACGGAATAGCCCGGCGTGAGGCGCGCCTCGCCGTTCGTGACCTCCTCGAGGCCGGCCATGATCTTGAGCAGGGTGGACTTGCCCATGCCGTTCGGCCCCACGACGCCGATCTTCGCGCCGGGGTAGAACGACAGCGTCACGTCGTCGAGGATGACCTTGTCGCCGTGCGCCTTGCGGGCCTGATGCATCTGGTAAATGAATTCTGGCATGTCGAGCTTTCTGGGTCGGGGTTCGTTCGTGCACGCGCTATTGTCGCACGAGCGGGGCTGATGTGCGAGCTTATCACGGTTTCTGCGGCATTTGCGGTACCCGGGTGCGAAGAGGGGATAGGTTAAGTGCTGATCGTGGTTGCTTACCTTACGGCGTATAATTAACAGGGGCAAGGCATCAAGAGAAGATGCGCTTTCGCACGTGATTTGTTCTGCTGGGAGAAGGTTGATTGTAGAAGAAAAAACAGGGCCCCGAAGGGCCCCGTAATAAGTCAAAATGCCGCCTCCGCGGCGCCCCGAAGGGCAGGTAAGGCTGAGCCTTTATTTTGACTTGCAGTGACATCTTGACTGGTATCAAGATGTTGCCCATTCTAGCAGGTACATCCGGAAAGGGGAACCTATGAATCTGCGCAACGTCGAATCGTATCAGGTGGGGCTGGACATCGGCACGGGGTCGGTTGGCTGGGCGGTGCTCGACGACAACGGCGATCTCTGCCGCTTCAAAGGCAAGCCCACTTGGGGGAGCCGCGTGTTCCCGACGGCGGAGACCGCCGCCGAGGCCCGGGTGCATCGCGGACAGCGACGCCGCTACGATCGCCGGCGCCAGCGGATCGACTTGCTGCAAAGGTTCTTCGCGGACGAAGTGGCCAAGGTGGACCCCGAGTTCTTCATCCGCCTCAACCAGGCGCGCCTGCATCCCGAGAACCGCGATCCGGCGCATGCCGACTACCGCTGGCCGCTGTTCAATGGGGCCGATTTTACCGAAGCCGACTATTATAAGCGGTTCCCCACGATCTACCATCTACGCGCGTACTTGATAAAGTCCGACGAGAAGGCCGATATCAGGCTCGTCTACCTGGCACTCCACAACATCGTGAAGCATCGCGGCAATTTCCTGCACCAGGACAACCCCGCGCTCAGCGCGAAGAACGCAAACATGGGGGATGCGGTCGATGAGCTGTGCAGGGCACTCGAGGAATGGTGCGAGGCGCATGACATCGACTGCGCATGTGATGCGGCGGCGCTGGAGAAGGCGCTGGTCGACACGTCGTTGCGGTCGGCCGAGAAGCGCGAGCGGGTGGAAGCCACGCTCGGCGTGGAGAAGGCGTACAAGAAGCTGGCCAAGGCGGTTTCCGGCGCTATGGTGGGATATGCGGCCGAGTTCGCGCACGTGTTCCTCACCGAGGCGGAGGGCAGCAAGTTCGCGCTCTCCAACGACGAGAAAGTGGAGTCCTATGCCTGCCCCGACGAGGGACGCGACCTCTTCGAGGCGCTGCGGGCGGTGTATTCGTCCTACGTGCTGATGGGTATTTTGAGCGAGGCTCAGGGAGAAACGCTCTCGTTTTGCAAGATGGGCGAGTACGAGCGTTACCGCAGGGAGCTTGAAACGCTCAAGAGCCTGGTGCGCACCTACGGCCCCGAGCGCTACGACGAGTTCTTCCGCGGGCCCTCCTATGAAGGCACGCACGACTACGATCCCGGCAGGGCGCAGGGCTACACCAAGTACAACCTGGGCACGAGCAAGCTCTCGCACGAGGATTTCCTCAAAGAGGTGCAGAAGCTGCTCAAGGACATCGGCGCCCAGGCCGACGAGCGCTATGCGGACGTCGAGCGCGCGATCGAGGCGGGCACGTTTTTGCGGCGGCTCAAGACGAGCGACAACGGAACGATCCCCTACCAGCTGCACCTCGAGGAGATGGACGCCATCATCGAGCGGCAGGCGGCGTTTTACCCCTTCCTTGCGCAGGAGAAGGACAAGCTGAAATCGCTCGTGAGCTTCCGCATTCCGTATTACGTGGGGCCGCTGACGCAGAAGAACGCCGCGCGCGATGGCAAGGGCGAGACGCGCTTTGCGTGGTCGTCGCGCAAGTCGGGGATGGAGGACGCGCGCGTCTACCCCTGGAACTGGGAAGACGTCATCGACAAGGACCGAAGCGCCGAGGACTTCATCCGCCGCATGACGGGCACGTGCACCTACCTGAAAGGCGAGCCGGTGCTGGCGCGCTGCTCGCTCGACTACGAGCTGTTCTGCGTGCTGAACGAGCTCGCCGGAGCCCGCTGGACGCAGGATGGCGACAAGAGCTACCGCTTCGACGCGGCCGATCGCCTGGGTATCGTGGAGGACCTGTTTAAGAAGCGCAAGCGCGTGACCTACGAGGCGGCGGAGAAGTGGCTCGCGCGGACGCACGGGCCCGAGGGCGGCAAGTCGGCCGGCGGGGCGTACCACGTATCGGGCGGGCAGGGCGAGGACGCGTTCGAATCGCAGCTCTCCTCGCACTACGACTTCTGCAAGATCCTCGGGGTTGGCGAGCTGTCGGACGCCGACGCCGCCATGGCCGAGGACATCATCCTATGGAACACCGTGTTCGAGGATCGCTCGATCCTGAAGCGCAAGATCAAGCTGGCGTACGGCGACCGCCTGGGCGACGCGCAGGTCCGCAAGCTCTGTCAGAAGCGCTACACCGGTTGGGGCCGACTGTCGGGCGAGCTTCTACGCGGGCTGCGCAGCGATACTGACAACGGGCCGAAAACCATTATGGACATCCTTTTGGAAGGCGACCCGAACCATGCGCAGCGCATGGGGGCGGCCATGAACCTTATGGAGATACTGCACGACGATCTGCTGGAGTTCCAAGTGAAGATCGACGAGCGCAACCGCGAGCGCGCGCTTGCGGTGGGCGGCATGTCGGTCGACGAGGTGACGGGCTCTCCCGCTTTGCGTCGCGGCATCAACCAGGCGCTGCGAGTCGTAGACGAGATCGCCGGGATCGCCGGCAAGCCCCCTGCGCACATCTATGTGGAGGTGACGCGCGACGAGGATGCGCGCAACAAGGGAAGACGCACCACGAGCCGCTACCGGGCCCTGGACGCGGCGCTTTCCAGCATCAAGGCGCAGTGCGCCGACGTGTACGCCGAGCTCAAGGAGCGGGATCCGCGCGCGCTCGACGACGAGCGGCTGATGCTCTACTTCATGCAATGCGGCAAGTGCATGTACTCGGGCGATGCGCTCGACATCAACAAGCTGCAGACGTACCAGGTAGACCATATCCTGCCGCAGTCGTACGTCAAAGACGACAGCTTCGAGAACAAGGTGCTGGTGCGTCCTGACACCAATCAGCGTAAGGGCGACACGCTGCTGCTGGACGAGCGGCTCATCGCGCGCATGCGCGGCTTTTGGCGCACGCTGCGCGATGCGGAGCTCATCGGCGAGAAGAAGTTCAACAACCTCACACGCACGAGCGTGAGCGACGAACAGATGAAGAAGTTCGTGAGCCGCCAGCTGGTTGAGACGGGCCAGATGGTGAAGCAAGTGCAGCAGCTTCTGCAGGCGCGCTACCCCGAGAGCGAGGTGCAGCCGGTGAAGGCGGGCGTGTCGCATCAACTGCGTGTTGGATGCGCGCTGGCGAAGAGCCGCGAGATCAACGACTTCCATCATGCGCACGACGCCTATCTGGCGTGCCAGGTGGGGAGGTTCGTGCAGTACCGACACAGCGCCGTGTACAGCGAGCCGGTGAAGATGGCCGCGGTGGTAAAGCAGTTCATCAAGAAGCAGGCGGAGGACTATCGCCGAACGCGAGAGCTGCCGGGCTCGGCCGGTTTCATTGCGTCGAGCTTCATGACGCCAGGATTCGATGTGGAGACGGGTGAGGTGTTCCGCGATGCGTGGGACGCCGGGGCAGAGATCGACCGTATTAGGCGTTGTTTCGACTATAAGGATTGTTTCATCTCACGCATGCCCGAAGAGACGCATGGAGCGTTTTGGGACGCGACCATCTACTCGCCGAGGGCGGCGGGCAAGACGCTGAACCTTCCTCTGAAGAAAGGTCTTGATCCGCGCAAGTACGGCAGCTACTCGCGCGAGCAGTTCGCCTACTTCTTCGTGTATGAAGCCGTGAAGCCCAAGAAAAAGCAGCGGGTGTTGGAGTTCGCGCCGGTGCCGGTGCGGGTTGCATCGGCTTTGGCGAGCGACCCGGATGCGTTGGAAGACTACGCACGCGGGCTCGCCGAGGCGGAGGGCTTGGTTTTCGAGCGTATCCGGCGGCGCAAGGTGTACAAGTACCAGCAGATCATCGTTGGCGATTCGCGGTTGTATGTCACGGGGAGAGAAGAGGTGAGGAATGCCAGGCAGCTTGCTTTTTCACAAGATGAGACGAAGCTCATCTGCCGAATTGAACAAGGCGAGGAATGCGAGGAAGGGGAATTGCTCGACTTGTTCAGATCGATGCAGCGCAAATACCTTGCATGCGCACCGCGTTTGGCTCGCCTCATGAAGGTGGCTGAAATGGAAGAGGGGTTCATCGCGGCAACAGCCTCGGGCAAGAGGGAAGTTCTGCTGTCGTTGACGTCGATCGCGGCGGCGCATAGGAACAGCATAGACTTGAAGCCGATAGGCCGAAAAGGATCATCGGGGCAGATGAAAATCACGTTCTCTAAAGAACTGTCGACAAATGGCATCCTCTTCGTCGACTCGTCCGTCACCGGCATGTTCGAGAGGCGGTGTCGCCTTGGCCTTTAGAACCATCTTCATCGAGAGCCAGTGCCAGTGCGGCTACCAGGGCGGATACTTGGTGGTGCGGAAGACCGATGACACGAAGAAGATCCATCTGTCGGAGATATCCTCCATTATTTTGCAGAATACCCAGGTGTATTTGAGCGCCTATTTGTTGGTGGAGTTGGCCAAGTGCAAGATATCGCTGGTGGTGGCCGACGAGAAGTGCAACCCTATCGGCCAGTACCTGCCGCTGTACGGCGCCCACAACGCGAGCAAGCGCGTCGCGGAACAGCTGGCATGGGGTGAGCCCATAAAGAAGCGCGTGTGGCAGCAGGTGGTCAAGGAGAAGATCCGCCAGCAGGCGCGGTTGCTTGAGGAGAAGGACCTGCCCGAGGCCGCGAAGTCCCTGTACGCGTGTCGTGACGAGGTGAAATCGGGCGACACGACGAATCGGGAGGCCCGTGCGGCGCGGGTGTACTTCGCCGCGCTGTTCGGCCGCGATTTCTCGCGCGACGACAACACGCCGCTCAACGCCGCTTTGAACTACGGGTACGCGGTGCTGCTTTCCATGGTGAACCGGGAGGTGGTCTCGCGCGGGTACCTGACGCAGTGCGGCGTCTGCCACCGCAACGAGTACAACCAGTTCAACTTCTCCTGCGATTTGATGGAGCCCTTCCGGCCCGTTGTCGATCGCCTCGCCTTCGACTACGCTCAGGAGCTTTTCGACCAGGACGTCCGTCGCCTGCTCGGCGATCTGGGGAATCGCGTGGTGTCGTACAAAGGAGGCTCGTACCGCCTGCATTCGGTGGTGTCGCTTTTCGTGCAGGATTGCCTCGCAGCGCTCAACAAGAGCTTGGCACCGTCCGAGATCGAGGGCTTCGAGCAGCTATGAGCGCTCGGGAGAGGATCCGCTATATGAGGGTGTTCGTGTTCTTCGACTTGCCGGTTGACACGGCGGCGCAGCGAAAAGAGTACCGATTGTTTCGAAAGTACCTCGTCAAAGAGGGTTTTCTGATGCTGCAGGAATCAGTGTACGCCAAGCTGGTGGTGAACGACGCGCAAGCGAATGCGGCTGTCATCCGCCTGCGACAGCACCGCCCGCCAGCGGGGTTGGTGCAGGCGCTCAAGGTGACCGAGAAGCAGTTCGCGGGGATGGAGTTCATAACGGGCTCGCGGCAATCTTACAGCGAGCTCGACACGTTAGAGGAGTTCGTGGTGCTATGAAGCTGATCCTGTCGGGGTTTCCTGAAGCGCTTGACTTGGGAAGTGATGCGGTGTCGGTGCTCGAGATTCATAATCGCACATTGTTTTCGCGAGTGTGCCAATCGTTGTTCTCGGAGCTCGATGACGAGGCGCTGGAGCCGTATGCCTTTTGGGACGATGATGAGCGGCGGAGTTCGCGAAACCAATTTCTCTTTGTGTTCAATCCTTTCGCGCTTCCTTGGTCAGAGCGGGTACTTATCGGCGAAGTGCTTGAGCGTGTGGAGGGCATGTTTCTCTCTGAGGATGACGTGCGTCAGGAGATTGAGACGGCGGGACGAACGCTATCCGAGCGGGTTGCCGCTTTGGGGTTGCGGCTTCAATCGGACTATACTTTTGACATACAATGGGAGATGCGGAAGTATCTGAAAGCTTTTGATTTCAGCGTTGATGTCGATTCTTCCGACACGCTCTTTGACAACCTGATAAAGTTCTTGAAGTTTGCATCCGACGCGTCGTTTAAAAAGCAGTTGGTTTTCGTGAATCTGAAGAATTTTTTGGAGACGGAAGAGGTTCAAGAGTTCTATCGGCAAGCGATTTTTTCAGAATTGAACGTTCTGCTGCTGGAGAACGTACCTGATGGAGCGAACTTTGAGTTCGAGAGAAAAATGTGCATTGATAAGGACTTTCTTCAATCATGAAGAAGCCCGCCAGTCGGCTTGTCCATCCTCCTGCAGAGAGGATTTTGCCCCAACGGTTTTGGAGCAGTGACAAACTGACTGGTAGTCAAACGCGCATGTCGCAGCGGCTGTCTTTGTAAAGGTTTTGGAGCAGTGACAAACTGACTGGTAGTCAAACCAACCTCGTGTGCCTATGCAGGCTGCACCAGTTTTGGAGCAGTGACAAACTGACTGGTAGTCAAACTCCAGCTCGCGCTGGCGCTGGGTCGCTTCGGTTTTGGAGCAGTGACAAACTGACTGGTAGTCAAACGCAAAATGCTGACACCTCACAATGGAGACAGTTTTGGAGCAGTGACAAACTGACTGGTAGTCAAACAAAACGGTACTCGACTTCGGATGTGGAAAGGGTTTTGGAGCAGTGACAAACTGACTGGTAGTCAAACTATCGTATGTGATATTCGCCGCATATCGCGGTTTTGGAGCAGTGACAAACTGACTGGTAGTCAAACTAAAGCGCAGCGGGTTCCCCCCCGTGAGCATGTTTTGGAGCAGTGACAAACTGACTGGTAGTCAAACCTTTAATATATCATGTGCGATTTGCATTGGTTTTGGAGCAGTGACAAACTGACTGGTAGTCAAACGCGCGAATGGATGGATGGGATGACTGATGAGTTTTGGAGCAGTGACAAACTGACTGGTAGTCAAACTTCTTGGTGCGGTACAGGCGAACGGGCATGGTTTTGGAGCAGTGACAAACTGACTGGTAGTCAAACAGAACTCGTTTATCCCGCCCTTGGCATCGTGTTTTGGAGCAGTGACAAACTGACTGGTAGTCAAACTTGGTCGTGTTCATGTGGAAGCGGGTAAGCGTTTTGGAGCAGTGACAAACTGACTGGTAGTCAAACCATCCAACATGGAAGCCGAGAAAGGAAGGGGTTTTGGAGCAGTGACAAACTGACTGGTAGTCAAACACGCCTCCTTCAGCATCGCCGCCTTGTATGGTTTTGGAGCAGTGACAAACTGACTGGTAGTCAAACGATACTCTGCGAAAACACGCCTTGGGTAAGGTTTTGGAGCAGTGACAAACTGACTGGTAGTCAAACTCTTTAATATATCATGTGCGATTTGCAATGGTTTTGGAGCAGTGACAAACTGACTGGTAGTCAAACGGCTTGCCGCGCTATCTGACCGCCCTAGCTGTTTTGGAGCAGTGACAAACTGACTGGTAGTCAAACCGACCATAGGCGTGGAGAACTGGATACCGGTTTTGGAGCAGTGACAAACTGACTGGTAGTCAAACTGGAACGACGGGCGAACGACGGAGGGTACGGTTTTGGAGCAGTGACAAACTGACTGGTAGTCAAACCTTGTGCCAGATTTATAGGGCACAAGATGAGTTTTGGAGCAGTGACAAACTGACTGGTAGTCAAACTCGCGCCATGCGCTTTCTCAAGTTCTTCCTGTTTTGGAGCAGTGACAAACTGACTGGTAGTCAAACAAAGGTTGTCGTGGAAGACTGCAAGGGCTTGTTTTGGAGCAGTGACAAACTGACTGGTAGTCAAACCCACGCGAAGTTAATGGTCGGGTCATAATCGTTTTGGAGCAGTGACAAACTGACTGGTAGTCAAACAACCTCGAAGTCACCGGTCAACCCATTTGAGTTTTGGAGCAGTGACAAACTGACTGGTAGTCAAACGATGATGAATGGCATACGCACTATATTTACGTTTTGGAGCAGTGACAAACTGACTGGTAGTCAAACGTGCTGCGATGAAAGGTTTATCCATGTGAAGTTTTGGAGCAGTGACAAACTGACTGGTAGTCAAACCAACGATTGATCGTTGCAGAACGTCCGATTGTTTTGGAGCAGTGACAAACTGACTGGTAGTCAAACACGGAACACCGCAACGGGAGATAACCTTTTGTTTTGGAGCAGTGACAAACTGACTGGTAGTCAAACGCCAGCGCGAAGGTACTTTGACCCCCGTGGGTTTTGGAGCAGTGACAAACTGACTGGTAGTCAAACCGCCGCAAGTATTTATACTATACACGACGCGTTTTGGAGCAGTGACAAACTGACTGGTAGTCAAACCCATCGGACAGAAGGGATAATCATGATGCAGTTTTGGAGCAGTGACAAACTGACTGGTAGTCAAACGGGTTCCCCGTGACTATCAAAATACACAAAGTTTTGGAGCAGTGACAAACTGACTGGTAGTCAAACTGCTGGAGCAAGTATACTGCGTTGATAAGCGTTTTGGAGCAGTGACAAACTGACTGGTAGTCAAACCACTTTTATCGCTGTTTGGCTTCGAGTACGTTTTGGAGCAGTGACAAACTGACTGGTAGTCAAACATCTGGGTTCCCGCTGAGAAGTGCAACGTGTTTTGGAGCAGTGACAAACTGACTGGTAGTCAAACCGTTGCTTTTGATGCTGTTATCTTTGTTATGTTTTGGAGCAGTGACAAACTGACTGGTAGTCAAACTAGGGCAGGAAGACATATGGGCAAAACCATGTTTTGGAGCAGTGACAAACTGACTGGTAGTCAAACCGCAGAATATCTATGGGAAGGTGGAATGATGTTTTGGAGCAGTGACAAACTGACTGGTAGTCAAACTCGCAAGCTATAATGATGCAGGCACGGGCGTTTTGGAGCAGTGACAAACTGACTGGTAGTCAAACTGCGACAAGATTTCCAGCGTTATCTACACGTTTTGGAGCAGTGACAAACTGACTGGTAGTCAAACGTGGACGCGCCCGACGAACAGCCCGGTGCGGTTTTGGAGCAGTGACAAACTGACTGGTAGTCAAACACATAATAATTACGTTCATGATTGTCAATAGTTTTGGAGCAGTGACAAACTGACTGGTAGTCAAACAATACGCATTCCAGCCAACCTTGGAAAATGGTTTTGGAGCAGTGACAAACTGACTGGTAGTCAAACTGCGGCGTCTCTGGAAGCATTAGAAGGATAGTTTTGGAGCAGTGACAAACTGACTGGTAGTCAAACCGCGGCTGGAAACTACTCGGACGTTACCGTGTTTTGGAGCAGTGACAAACTGACTGGTAGTCAAACAGAACGACAGCACGGTGATTGCGTTGATTGGTTTTGGAGCAGTGACAAACTGACTGGTAGTCAAACCGCTGCTGGTCTGCTCCGTCACCACGACTGTTTTGGAGCAGTGACAAACTGACTGGTAGTCAAACCCCACGTTCCCCTTCTCGCCTGCCTTTCGTGTTTTGGAGCAGTGACAAACTGACTGGTAGTCAAACGGTGAAGGCTCTTATGCTTACGAACCCGCCGTTTTGGAGCAGTGACAAACTGACTGGTAGTCAAACAAATGTCGAACAGGGAAATTGTACGAACTTGTTTTGGAGCAGTGACAAACTGACTGGTAGTCAAACGGTCGGTGTGGACTTCGTGGTGACTGTCGAGTTTTGGAGCAGTGACAAACTGACTGGTAGTCAAACGTGCTGCGATGAAAGGTTTATCCATGTGAAGTTTTGGAGCAGTGACAAACTGACTGGTAGTCAAACGCGCCGCATCATCAAGCTCGAAGAGAGCAGGTTTTGGAGCAGTGGCAAACTGACTGGTAGTCAAACCGCCACGCTCACGTACTTCCACGGATGGTCGTTTTGGGGCAGTGGCAAACTGACTGGTAGTCAAACGGAAGTGGCGAGCTCGGAAGATGAACGCAGCGTTTTGGAGCAGTGGCAAACTGACTGGTGGTCAGACAAACGGCTGATACGCTCGTTGCATGCGCTGGTTTTGGTGCGGTGACGAACCGACTGTTAATCAAGCTAATCTTGGGCGCGTAGCCTTCGGTAGCCGTTTTGGAGCGGTGGCTGGCGGACTGGTGGACATAAACGAATAGGATGACCAACCGGAGGGCATCGCTTTAAGATACAGGGGTGGGAGGGTGTGAGGTTGGATGCGTCTTCCGTCGTCGGTTAACAATTGCCGGTGGTTTTCAGGGCGATTGCCTGTACCATAATAGGGATAGATAGTTTATACTCGCACGTAGGGATTGCAAGCGGACCTGTTGCGAGGAGGAACCATGGCCGTCAACCGTCAGAAGCTCAAGCTGCTGTATCTCATGCGGATGCTCGAGGAGGAGACCGATGCCGAGCAGGGGCTCACGATGGCGCAGATCCTCGAGCGGCTGGAGGCACAGGGCATCACGGCCGAGCGCAAAGGCATCTACCGCGACATCGAGGCGCTGCGCGAGTTCGGCTTGGACGTGCGCACCTACCAGCGCGCGCCGGTGGAGTACGCGCTGGAGCGGCGCGACTTCGCTTTCCACGAGCTGTTGCTGCTGGTGGACGCCGTGCAGAGCTCGCGCTTCCTCACGCAGCGCAAAAGCGACGCGCTCGTGGCCGGCGTGAAGCGGCTCGCCACGAAGCGCCAGCGCAAGCTGCTCGACAAGCGCGTGCACGTGGAAGGCCGCATTAAGATGCAGAACGAGTCGGTGTTCTACAGCGTCGACCGTATCCAGGAGGCCTTGGCGGGCAAGCGCAAGATATCCTTCACCTACTTCAAGTACGACGCCGAGAAGCGCAAGAAGCTGCAGCATGACGGCAGGCGCTACGTGGAGACGCCCGTGCAGCTCGTGTACTCCGAGGGCTACTACTACCTGGTGGCGTTCAACGAGAAGCACGACGGGTTCGCGAACTATCGCGTGGATCGCATGGATCGCATCGAGGTGCTGGAGGAGCCGGCCGCCAAGAACGAGCGCATCGCCACGTTCGACCCGTGCGAGCTGGAGAGCCGTGCGTTCGGCATGTACGCGGGCGAGCCGGTCCCGATGACGCTGCTCGTGGACGAGTCCGTGATGGGCGCTGTGATCGACCGCTTCGGCAAGGACGTCGAGTCCCTGCCGGCGGGCGAGGGCTGGGCGCGCGTGTACGCCGTGGTCATGAAAAGCCCCGTGCTGTTCGGCTGGCTCGCGCAGTTCGGCGACCGGGTGCACATCGAGAAGCCCGCCTCGCTCGCGGCCGAGTATCGCGACTACCTGGCGGGCATCGTCGCCTCGTACGGGGAGTGACGCTTCGGCGCGGCCGCGGCTAGACCGCGTGGGCGAGCGGCCATGCGTCGCGGTTGCCCAGGAACAGCCGTCCTCCATCGTCGAGCACGACCTCCACGTCCTCGAGCAGGCCGCCTCGGCCGGTGACGAGCACGAGGTCGGCCACCGTCCGCCCGATGGCGTACGAGCAGGGGCGGAAGCTCTCCCAACATAGGCCCGTCACGGGGGCGTCCGTGGCGATGCGGCCGGAATACAGGGCGATGCACGGCTCCCTCATGGCGAACGCTGCGAGGTCGCCCGACTCGAGCCGCAAGATGGTCGGCGCGTTCGGCAGCCATGACCGCTCCCGCTCATTCCAGAGCGTCACCACGTCGGCCACGCATGCGCCGATCGCGCCCCGTGCTTGCCGACGGTTAGCCTCCGCGAGGCCGCGGGCATCGTCGAACCAGCGCTGGTACAGGTTCGCGAACGCCGTCGCGGCCTCCACCGGCATGCTCATCGCGCGTCCTTCACGAAGGTCTCCCTGCGCATCTTGCTTTGCGGGGCGTGACGGTTCGTCCACGGTGCCTCCTAGGTCTCGGTTTTCGCCTGTATCGCCATCATACGCGCGCGGCTCGGAGCGGCTGTCCTTCCTATGGGACAGCTCCGCAGATTTCTCGCGCGGCGGCCGACCCTCTCGGCCGCCAAGGTTTCCAACGTGTTTCGATGCGATGGGGCTTTCTTGGAGTTGACCTGCGCGCATTGACGGGATGGGCGCAGTTCGTGGATGATCGTTGCAACACGTACGGACACTTTGGCAAGGAGCGGAACTATGGCGAAGACGCGCATCGGCATTTACGGATACGGCAACCTGGGGCGTGGCGTGGAGCTGGCCTGCCGGCAGAACGAGGACCTGGAGCTTGCGGCGCTGTTCACGCGGCGCGACCCGGCGAGCGTGCAGCCGCTGACCGCCGGCGTGCCCGTGTACGCGGCCGATGACCTGGCGGCGCACACGGGCGACGTGGACGTGCTCGTGCTGTGCGGTGGCAGCGCGCGCGACCTGCCCGAGCAGACGCCCGCTTGCGCGAGCCTGTTCAACGTGGTGGACTCGTTCGACACGCACGCGAACATCCCCGCCCACTTCGCCGACGTGGACGTGGAGGCGAAGGCGGGCGGCAAGGTGGCCTTGATCTCCGGCGGCTGGGATCCGGGCATGTTCTCGCTCGCGCGCCTGTACGCCACGAGCATCCTGCCCGAGGGGCACGACTACACCTTCTGGGGCCGCGGCGTGTCCCAGGGCCACAGCGACGCCATCCGCCGCATCGAGGGCGTGGCCGACGCACGCCAGTACACCGTTCCCGTGCCCGCGGCGCTCGAGGCCGTGCGCGCTGGCGAGAACCCCGAGCTCACCACCCGCCAGAAGCACACGCGCGAGTGCTTCGTCGTGGCGGAGGAGGGCGCCGACACGGCCGCCATCGAGCGCGCCATCGTGGAGATGCCGAACTACTTCGCCGACTACGACACCACGGTGACGTTCGTGCCGCAGGAGGAGCTCGACCGCGACCACGCCGGCATCCCGCACGGCGGTTCCGTGATCCGCTCGGGCGTGACCGGCCAGGACGGCGAGCACGGCCACGTGGTGGAGTACTCGCTGAAGCTGGATTCGAACCCCGAGTTCACCGGCAGCGTGCTGGCGGCCTGTGCCCGTGCGGTGCACCGCCTGTCCGCCGAGGGGCAGACGGGCTGCAAGACGCTGTTCGACGTCCCGCCCGCGTATCTGTCGCCCTTGAGCGCCGAGGAGCTGCGCGCGAGCATGCTGTAGGTTTCGCGCAGCAGAACGGCGAGAGGCTGGCAAACGAGCTGCGCGGCCATGGGGCCGCGAGAACAACCTTGGACGGGCGGGCTGCGCAAGCGGTCCGCCCGTTCTCGTCTCAGAGCAGGATCGTTGCCAACGCCGCGGCTGCGAACAGGATGCCGGCCCCGGTGGCGAACGTGCGCTCGCGGGCGGTCAGCCCGAACGCGGTGCCTTGCAGGCAAAGGGCCGTGCGCGCTGCGTGGGCGGGGGACGGGAAGTCCGGGCGGCAGGTGTCTTTCGGCCGGGCCGCCGCCTCGCGGCTTGCAGCGGGAAGCGCCGCCGCCGGCAAGGCGCGCGCATGCTGCGGCAGGCGGCCTGCGCCGCCGGGGCAGGCGATCACGCGGATGGCGGGGGCATCCTGCCCGGTGCGCGCATGCGCTCCGCGGACGGTGGCGCTGTGCGAGGGCGAGGGTGCTTCGGCAAGGGGGTAATTCGTGGCAAGGGCGGCGTTGGCGACCATGGTGCCTCCTGGGGTCGTGCGTTGAATGGTGGCCCCATCATACGCGCCGCCGCCTGCTTGCTTGTCCTACTAACGGGACGGTTGATGTAAATTCTCTCGTTTCCGCGCATAAAAAAGCGGCGCGCAGGTTTCTGCGCGCCGCCGTGGCCGAAAACCTATTCCCTGCCCGACCAGCAGTACGTGCATACCTTCTCGCGGTCGATGCCGATGGCCTCCAGCATGCCGTCGAGCGACTGGTAGCCCAGCGAGTCGAAGCCCATCTTCTCGCAGATGGACTTCAGCATGCACTGGCCGCGCTCGGTGGAGCTGTCGGCGTACTCGTCGAGGTGCTTCTGCCCTTCGTCGCCTTCAAGCTCCTGCACCACGCGGCGCGCGATGAGCTCCATCTCGGAGCGGCTGCGCGAGAAGCTCAGGTACTTGCAGCCGAACATGATGGGCGGGCAGGCCGAGCGCATGTGCACCTCGGTGGCGCCGCATTCGTGCAGGTAGTTCACTGTGCCCTGCAGCTGCGTGCCGCGCACGATGGAGTCGTCCACGAACAGGAGCCGCTTGCCGTTGATGAGCTCGGGCACGGGGATGAGCTTCATCTTCGCCACGCGGTTGCGCACGTCCTGATTAGCGGGCATGAACGAGCGCGGCCAGGTGGGGGTGTACTTGATGAACGGGCGGCCGAAGGGGGCCTTGCTCTCGGTGGAGTAACCGATGGCATGCGGTACGCCCGAGTCGGGCACGCCGGCCACGTAGTCCACGTCGGGCACGCCGCCCGCCGCTGCCTCGTCGCGCGCCATGATCGCGCCGTTGCGGTAGCGCATGACCTCTACGTTCACGCCCTCGTAGTTGGAGTTGGGGTAGCCGTAGTAGACCCACAGGAAGGCGCAGATCTTCATCTGCGTGCCAGCAGGGGAGATGGTCTCGTAGCCGTCCGCGTCCACGCGCACGATCTCGCCCGGCCCCAGCTCGTACTCGTCGTGATAGCCCAGCTTGTGGTAGGCGAACGATTCGAACGAGATGCAGAAGCCCTCGCCGTCCTTTCCGATGAGCACCGGCAGGCGTCCCATGCTGTCGCGTGCGGCGATGATCGTCCCGTCGCTCGTCATGATGAGCAGGGTGAGCGAGCCCTCGATCTCTTTCTGGGCGTGCTTGATGCCCTCCACGAAGTTGTCCTTCTGGTTTATGAGCGCGGCCACCAGCTCCGTGGTGTTCACGGCTCCCGAGCTCATGGCCATGAACTGCCGGCTGCCGCTGGAGAAGTAGCGCTCCACCAGCTCTTCGGCGTTGTTGATGGCGCCCACGGTGGTGATGCCGAACGTGCCCAGGTGCGAGCGCACGAGCAGCGGTTGCGGGTCGGTGTCGCTGATGCAGCCGATGCCGCTCATGCCCTTGAACCCCGGGAGGTCGTCTTCGAAGCGGGTGCGGAACGGCGTGTTCTCGATGGAGTGGATCTCGCGCTGGAAGCCCACTTCCTCGTCGTGGAAGATCATGCCCGCGCGCCGTGTTCCCAGATGCGAGTGGTAGTCCACTCCGAAAAATACGTCCAGCACCACATCGTGATGCGATGCAGCCCCGAAGAATCCGCCCATTGGTTTGCCTTTCGTCGTGCCCGTAGCCTTTAGTGCCAACAAAGGTACCAGTATAAGGCTCCCGGCGCGGGTCTGGGGCGAGGCGGGCGGGCGATTCGCGGTTTCTGCACGAGAAGCTCCGAGAGCGGCCGGGCGGTCGCGGCAGGTCGGCCGCGGCGCGGGCTGCCCGCTAGCCGTCGAGGCGCGCCGAGTGGAGGGGCTTGTACACGGCGCCGGTGCGCTCGAGCGTGCTCTTGTAGAGCGTGGCCGTGCAGGCCCGGTCGTCGCGGGGGAAGGCGAGCGGCGGCAGGCTCGCCTTGGGGATGCGGGCGCGGCGGGCGAGGGTGATGTGCGGCTTGAAGGGCTTCGCGTCGAAGGGGACGTTTCGGGAGGCCAGCTCGTCGCGCAGGCGCTCGGCGAGGTCCTCCAGCTCGCGGTTGGGGGCGATGCCGAGCCAGAGCGTCGCGTCGCCTGCGCGGCCGAACTTGCCCAGACCGTCGCTCGCCAGCACGACGGGGGCCGTGTTCGCGCACACGGCGTCGAGCGCGTCGCCCGCGCGGGCCGCCTGCGCCTCGTCGACCTCGCCGAGGAAGGCGAGCGTGAGGTGGTAGGTCGAGCGCGGCAGGAAGCGGCCCTCCACGGCGGCTCCCAGCTGGCGGGCGAGCGCGGCGACGTCGTCGGCGAAGTCCGGCGGCAGGGCGAGCGCGACGAACGTCCTCATGAGGTCTCCTTCCCGGGGTCGAGCAGCGGCGTGAGCGGGCCCTTCGCCAGCACGTCGACGCGGCGCGTGGCGCGCGAGAGCGTGGTGTAGAGGCGGCGGCGGGCCAGGTCGTCCTCGCCGGGGAAGGCGCGCGCGGAGGCGTCCGGCACGATGACGTGGTCGAACTCGAGGCCCTTCGCCAGCTTGAGCGTGATGAGCACCACGCCGCTCGCGGGCAGTTCGTCGCGCTCGTCCAAAAGCGGCGGCGCGTCCTCGCCGAGCAGCTGCTGGAGGCGTTTGGCCTCGTGCTTCCAAGGCACGATGACGGCGGCGAGCCCCTCGCCCGCCCGCGCCCCGGCTACGGCGGCGCGCAGGGCATCGGCGTAGGCGGCGTCGTCGTCGAAGGCGCGGACGGCCGGCGGCTCGTCGGCGCGCTGGATGGAGGAGACCTGGAGCTGCTCCTCGGGCGGCAGCAGGCTCGCGAACAGAGCGGTGATCTCGGGCGTCGAGCGGTAGCTCGTCATGAGGCGGCATTCCTCCACCTGCCCGCGGGCGGCTTGGAACACCTCGCGCACCTCGTCGAACGAGGCCGTGTCGGGCGCGATGGCCTGGTTCGGGTCGCCCAGCAGCAGGAAGTGCGCGCGGCGGAAGTAGCGCGCGAGCACGGCCAGCTGGGCGGCGGTGTAGTCCTGCACCTCGTCCACCATCACGTACTTCGCGTCGGGGTTGCCCAGCCCCGTGAGCGCCATCTTCAGGTAGAGCCACTCGAGCGGCGCAAGGCCGTCGGTTCCGAGGAGGCGCATGCCGATGCGGTCGATGCGCAGCCAGTCGTCGTTCTCCACGGCGGCGAAGGCGTCGGCGTAGCGGTCGGTGAGGTAGCGCAGGGCGAGCGCGCGCTCCTCCTGCTCGTCGGCGGGCGCGATGAGCTCGCCGAAGATGCGCAGCTGCTCGTCGGCCTCGAGGGCCTCCAGCTCGTCGAGCGCCTCGTCGGTGCCGGCCATCTGCTTGAGGCGGCTCTCCAGGCGCGCGTGCAGCTCCTCGCGCATGAGCGTGATGCGGTGCGGGCCGGCGGGGATGCGGCCGAGCTTGTCGGCGAGCTTGCGGATCTGGTCGGCGGCGATCAGGCGCTTCTCGTCCACGCGGACGTCCTTGAAGTCGTTCGCGTCGAACTCGAACGATTCGACGGTCCGGTCGATGCGGGCGAGCGCGGCGAGCGGCACGTCCACGCGGCCGCTGCCCCGGTCGGGCGGCAGCAGACGGCGCGCGAACTCATTCCAGGTGAGGCTTTCCGGGTTGCGCTCGCCCAGGTCGGGGAGCACGCTTGCGATATAGTGGCTGAACACCGGGTTCGGCGAGATGAGGAAGACCTCGCTCGCATCGAGGCTGCCGCGCTGCTGGTAGAAGAGGTAGGCGATGCGCTGCAGGAGCACCGACGTCTTGCCGCTGCCCGCGATGCCGCTCACCAGCAGCACCGGCACGTCCTCGTGGCGCACGACGGTGTTCTGCTCCTTTTGGATGGTGGCCGTGATGGCCTTCATCTGCGCGGTACGCTGCTTCGAGAGCGACGCCAGGAGGAGCGAGTCCTGGATGGCGACCGTGGTGTCGAAGTAGGCGTTCAGGCGGTCTTCCTCGATGTCGAACTGGCGGCGCAGCTTGAGGTCGGCTTCGATGGTGCGGCCGTCGGCCACGTACGAGGTGCGGCCGTTGTCCTGGTTGTAGTAGGTCTCGGCCACGGGCGAGCGCCAGTCCACCACGAGGCGGCGGTAGTTCTCGTCCGAGATGCCGGCCGTGCCGATGTAGAGCTCCTTGGGCTCCTGCCCGGGCTTGAACTGCAGGGCGACTTTGGCGAAGTAGGGCTGCTTGAGCAAAAGCTCCACCTTGGCGAGCTCGGCCGCATCGGCGTCCTGCGCCAGGTTGTACCCGTCGATCACGCGGTTCATGGCCGCGAAGTCCGCGTAGGTCTCCATCGCGTCGGCGTAGGTGGCGAAGTTGGGCGCGAGCTCCTCCGCCATCGCCTTCTTGTCGGCCGCCGCCTCGCGCTGCGCGCGCTCCATCTTGCGCACGAGGGCGCGCCCGATCTGCTGGAGCTTCGCGTAGGTGTGCGCGAGGTGGCTTTGCTCCTGGTCGAAGACGGGGTCGGCGCTGTCGTCGGGTGTGGGGGCGGGTTCGGTCGGCACGGGTTCTCCTTGCAGCACGCATCGGTCAAGTCGAAAAGTTCGCCGAAACATTCTACCGGATTCCCACGCGCGAGTGGCCGTTGTCAGCGATTCGTGGAGGAGGGGTGGCCGCCGGTCAGATCAAAATGCCGTCGCAGTGGTCGATCTCGTGCTGGATGATCTGCGCGGTGAAGCCGGTGAACGTTTGCTCGCGCGGTTGGAAGCCCCGGTCCTCGAAGCGCACCTTGATGGTGCGGTAGCGCGTTGTGCGGCGGCTGCCGGGGAGGGACAGGCAGCCCTCCTCGGCCTCGTACGTGCCCGAGCGGCCGACGATCTCCGGGTTGAACATGACGCGCGGGGTGCCCTCGTCGTCGAAGACGATGATGCGCTTGGCCGTGCCGATCATGTTGGCCGCCATGCCGACACACTCGTGGGCGTGCGCCGCGAGCGTGTCGAGCAGGTCCTGCGCCGTCTGGGCGTCGGCCGCCGTGGCGGGCGACGAGGGCAGCAAGAGAAACATCCGGTTCGTCATGATGGGCTTGATCATGGTCAAAGCCTCCTGTCGTGTTTCGGGCACACGGCGAAGCTTGAGCTATGTCAGCTCGCTCCACCATGGTTCGTGTGCAATGTCCCTGACTTCCGGCAACGAAGGAAAATCAACGCCAAGGGTCTTCGCCATTTTCTTGAGAGCCACGCGGAATATGCCCGCCATCGTGGCTGCGTTGAAATATGGCTGTCCGTAGTGAATACTTGCTTCTTGGGTTGCCCTATCGAGATGGTCGTTGAAAAGCTTTTGTGCCAAAGGAGAATCCACGGGGATTCCTGCAGATTCCAATATGGCCTCCGCCTCTTCCAGTGCGCTGTGCCTATATATGAAGCGGTATTCCTTCATTCCGACGATTTTCCAAAACGTGCCATAGTATGAAACACCGTAAGCTTTCAGCCAGTCCCACATGATTTCCGGGTCGTTGACGTTTGGTCCTTCTGCATGGCATCGGTGGCAGAGAAGAACTATGTTCGATGGTTCGTCTTTTCCACCTAGGGCGTGGGGCACAATGTGACATCGCTCCAGGTTTCTCTTGCAGCCACACCTCCAACAGTGAGTTTCAGCTTCGCTCCAGTCGACGCTCAGTCCGCATTCGTTTACGTGTCGCGACCAATAGTCAATCGACTCCTGAACGGTTGTCTTTATGTGTTGTCTATCATTCATGGGGCGATCTTTTCTGGGGGAGCTCTGGTATTTTTGCGCGGATAACACGCCCCCTCATTTCATCAAATTACGTCAATTGAGTGAGAAGGCGAGCGTAGACATTGGCTGATAATTCAGGAGAACAAGGCTTGAAGGGATATCTTGATGCTCGTATCCTTAGACCAGCTTGCCCTTGCAGTGGTCGATCATGTGCTGGATGAGCTCGGCGGTCCAGCCGGTGAAGTCGCGCTTGCGGCTGACGAGGGCGCCGTCCACCAGCTCGTCGTAGACCACCTTGACGCGCTCGTAGCGGGTGACCTTGGACTCTGACTCCAGGGTGAGGCAGCCCTCGACCGTCTTGTACGCGCCGAGCGCCTGCTTCAGAACCGGGTTGTACATGACGTGCGGCTGCTCGTTCTCGTCGTGGTAGACGATGACGGCCTTCGCCACGCCTATCTGGTTGGCCGCCAGGCACGCCGCCTCGTCGAGCGAGGCGAGGGTGTCGAGCAGGTCCTGCGCCACGACGGCGTCCTCGGCGGTGGCGGTCTCGCACGGCTGCGAGAGGATGGCTTCGTCGGTCACGAGTTCTTTGATCATGATGCTCCGTCCGGTTGGATGTTCGGCGGCTGTGGCGCGCGAGCGCCAGGCCGGTTTCGTTAGGGGAGCATTCTGTCATGAAGGGGCGCGGGAAAGGGTCGTTGTCGGGTCCTGCCATTAGTCGTTCTCGGATAAAAACGCTCAGCTAGGAATTGACGATAGTCTTAAGCTCTTCGATCGTGTAGACGCCCGAACTCTTCCGATGAATCATGCGATGGCAGTTGGGGCACAAGGGTCTCAGGTCTTCGATTGGGTCGACGCGACGGTCTTGCTTGGTACTCGAAGATCCCCTGCAGGATCGCTTCCGACGTCTCCGACGAGCAGGCCCTGGTGCTGCTTCACACTGCAAACTTCTTCACCCGCTCTTTGACCGTCACCGAGCGCGCTGCCGCCACCAAGGCCCTTGGAATCCAGGTCGAGCAGATGCGCGCCAACGACCCGACGCTCACAGGCATGAGAACCGAGGACGTGAAGGCGCGCATCGTCGAGGAGATGACCGGCCGCAAGGTCAGCGGCAAGACCATCAAGCGCGAGGAGGCGCTGGCCGAGAAGGTCGCAGGGCTCATCCCGGAATGGCGCGACGCCGCCGACTCGGGCGAGCTGTCCGCCAAGGCCGTCGGCGCCTTGGCCGAAGCCGACGAGGCAACGCAGAGAGCCGCGTTCAACAAATGGGCAGAGTCGCCGAAGTCCAAGGCGGCGACCACCGAGCTGGTCGCCTCGATGAAGGCCTCCGAACCCGCCGCCGACAAGCGGCTCGCAAGCGCCGAGAAGGCGCTCAGCCGCTTCGTCGCGAGCCTTCCGCGAAACCCTTCTGCGGCGGATTCGGAGGCGATTTTCCGCATCGCCGAGCTGGCCCGCCAGGCCGGCGACGCGGTGCGAGGGTTCGCCGATGCCCATGGGGCTCGGCAGAACCCGTCAGATTCGAATCGTAGCAAGTAACTCATTGCGTATTACAACGCAATGAACTTGGCCAGAGGCGGGGCTGGGCGCTTCCACCCCCGGATGGGAACATCATCCGGGAAACCCTCCCCGACCTCCGGCATGCAGAAGCGGCAAGACGGCTTTCACCGCCGCCGCTTCCTTCACGGGGGATCCCCCGTGGCCCCTACAAGACGCAAGGAGAAAACGATGGGCGAATACACGCGCACCGTGAGCTGCCGCATGACCGAGGAGGACAGGCAGCTCCTGGACAAGAGAGCGGAGGCCTTGGAGCTCGCAAACTCCGAGGCGATCCGTGCCCTCCTCAGGCTTCCCATAGCGGATCCCGACGAGCTAGACGCCTTCGACCGAGGGAGCCGCGTCGTCGTGATCGACGCGAAAATCATGGGGCGCATCAACCGCGAATTGATTCGCTGGGGGCGCCACTGCAACCAAGCCGTTCGGGCCTTGAACACCATCGCCATGTTCGTCAGGAACAAGGGCGGCATCGACCCGCAAGTGGCCAAGGAGCAGCTGACGAAGGCGGCAGACGAGCTCGAGCTCGTTCAGGGCTCCGTTGAGGAGATCAAGGACATGGTCCACGACGTCCATGAGTCCGAGAGGTTCTGGCGATAGCCATGCCGATGCTGAAAGCCATCAACGGCCACACTGGCTGCAGCCGCATCGAGGACTACTTGGAGAAGAACGGGAGGGCCTTGATGCGCGACTTCTTCAACCTCTCCTGGGACGAGGTCGAGGACAAGGGACTGGATACCGCTCTTAAGAACGAAGTGGAGTGGGCTCTAGAGATGGACGCATTGCGCCACGACTATGGCAACGACACGCCATGGAAGGGGCAACGCGCCATCACGTTCCGTCACTACGTGATCTCCCCGGATCCTAGCGACAGCATCGGCCTTGAAGGACTGCGCGAGCTTACGCACGCCTGGGTCAAGAAGCACTTCTCCGACTACCAGGTCGCCGTCATCTACCACGACGACAACAAGCAGAGAATCCCGCACGCCCACGTTGTGGTGAACAACACGAACCTGGCTACGGGAAGGCGCCTGCACATCCCGAACGCGCTGGACATGAACCGGAGCCTCCAAGAGATTGCAAAGGAGAAGGGGCTGAGCGCGTTCTCCAACGAGATGCCGAAGGGCAGGATGGGACAGAGCGACCCGAGAAACCCTCCCCGACCCCAAACCAGGCAAGCGATCTACATCAACCATTCGGAACGCGGCTTGCTCGACGCCGGCGCATATTCCTGGGTGAGCGACATCCGCAACCGAGTGTCGGTCGCGAAGGTGCTGTCGCGAAACGAGGGAGAGTTCATGAGGATCCTGGAGCTCATGGAGGTAGAGGTCTCTGAGAACTCAGCGCACGCGCCCCGCGAGGACTGGATTTTTTCCCTGGCCGACCAGCGGTCGAAGAAGGTATCCGGGGAAAGGCTCGGCATGACGTTCGGAAAGATAGCCCTGACGGAGCGGTTCGAGCGCATCGGCTCCTACCATCCGGATGTCGCATCATCCAGGGCAATCCTCTCCATGGCAACCGACGCGGTTGAGCTCAACGACATAGCCGAGCTCGGGAGCCTGGCGAAGACGGTCGAAACAAACGCGCGCTACTCGATCGGCAGCAGCGCCGACTACGGCAGGCGAATCGAGGCCCTGCAAAGGCGAATGGACCGCGAGGAAGAACCAAGAGCCGCATCGAAATGCGCTGAGCGCATCGAGGAGCTGGAGTCGGCTATGGAGTATGCGACAGAGCGCGGGCTGATTCCCGAAAGGACAGCCAGAAACGCCATCAGAAACGGTGGTGCCGAGCGTTGGCAGTACGAGCCCAGGAGCAGGCAGAACGGGTCCCAGAGGGCTGTTCAAAGCGCTTCTGCGGCAAGGCAGCGCGAGAGGGAGAGACAGCAGGGAGGACGAAGCCGATGAAGGTTCAGATCAAGTATCGGAACGGCCGTTTGGATGTGTTCGACACAGATTCCTACACGCCGTCCCAGCCGTTCGGGGACGGCTGCATGCTGGCAAACTACGAGGTTCGCCTCGACCAGCTGGAGGAGGGCTTGTGGCTGCAAGCGCATTTCTACGAAACGGACCCGCGATTCAAGGAAGACCTGGATGATGGCGTGATTCCCGTAGGACGAAGGTCTATGGGCTGGCGCTTCCTGATCGCCGAGACGGGCGAGCTCGACGACATCGAGCAGGTGCTTGTTGACGGTGACCGCGCGCTCGTCCGCATGGGCGATGCCTTGGTCGATGTCATGCGGCTCGACTGCGCGTCGGCGCTGCTTCTGTCCGATGGGGGCGGACCGCCCTTGGCAAGCCAGCTCCAGGGTGTGGTGGAAGCGTTGAGGGCGTCGAACGACGCGATGGACGACGAGTCCGCCGCCAAGCTAGTCGGCGCTTCATGGGAAGCGCTGGCATGGGCCAGGGAGTTGCAGCCGCTGCAACAGGTTGAAATTGAAAGCGAAGAGGAAGATTGGATGGATCATGAAGGTGATTAGGGTGATTTTCAAAGCCATCGGCGGCTTCTGCAGGTGGCTCATCAAGGCCGTGTTCAGGTTCATGTGAGCCGCCTCCCGTGTCGTGGACTGTAGGCATTGCAATCGAAACGTGCCAAAAATATAATGCTTATTACCATATCGGTGATAAAGGTGATAACTATGACACGTTACATACCGCAATGGCTCAGTCCCGTAGTGGAAGCCCTCGAGCTCGACAGGCCCGAGCTGGTCACAATGGCCGAGCTGACGTCCATAGCCGAGCAGTCGGGCGTGGAAGCGCAGGGCTACGCCATCGCAGACAGGCTCAGGAAGCTCGGCTGGCTGCTGGAGACCCCCCAGAGGGGGGTCTGGGAGTTCGCCCCAGCCGAGAGCGCGGGGCCGTACTCGACCGCAGACCCCCTTCTCCCCATGAAGGCGTTCATGCTCTCTCACCCTGGCTGCAAATGCGCGCTGACGATGCAGACGGCGGCTTGGGCGCTCGGGCTTGCCGATAGGGTGCCGGCCTGCATCGAAGTTTCCTTTGAGAAGCGCCCTGCGGTAAAGGTTCCGAGGGAGATATCCCCCTCGGTGTTCGAGAGCACCATCGGCTCTGTCGAGGCAAAGGGCGTCCCCTGCCTTCACCCCGAGTCCATAGTGGTGCACATGGCCCAGAAGCCGAGTGCCGTCAGATCGTGGCAGGGGGCGCTCGAATGGCTTCCCGACGTCGCGTACGAGATGAGAGAGGAGCCATTGCTGGATGAGCTGGCGGGCAGGCCGCAGTCCGTCTGGTCCAGGACGGGCTATCTCGTCTCAGGCATGAGGCCCGATCTTGCCGAGGGGATATCCAGGGGCATCGAAACCGGCTCGAAGGTGAGGTTCGGCCCCCGTGGAAGCGCAATCAGGAACGACGAGAGATGGAAGGTGTCGGACACGCTGCTGCCGTTCGACCCGAGAGAGTTGGAGCGAGTTCTATGAAGACGATAAACATACAGCCAGGTCACATCGCGAGGCACACCCCGAGAAACGCCGGGGCCCAGGGTCGAGAGGCTGCGGTGGTGGATGTGGCGCAGGACCTCCTGCTCCAGCGTCTTCACGACGACGGAGACCTCGACTTCGTGGCGATAAAGGGCGGAACGGCGATCAGAAAGCTCTATGCGGGTAACGAGGGGCGCTTCTCGCTCGACCTCGACTTCTCGGTATCTGATTTCGACTTGGGCAGGGACGAGGTCGCCGAGGCCTTTGCGAGCGCAGTGGACAGGCTGTCCATAGGACCATTCCGCTACAGCGTGAGGGAGCGCCGCGGAAAGTGGTCCGTCGTGTTCGAGAGCGGCTTCGTCCGAGAGCCGTCCCTTGCGACGAAGCTCGACTTCTCGCCCGCGCCGTGGCTCGAGCCCGTCGAGAGAACGTGGGTCGCCATGCCGATCCACAAGCAGTATGCGGCCCCTCTTCCAGCGATCAAGACGGTCAGGCTTGAGGAGAACATCGCGGAGAAGGTCGCAAGGCTGAACAGGACCACTACGGCGCGCGACATGTACGACCTCGCATGGATCATGGGCAAAGCGCCGTTGGCTAGAAGCCTGGACCTCGACCTCGTCAGGAGGCTCTCGGTCCTCAAAATCTGGGTCGATTCAAACGGGTTGCACAGCGGGTCAATGACCTGGCCGCCAGGTCACGAAAAGTCGGTGTTCGATGTCGAGCGCTGGCTCAGGGAGAGATCGGACGGGGAATTTGACCTTGAGGACATAGGCGCCCTGGCCGTTCCCGCTCCCAGCCCGAAGGAGCTAAGCGAGTCTGTTCGCATCGGGTTCTCGTTCCTGTCGAACCTGACCGATGAAGAGGAAGTCCTGGCAAAGGCGGACAACAGGGACCGATCCCTGGCGATCAGGCTTCTGGAGGGTCTCCCCGGCGGCCGTTTCGTAGGCTCGGGTGCGTACTAGCCTTGGTTTTGCCGAACGGGAGGGATCGACGGGAAAGCGATCGGGCTGGCACCAGGCGATAGGTCCGATATTCTGGGCGGCTGTGGCCTGCAGATGGCTTGTCGAGGCCGTGTTCAGATTCATGTAGCAAGTAACAATTGCAAGGCTCGAATTGTTTGGCCGGTGTCTTCTTTGCTGGACACCGGCCCTTTTCTGAGTGAGGAAAATACGATTGACGCAAATTGGTTTGAAGCGATAATTATCAAAAGCTTATCGGCGAGGTAATGAATGAATGTTTCAGGGACATACGAACAGCTGCTAGGAACCAGGGAAGAAATCACTTCCTCATTGAGGCGCACAACTGGTTGCGACATCACTGACGTTCTTGCGGCAGTTGCATGTGGCTCGATAGGCGGTATGATCGATATCTTTCTCGTTGGTGCTCCGGGCGACGGAAAGCCTCTCGAAACCTGGTCAGGCAACCAGGTTGATAATGCTGTTAAAAAGTTCGCAGGAATATGCGGCTGGGATTCGAGCGATCCCGACAAGGGCACCGTCGCCTACGCTATCGACCACCTCGAAAAAATGTTCAAGGTGAATTACGACCAAAGATATGGCGCCGACGTAGGCGGGTTGTTCGACATGTCGACAATTGACCACCACATGAAATCGTTGGCCCATTCACCAAGCCCTGTAGGTTTGTTTTTCTCTATTCTCAACCAGTTCACTTCGACAGCGAGCTTCGTGTCGGACGGAGAGCTCATTACGGTAAGGACAGACCTTTACGATCCCGTTCACCCAAACGGCAAGGATTCCATCGTTCTTCAAGGTCATACTGTTGAATCGAAATTATTCTGCGGCATCGCGAATTGGATAGGTCATATCATGTCCGACGTTGCCGGCAGCTCTCTCACGCGCAGAAGAGCTGGAGATGGCTCAGGCGTCGTCATCCCATTCTTCGAATTGTTCCAATTCTGCAAATTCGGTGATTTCAATATTGACGGCAAACGGATGGATGTCGCCGAGCTGTCCATCAGGGTTTTCCAAGACGGCTATGACGCTAGGTTCGCACTTAGCATGGGCATTCCGGTTGTCGTTACCGACCTAAGCATTAAGCTCGTCTGGGCGCTGAAAAGGCATTTCGGCAAGGGCGAACCTTTCAGAAACTGCATTCCTTCTTCTAGGCATGACGACTTGAGGACAATGCTGCTTGTCGGATACTCTGCCTTCTGCCTGATTGATGGAGCCGATGCCTTTGCGCGGTCTGGCGGCGGAATGAACGCAGCGTTGTTTGCCGAGCGACTCAACTACTTGGCTTGGCTGCGTCTCGCGAGCTTGGTCGTTCGCGAAGTCGCAATCCGAACCAGCCCAGAGCGCGAAGTGGCTATTATGAAGGAAATCAACGCTGCGCTCGAAAGTTATCTAGAAGAGCTTAGAGCCATTGATGTCGACGCCTTCAATCGAGAATCGGCAACTTGGAGCGTTTCGTCGGAAAAAATCGAGCACGCGTCCTCTGAATCCGAGCTTAACGCAATCTTGCTAGACGAGTATGAAAGGCTTGGAATTCCAAAACCCTGGAAAGGCTCGTTTGACAAGCATATGGCCGACAAAACCGCGTTCTTGGTTTTTGAGTAGTGGGAGAATCTGATGCCTGTTCCTGTATTTGTTATAGCCGGAGCGGCGATTGCGGGTGCCTTCGGTGCCTGCAATGCCGTCTATGGCGGTTTAAAGATTAAAGACGCAAAAGGGAAAGAGAAGACAGCTAAAGCCATTCACCAGGAGTCGATGGAGTACTTCGAAGCCATGGGCAAGAGAGCCAATGCATCTATGGATGCACTCGGACTAGCAGAACTTGAGACAATACAGGGTTTCGAGGGATTCTCAGACGTTATCGAGTTGATTCAAAATCGCCCTCAGTTCGCTGAACTTGAACTCAATGACTTCGACCTTCCGGATTTTGACTCGGATGAGTTTAAAAAGTTATTTATCGGCGCAAAGGCGCTTCTGGGTGGATTAAGCAGCGCGGCAGCTGGCGTTGCAGGCGGAGTTGCCGCATCTGGCGCAACTACGGCGATTGTCGCTGCCGTAGGGACGGCATCTACGGGAACCGCCATCTCGACATTAAGTGGCGCGGCTGCCACAAATGCTATTCTCGCAGCCCTTGGAGGGGGGTCCCTTGCCGCTGGGGGTGGCGGAATGGCCTTGGGTACGGTAGTCCTGAGCTCTGCCGCTGGAGGCGCGGCTCTTCTTGTCGGCGGAATCGTCGTCAATGTCATGGGTCATAAGATCGCGAAGGATGCTGAAGAGTTCGAAAAGCAGATCGCCCAGGAAAAGGCGAACGTTGATGAAGCGTGCGTCCTTCTTGAGGAAATTGCTGCGATTGCAGATGCTTACTGCCGCGCTCTTGCAATCGTGAAGCAACTTTACGACGAAAAGCTTCAACAACTTAAAGCGATTGTTGTTGGGCAGCATAAGACGGATTGGAACAGATTCGATGAGGAAGAAAGGGTCCTTGTTCAAAACGTTGTGCTGTTAGTGGGAATGCTTTATTCGATGTGCAAGGTGAACCTTGTTATCGACGATGACGGTGACGGCATCACGGACAGGGTGAACACCTCGGAAGTCCAAGCCCAGCTGCAGAAATCATCCGAGCTTATTGAGGCTATCTAAGCAGACGAGGAGGGCAAATCGTCCTCCTCATTTTTTAGTCGGCCATTTCGATTGCGCAGTAAATGAGCGTCCTCTCGTTTCCCCATGTCGAGTAGCTGCAGGTGCAGAGCGTAACGACGTTCTCGACTGAGTCGAAGTCGAATCCGGCAGAGCTCAAGTTACGGTCGGATGCGGCCGTGACGCTTGCTAGCCATGTGGCGTGGTCTAAGGCTGTGTCAAACTCGAGCCTCACGGTCTCGCGGCTGGCGTTGACCCTATCTACCGCCAGGACGGTCAAGTTGGCCTTCTCGGTTGGGGTTTGGATCTGTATCGGCGTGTGCTCGTCCAGGTAGGCGACGTCGATGAAGCCGCCGAGCTTGGAGAACATGGTCCCGTCCTGCAGATGATGGCCGAACACAAGCGCGTTAGGGCTGTGCAGGAGACCTCCTTCCGCGCATTCCCAAGTCAGGTACGGAACGCCATGGTAGTCCCATCTCTTGCCTGCATCGTGATAGAGATAGTAGCCGGGATCCCCAGAGTTACCCTGAACGATTGGATAGTCGATCCCAGTCCCGGGTACGTTGATCCATCCGATGATATCCGGGTTAACGGAAAGCCAGTAATCCCAGTCTATCGACTCGAAACCGTCGTCTTGGACGGCCTCCTCGCAGGTGCCGAGTGGGTCCGGGCTTGTGCTCGACGCCCTCTCCGTGAGAATGAGGGTCGAAGCGCTTACAGCCAGCGCTAGTGAAATTAGGGATGCCGCCAAAGCGAGGGCAATTCGGCTTTTTGTCCTGTCGTTCATAGACCTCCTAAAACGAAAACAATGGGCGGCACGCGGCCGCCCATCTCGAAACCGGAAGCTGGCTATTGCTTAGCTCTCGTCCGACCCGCTGTCGTAGTCTTCGGAATTCGCGTCAGCTGCTGCAGCCAAACGTCGCTTGCGTAGGCCGTAGGCCAGGCATCCCGAGCCCGCGAGGAACGAGATGACGACAATCGCGGCAATCGGGGCCAAGTCGACGCCGGTCTTGTCGAGGGCCTTGCCGGGCTCGTCAGGGACCTCAGGGGTATCGGGGTTGTCGACCACGACGGTCTGGCCATCGTCGTCGATGTCCTGATGGACCGCGACTACGTTGCCGTTTACGTCGAGGCATTCCTCGAAGGCGACCAGCTCGACGCCCTCCTCGATCTTGGACGCGTCGAACTCGAAGGACACGTCGGCGGCTCCGTCGGCCTTGTCTGGGCTGAACTCGGCGGTGGCGGTCACGGGCTTGCCGTCGGCATCCTCGAGCGGCATGCCGGTGGATTTCACGATCAAAGTGCCATGGGCGGTGTAGGTGTCGCCGGGGACGAGGCCCTTGTACTCGATGGCGTCGGTCAGCTTCACCTTGCCGGAGGCGATGATGTGGTCGCCATCGCCTGCATCGACGAGGGTGGTGTCGATCTCCGCGACGGTCACGGTCTGGCCATCGTCGGAGGGGTCCTCATGGGATGCGAGCAGCACATCGGCTGCGAAGAGCTTCTCGTACACGACGAGGCTCTTTCCGCCGAGGTCGGTCCCGTCAAAAGAGAGCTCGACGAGCTGGGTGCCGCCGGCCTCCTCGGGGGTGAAGGCGGCGGTGCCGGTAACCAGCTTCTCGGCCAGTCCGTCCTTTACCACGACGGGCTCACCGGTCTCAGAATCGATCAAGGTAGCCTGGAGCTCGTACTCGGTGCCGGGAACGAGGTCCTCGTAGGCCACCTCGTCGACGACGGTTATCTCGGTTCCGGTCACCAGCTTGTCGCCGTCGGACTTGTCGGCCGCGGCGGTATGGATGTCGAGGAAGTGCACGGTCTGGCCCTCGT
This sequence comes from Gordonibacter pamelaeae, assembly GCF_003340385.1. Classification (NCBI taxonomy): domain Bacteria; kingdom Bacillati; phylum Actinomycetota; class Coriobacteriia; order Eggerthellales; family Eggerthellaceae; genus Gordonibacter; species Gordonibacter pamelaeae. The sequence continues at coordinate 168,417 of NZ_PPTS01000004.1, read as the reverse complement.
CTGCAATGTCGGCGTGGGCAGCGACCTCTACGCCCTCGGAGAAAAGCGACTCGAAGGCCACGATGTCCTCGCCAGCGAGCAGGCTGGAGTCGAAGGTGAATTCGAGTTCCACCTCGCCGGCCTTCTGCCTAGGCTGGAAGGTCTTTGTGGCGGTGATCGCATTGCCGTCGGCATCGAGCAGGGCCTCGCCGGTGGACTTTACCACGAGGGTGCCAGTGACTGCGTATTCGGTGCCGTCGTTCTTGAGGTTCTCGTACCAGACGGTGTCCACCAGGGTGGTCTCAGCGGAGGCTTGGGCCACGTGGTCGCCGTCGGCCTTGTCGGTTTCCTCGGTTTTGATCTTCGGGCCCTCCTTGTCGTCGAGGCTCATCCACACGGCCTTGGCCACGGTGGAGTCTCGCTCGACCACGAAGGTCTTGGTCACGAGCTCGTAGCCCTCGTTGGAGTCGCTTCGGAGCTCTTCTAGCATGTACTTGCCGTAAGGAAGCGCTGCCAGCCTGTCGTCAACGTCGGCGTTGGAGCCGTCCTCGCCGAGGGAGAACCATACGCCAGCCCTGGAGTCCATGTCTGCGGCCTTGATGCTCTCAGCCTTGAGCAGGCCGTCGTTGCCGTTGGTGTTTCTGCTGTGCTTGTTCCAGGAAGAGGCCGTAGAGACATTTCCGTTGCGGTCGGTCACGATGACGTGGGCCTCGCCGGTGGAGACGTTGGTCACCTTGAACGCCACCTGCAAGGAGGCGTTGGTGTCCTCGGCCATCTTCACGACCTCAAGGTCGTTGCGGATCACCTGGTCGAAGAACTTGAGCTCGCCGCCAGCAGAGGTCGCCTTGACGATCGAGCCGTTCTCGCGGACCTGGAAGGTTTTGGGCTCGCCGTCGGTAAGCAGGTAGGAGTCGTTGGCCTTGGTCTCCTGGATGGTGTAGGTGCCGTAAGGCAGCTCGTCGGCTGCGGTTTGGGCGGTGTATGCGCCGGCCTCGTCGTTCCAGGAGGTAACGATGGTCTCGATGACGTCGCCGGGCTCGAACCACTTGTCGCTCACGAGGACCTTGTGCTCGGATGCGTTGGCGATGGTGAATTCGATGCCAGAGAGCGTGGAGCCGGTTTCGAGGGCGTCATGGGAGTTGCCGCCCAGGGCCTCGGATGCCCGGAGCTCGACGTCGGACTTCGTCACCTGGACGCCACCGCGGATGACATCGTCGCCGCAAGGATTGCCGGTGAGGTCAACCATCTGGCCATCGGACTTGATCTCAGCCTTCGCGGACCAGTCGGAAACGAGATATCCCTCGGGTGCCTGGGACTCGACCACGGTGTAGGTGCCGCAAGGAAGGGCGCTCGCGGAAGTCTTGGCAACGAATGCGCCCGCGTCGCCGTCCCATTTGCCGGTGATGGTCTTCACCACCTCTCCGCTAGCGTAGTAGCGGCCGTCGACGAAGGCGTACTGACCGGATGCGTTGACGATGTCGTACTTGGCGCCGTCGAGGGTTGCGTCGCCCTGGGGCTCGGCGCCTGCCTGGGAGTCTTCCTTCGCCACCTTCAGGTCACCCTTGTCCCATGTGAAGCTCATGAGCACCTGGGTGCCGGGGCCCGTGTGGATGCAGAAGGCCTCGAAGCCGGTCGAAACCTTGCCCTTGCTCGCCTTTATGGACTTCCAGGTGGTGCCCAGAAGCTCGCTTCGCGCCCAGCCCTCGAAGTCGCCGCTGGTGCCGAAGACGGCATCGGCCTTGGAGCCTTGATAGGCGTACGACAGGAGCACGTGGCTTGCCACGGTGTACTTATCCGCGCTCCAGCCGCTGCCGTCGTACCAGGTGTCGGGGAACATGGACGCGTCGAATCCCGGGGCGCCGTAGCTGAACCACATCGTAGCGATGAGGTCGGCATCACTCACGCCGCTCTTGCTGTAGGTGCCGGGCGCGGGCGTGGCGGCAGCCGGGTCGGCGCAGTAGGCAACCTCGCCGTCGGCGTACATGCAAGTCGTTAAGTAGCCTGCGTACGGGATGTCGTCGCCGATGGTGACGTTGACGCTTTCGCCCGCGAACGCGCTTATCGACGCCGATGCGCACACACTGAGCGCCAGGGCAATGCTCATGACGACTCTGATGATCTTGGAGGATGCGATCCTCTCGGTTGTCTCGGTTCTCACGCTTCCTCCTTAGAACGGGATGTCGTTGCGGGACATGCGGGGATTTGCGCGCTGGGCGGCGCCACGGCCGAGCCTCTCGCTGCCGTCGCGTGCCGAGCGGGCCCGTTCGGAAAGGCTATCGAGGTACTCGCTCCGGTTGCGCTCGATGGCGTCCCTGATCTGGGCGGGCATCACCTTGATCACGTCCTTGACCTTGACGCCCTCTTCGTTGACGACGGGCTTGCCGTCCTTGTCGAGGATGCTCCTGCGCAGCCATACCTCGCGATTGGTAAGGAGAGGGATATCGCGATAGTCCTCGCCGCGGTATCGCGACTCGTTCACGAACAACGGGCTGAACTGGTAGTAGCTGACGTCGCGTCCGTCGATGACCGTGCCCTTTGGCAGGGTCACTGAGTTGAAGGTCCTTGTCTCACCGGTCCTTCGGTCGGTGTGCTCGATGTCAGTGCGGACGAAGTTCTTGTGCAGCGTGACATACGTGTTCTTCGGTGTTTCCTGGCTCATGCGAGCCCTCCTTTACGTCTAGTGCCGGCATGCTGTGGAAGTGCCGGATTCTTGGATGCTAAGGGCTACCTGCCCATTCGATTCCCCTCCCTTCTCCTGACCTGCTCGACTGCGGGGATGCTCTTGGCGCGCTGCGCCCTGGACGAGATGCTCTCGTCGTTGAGCAGGGCCCTCTCGAACTCTCCGTAGCCGATGCGCTCGATGTCGTCGGGTTCGAGTCCGAGGTAGGCCTCAGCGGCGTCTACAAGCTCCTCGGCGTCGGAATATCCCCAGTTGAAACCGTTCATCACCTCTGTCCACCCGTCCTGCCGTTTGGCCCACAGGGAGAACGAGAAGCCCAGGGTGACCGCTCCTTTCGGGTCTGGTGCCGCGTGGGCTTCCAGAAGGAGGCGGGACCCATCCTCCGGGTCGTTCATCATCCACGCCGCTTCCGGCGTGGCCCCGCTGTTCGGTTCGTACAAGTTCTCTTTCCCTTCTCTTAGAATCCGCTAACTATGTCTCGAGCCCACGCTCCGCTCTTCACGAGCGAGAGGATGAGCAGGATGCACATCGCCAGGTACTGCAGCGCGTAAGTGAGGCCGTTCGCGATGGCATCCGCAGAGGTTCCCGTCCCAGGGTTCACGCCGACGATTCCTCCGAGGATCAGCGGGAAGGCGATCATGAGGATGACGATGATCAGGCCGGCGATGCAGACCGCGGCGAAGTTCTTCAGGTACCCGACTCCGATCTGCCTGGTGTCGTCCAGGGCCATGAAGGCAAGGGGGATGGGGCTGAACGCAGCCATGATGTAGAGCTGCAGGGCACGGGCCCAGCAGACGACCAGGGCGACGATGTAGGCGGCCAGCACCACCACCCAGCTGATGAGGGAGACGATGAGCATGGCGAGCAGCGCCGGGATGTCGTCGTCGGGGGTGACGATGGAAACCGCGGCCAAGTCAAGCGCGCCCCCGGTTCCGAACATGACCATGACCCTGTCGATGGCGATGCCGACCACTTCGTAGATCGACTGCATGAGCTCGAAGCTATGCTGGATCAGGAACAGGAACACCGCGAAGAACACGAGCAGGAACACGACCTCCTTGACCCCGGGCATCGAGGCGTTGCCATCGACCCTTTGCGAGATCCGAATGAGCTTCACAGTGAACACCAGGGAGAGCACACCGCAGCCGATGGGAAGGATGGCGACCCTCCACACGCCGCAGGCTATGTCGTACATCGACACGCTGCCCGAGGTGGTGAGCATGGAGCTGAAGTCCGCGCCGAGGATGCCGTCGTATCCGATTCCCTTGAGGACGTCGACCTGCTTGGAGAACATCCAGTTCGCGGCGTCTCTCAGGAGCTCGGCCAGCCAATCGTTGATGTCTCCGGCGATGTCCGCATAGGCGTTGTGCACGGGAACTAGCAGCACCGCAAGAACGGCGAGCGTCATCGCGAAGGCTATCCTGAAGCGGCGGTCGCCGATGGTTCTGTAAACAACTGACATCCGCATCACATCGCAGAGATCCTGCCCGTCTTGCCGTCGATGATGACGGTCACGATGGTCCCGTTTGGGTCATCGAGGGTGAAGGTCGAGCTGATCCTCTCGGCATTGGCGTCAATGAAGATCTCGCCGTCCCAGCTCGCGGCCTTCGCATACGGGCACTTGGCGCCTGCATGGGCTTGCAGACACTCGGCGATTTTCGCCTGGTCGACGTTGGCCAGGCTTGCCAGGTAGCCGACGTTCCCCGTGATGCTGAGCTCGGCGCTCTCGGGCGCGTCGATGACGTAGGACGTTGCCAGCTTGAAGGAGTCGCAGGTGGCCGCGAGGCTGCCGTCGTCGGCGATATCGACCCTGATGATGGACGGGGACTGCGTTTCTGTGAGGCTGTCGCTGACCCAGATGGACTCGGAGAACCCTCCTTCGTCCGCGCTGGTCTTCTCGGGTGTCCAGTAGGTGATCTCCTCGTTGCTCCCGCATCGCTCCACGAAGGCGCCGTTCACGATGGACATAGCCGACTTGCCGTCCCGGGAGGTCCACTTGGATCCGAGAAGTTCCTCTAGGCTGCCTTTTGCTTCGTCGGTTGCGGCCTCCGGGGACTCGCTCTGCTCTTGGCCGGCCTGTTCTTGCTGGCCGGCGTGGACCATGGTGCAGCGGGCGCATCCCGCCCCGATGAGCGCGAGGAGGGCCATGCATGCGAGTGCTGCCATGGCCTTGCTCTTCCTTTCCATTCCTTGCTCCTTTCTAACGACGCGCCGTTAGGGCGCATGTGAAGTAGTTGGTTCCCGTTGCAATCCTGCATACGTCACCCGAGTGAGGCTCGTGGATGTACTTGTTGTCGCCGATGTATATGGCGACGTGGCCGTACTTGTAGAGGATGTCCCCAGGCTGCGCCTGGGATATGGGTATCTGCCTCAATTCGCTCTTCTGGTCTTCCGTGTAATGGCTGATGCGTATGCCCGCCTGGCGGTAGCAGTACTGTGTCAGGCCGCTGCAATCCAATCCCTTTCCCGGGGTGGATCCACCCCAGACGTACGGCACGCCGAGCTGGCTGTAAGCTGCGGCGACGATGACGTTGCCCGCCCCCTCGCCGGCCTTGAAGTCCTCCAGGCTTAGTCCGTCGAAGCGCCTCAGCCCGTAGGTGTCCATGATCGACTTCAGCGTCTCCACGTAGCTGGAGTCCGTGGCCCAGCCAGCGTCCTTGAGGCCCTCGGCCATCTTGTCGGAGTCGTGGTTTGCCACAGCCTCCTTGATCAGAGGGTTGTTCGCGTACCGTCCAGCTTGCAGGAACACGCGGCTCCTGAACCGGATGCACTCTTCATCGCCCTCGAAGACGATGAACTGGGCGGTGATAGCGTAGTGGCTACCGTCGGCAGCCTCCTCTCCGGTCGCCCAGGATGACTTTCCTGCGACTTCTGGGGCGGAGGCGTACGATGAAGCCCATTTCATGCCGAATAGGTTGTGGTCCCTGGTCGCAAGCTGGCTCATGTGGTCGCCCTGGCCGCTCTCGCAGATGATCTGGGCGATAGTGCAGCCTGCGGGATGCCCATACCTCTCCTGGGCGTCCAAGGCCGCCTCGACCATCTCGTAGGTGATGTATGGAGGCAGGCCTTCCATCGCCTGCTTGTTGGCCTCGCTCTGCCAGAACCCGAAGAGCGCTGAGACAATTTGTCCCACCAGCAGGGCCCCCAGGACGAACGCCACGACTCCCGTCACAACGCCCGCTACGGGTATGCCGGCGCTGGCGATTGCCCCTGTGGTGCCCGCGGTTCCCTCGGCCGCTGCGGCTGCGGTGGCTGCGGAGGCGCCAGCGCCAGCCACCTGCGTTCCGACTGTCTGGGCCGACATCTCCACGGAAGCGCCTGCGGCCGCGTCCGCGGACGCCTTGGTCGCTCCCGCCGCACCGTTGGACTTCGCGCGCATCTCCGCCGCCTGCCTGCAGGGGTCGGCTGCGGACTTCGCCTTTCCCGCCGGGTCGGGCACGGCTCCTTGGCCACCGGCCCTCTCTGCCGCCTTAGCTGCTTTGCGTGAGGCGAGCTTCCTTCTGACGGCCCTGCCGCCCTCTGCCGCATCGTAGACGTCGCGGGATCCTTCCAGCTCCTCGGCGTCGTCCAACTCGTCTACGAGCGATGCGGCTACCATGTGCTTGAACCCCATGCCGGCCGCAGTCCGCTCCGCGCTTGCCCCGCCCGGCACGCCGACGCCGCTTCCGACGACGCCTTCGCGGAACGCGTCGCCGCCGGACACCACGCCGGAGTTGAGGAGGTTCTCCTGCTCGCCTGCCACCACTTCGTGCATGGGGTTCCTGTCAGGGAGTCGCGTCATCGCGCGGACCTTCCTCCGCCTCCGAGGGCGTTGACCTCGGAGGGCTTCGTCGTCAGCAGGTCGTAGATCCTTCCCTTGGGCAGCTCGTTGGTGATCGGCATCCTGGCGCCGCCTGCGACCAGCAGCCCGTCGCCGGGTTTGATCCCGTCGTCGATGTACCTGACCTCCTCGTCGGAGAGGTTGAGGGTTTCTGCCCAGAGGTCTCGGTCGACGGTGGACTGCTTGTGGAGCATCAGGTAGTCGGAGTTGAGGATCATCGTCGAACCGATGTCGCTTCCCAGCATGAAGCTTGCGTTCTGGGAGAGCCCGGTGGCAACGAGGCCGAACTTGCGGCCCTCTGCCCAGAAGCTCTCGAAGTAGGCGATGACCGCCGGATGCTTGAAGAGGCTCTGGACCTCGTCGATGAAGAGCCAGGTCGTCTTTCCTTCCGCGAAGTTCTGGTACATGCGGTTTCGTACCTGCTCGAGGGCGGTCAGCATGCCGAACACCTTCATGTCGGAGTTCAGGTCATGGAGGTCGATGTTGACCATCGGGGCGTCGAGATCCACGTTGGACCTTCGGTTGAAGAACGAGAAGGAGCCCTTGACGTGTCGCTCGTAGCGCAGCGCGATGCCCTTGGCCGCTGCTTCGGGCTGCTCAAGAAGGAGGTTGTAGAAATCCTCGAGCACCGGTGTGCCGTCAACGCCGGAGCGTGCATAGGCCTCCTCCACGCATCGCGCGATGATGGAGCGCTCCGCTTGGGTAAGGCCCTGGTTTCCCTCGGCCATCATCGATGCGGACAGCGCCAGGAAGGCGTCCACTTTAAAGGCCTTCTGAAGCGGTTCGTTCAGAGCCGCGACATCCTTCGTGTCGAAAGGGTTCATGAACTGGCCCGAGTCGGCTGCGAGCCTGATGCTCACGCCGCCTCCCGCCTCTGCGACTGGGCGTCCCTCCCCGGTTGGGTCGATCCAGATTCCCTGAGCCCTGCCTCCGTAGAGCATGCGGACTTGCAGCCAGACGCTCTTCTGCGCGTTGGATTTGCCTGTGCCGGGGGTTCCGAAGTCGAAGCCCATGGGCGATGGCAGGGAGAGCCTATCCAGGATGGCCAGAGTGTTGGTGATCTTCGACTGTCCGAGGTAGATGCCGCCAGGCTGGTTGATCTCCAGCGATGCGAAGGGCATCTGCATGGCGATCTGGCCGCTGGTGAGGAGCCTGGTCACATCGCATTTGTTGGTGGCGAATGGGAGCACGGAGCCCCAGCCCTCCTGCTGGCGGTAGCTGAGCTTCTCGACGGTGAGCGCAGAGCCCCTGGCCGTGGAGATGATCCGGTCGACCTGCTCGTCCAGCTCCTCCTCGCTCGCCGCATAGGTGAACGCGTAGCCGGCGTACTCGAAGAGCCGCTCGTTCTTGTTGCGCAGGAAGTCCAGGAGCTCCTCGGCGTCCGCGCGCGAGTAGCGTAGCGCGGTGGAGGTCTGCGTGAGGATGATTCCCTTGCTGGCGGCTCGGCTCTTCTGTCCGCGCTCCTCCATGTCCATCCAGTCGATCTTGCCCTGCACCATGTCGATTGCCTTGTCTTGGGGGATCGGCCTTAGATGCAGCGAGACGGAAAGCGGGATGGGAAGGTCGACGATGCTTGCGAGGCAGTCGTCCATGAGGATGGAGCCGAAGGACCTTATTGCCATGACGCAGCACCATGCCCCGTCAGCCCTGAACGCGTCATTGCGGCCGTTGGGCTTGAAGTCGACGGACATGGGTGCCACGAAGTCGACGCTCCTCGCCGTCGGGCACTGGGACAAATTGTCCCAGTCGAAGTCGAAGGGAGAAAGCGGGCTCAGCAGGCCGCGGGCGATCCTGAGCCTCTCCGCGCCCTTGACGGGCTCGGACTTGCTCTTGATCCTTGCAAGCGCCTGCGTGCAGTCGTTGCGCATTCGTGCGAGCTTGGGGATTGCCGAGTCGAAGTCGTCGGCCTTCGTGGTGAAGGTCAGGTACCTCTGTCTCTTCAGGTTGGACACTCCCTCGCGCATCTTGTCGTTGAGGATGCGGTTGTACTCATCCACGTATGCGTCGAGGCAGGGATCGGTCTTGGGGAAGAACGTCCTGTTGCCGATCTCTTCCGCGGGAACGGGCTCGTTGGTGATCGTTACCTGGACGCTGGTGTCCGGGTTGAAGTAGTTGTAGAGCGCGCTCATGGTGCTGTAGATGTTCTCGCGGGTGTCCTTCCTGGCGCATTGGTAGGTGATGTCGCCGAATTGCACCGTCTGGCTGAAGAGGCCTGGGGCGACTTGCGCCACTCCGTTCTCGAGCATGAGCTCGTATCCGCAGAGGTCGATGGTGCCCTTCTGCCTCTTCTGCTTCTTCTTTTCCAGGGCGCCCTTCTTACGCTTCCTCAGCAGGCTCATAGAGCTCCGCCCCCTTTCGATAGGTTTTCTTTCTTTCCTTGCGGGTCAGTGTTTTCGGCTCCAATGCCAGCGGCATGTCTGTGCCGCTGCGGTGGCTGGGGCTGAATTCGTAGTGGCGCGTGGCCATGTGATGTCTGGCCACGAGCGGCAGGAACCTCTCAAAGGGCATGCCGTGGGGCTTCCAGAAGCCGGCGAGCCAGAAGGGCAACGTTGAGAGCATGATGGGAAACGTCATCTCGGAGGGGTCTATGGCGAGCCAGAACCACGAGGCCGATGCGACGAGGACCGCGGTGGCGAATCCTCCCGCCAGACAGACGCATGTCCTGATGGACATGTCCCCGAAGAGCTTCTGCTCGTACTCCCCGATGTCCTTCTGGATCGGGATATGGAGCTTGTCGTCGATCAACGGGGCCTCCTAAGCCGGCATCCACGAGGTGTCGAGCTGGCCGAAGTAGACCGCGGCGGCGATGATGATCGCGCCGCCGGCGATTGTCGCGATGCCCGCCTCCATGCCCTCGCCGCCGCCTCCGCGGTTTCCGAAGGACCTGCCGAGCTGCACCGCTCCCCAGACAACGAGGAATCCGCCCAGGAACGTCACGCAGCCCGTGACGAGGGCGATGATCTTTGCAAGCATGCTAATGCCTCCTTTGCGTCTTTGGCGCCGAGGTGGAAGGGGCGCCTTGCGTTGCGTGATAAGATTGTGCTGCGGAGCGCGCGAGCGCTCCTTTGCGTCTAGGCGGCGGCAGCCGCGCCGAGGGTGGAAGCTCGGCCCGGCCTTGTTGCCAGAGGCATTGCCGCTGCCGTTTCCCTTTGCCCTGGAATCACCCCCTCGTCCTTTCCGCGTACGCTCCGAAGTCGAAGGGCGCGCTGTGTTTTGCCCCCTTGTGCCCCGGCTCGACCTCGTCCCACCGGGGATGCTGCGACGCGTCGTACTTGTCGTCCTTGAACGGGTAGGCGCCTGCTATGAGGAGTAGGGCCTTCCGCCTTGACAGACGTCCGACCTCGTCGGGGAGCATCAGCGGGCGCTCGAATATTGACCTGTTCACGGTGGTCGACTTGTTGGCGCCCTCGGTGTCGTTGAGGGTGAAGGAGACGATGGTCTGGTTTCCCAGCATCTTGGAGATCTCCTCATTGGTGCCGTAGAGCGTCGACCCCAGGAAGAGCGTCGTGTCGCAGCAGGCCCTGATGGAGAGGGCCTTCTCCTCGCCGTAGGTTCCCTTGAGCTGCTCGAACGACTGCAAAATCATGGACATGGAGACGTTCCTGCTTCGGATGACGGCGATGAAGCGGTCGATGTCGGGAAGCTTCCCGATGTTGGCGAACTCGTCGAACACCAGGTGGACCGGTGTGGGGAGCTTGCCGCCGTGGTCGATGATCGCCGCATCGCAGAGCTCGTTCACGGCCTGCCACATGAGCATGGCGAAGAGAAAGTTGAACGTTCCGCGGGTGTCCGGCATCGACGCGAACACCACGGTCTTCTGCCCGGCGTCGCCCATGGCGTCGAGATGCAGCTCGTCGTCTGCCAGGAGCTCTTGCACGTTGTCCGCCATCATGGGCAGGCAGCGGGTGTTGCAGCTGATGATGATCGACTTGAGGGTCTCTCCGGCAGCGGTCTTGAAGCGCTTGTATGCGTTGAGAGCGAAGTCCTTCGACTGGTCTGCTGGTTCTCGCACCTGCTCCCAGCGCACCGTGGAGGTTCCGTTCGTGAACGCCCTGGAGTTCTCGTCGAAAGGCTTCTCGTCGCCCGAGGGGACGAGGCGCTTGCCCGTCTCCAGCTCGTGGAACAGCAGGTCGAGCGGGCTCATGTAGGATTCGTTTCCCTCTCGAGCCTCGGCCAGCGAGAGCAGCGTGAGCATGCCCGGGAGGCTCCTGTCCTCCGGCGGGCAATGGTGGACCAGGTATGCGATGAGCGCCGTGTACAGGAGCCGCTCTGCGTTCTCCCAGAACGGGTCGCCTGCATGCTCGGCGTCTCCGGTCGTGTTTGTGATGAGGCATTCCACGATGGCGAGCACGTCCACGTTCGTGCGCACGTAGGCCAAGGGGTTGTAATGGCTCGAGGACTCCATCTTGACCAGGTCGAAGTTGCGGATCCTGTATCCGGCAGACTCGAACATCCAGCCCGTCGAGCCGATCAGCGTGCCCTTTGGGTCGGTGACCAGGTAGCTCGCGTTCATCTGCATCAGCAGCGGCAGGACGTGGCTCCTAGTCTTTCCCGTGCCGGGCGTTCCGACCACGCAGATGTTGCGGTTGCGGTCAGTCTCTAGGTCGAATTCAGGCCTCGAAACCGGGATTCCGATGGAGCTGGTCAGGGGGATGTTCATGTCCGGCTCATCCTGGTTCATGAAGGCCTTGCCCTCGTCGCTGCTGCCCCAGCGAGACGATCCGTGCTCCTCGCCGCGTCGGAACGTCCCGCCTCGAAGCACCTGATGCACCCACAGCCCCCAGACGCCGCATGCCGCCAGCATGCCTGCCAACGGGGCAAGCGTGTTCGCATTCCCGATGCCGCCGCCGGCGATCCATGCCGGCATCTGCAGCAGCGCCTCGACGGGGTCCAGGGAGCCTCCCGGAAGCGCGAGGAGGCTTCCGACGAAGAGGAAGCCTGCGAGGGCTGCGCAGGCTGAGAGAAGGGCGGCCTTCGTCACGGTATGCTTGTCGAAGGGCGTCAACGTCCCCTCGCTTGGTCGATGACCTCGCGGCTGCGGCCGTGGGCGCGCTCGACGAGCTCTGCCGACTTCTTGAACGCCTCGACGCGGTCCTGGAGCGGCTCCTTGTCAGGCTCCTTAAGCACTTCCAGGTCCCTCGCGCCAGAGGCGTGGCCCTTTTCCCTGGAGAGCTGCTGCTCGGCCTTCTTGGCGGCTTGCGTGGTCTCCTGGGCCAGCTCGTCGAAGCACCTGGCGACTTCGGGCGCGTCACCGACCCTGAAGATGAGGTATGACTTTTCGCCCTCGCTGAAGAACTCATGCGAAAGCGCCTCGCGGTCGAGGTTCGCGTCGATGATTTCCTTGATTGTCTCGAACTCGGGGAGGCCCTTGAACTCGTGCAGGTTCAGCTTCGCCCATTCTGTCGCCTCGCTTGCCCGCTCAATGCCTGCGGCTGCTGATTGCCCGTGCCCGATCTCTCCGACGGCGTTCCTGAAGGCCATTGAGACCCGCGCTGCGCTATGGGCCATGGCAGCCTGCCCAGCCTCCTGGCCCAGGCGGAGCATCCAGTCGAAAAGCTTTTCGCCGGACTCGTCCCCGAAGTCGCTTGGCATGGTTCCTCCCTAGATGTGCCGGGACAATTTGTCCCACTCGTCAGCGCTTGTCTTTCCTTTGAGGTCGCGTGGACTCTGGAAGGTCGCCTAGGCCCACGAAGAAGTACTCGGTGAACTCGATCTTGAAAAGCCAGGTAATCTTCACCAGTTCGGTAGCAGACATGGCCACCTCACCGCGCAGCTTCTTCCCGACGCTCGTGTCGCTCAGCCCAAGTCGCCTCGCGAGCTCTGTCGTCGACATGCCGCTTCGGTCCTTGTAACTGTTGATCACTCCCAGGTACTGTCTGGTTATCGGGTCTAGGTGCTCCATCGCTTCCTCCATCACTCACGGCTGCGAGTTGCCGTAGCCGCGGCCCGTGCAGGCCCGGTGATGCTGGGAAGGGTAACGGTGCGCTTCATGTCTGTGGCGAAATCCGTCATGAGGTGACGGGAATCCGTCACGAGGTTTCGAATCAGGCGGTCGCATCGCTTCGGGCAGCCACTTGGCTGAACCCGCGCCTGGGCACAGTAATACAGCCTGTACTCTACAGAAACGCGCTGTCTTGGGTGTCCAATGCATGGGACAGTGGTTGAGAAAGTACCAGTTGAGATTGGATGTTTCAGCAAAGGCGAAACGATAAGGTAAGTCACTGGGACAAATTGTCCCAGCAGCTCCTATCCGGGCCTGAACCTCTCGTCGCGATAGGCTCGGTAGTCGCGCATTGCGTCGCCCATTCGGTCGAATCCGGCACCATAATCCCAAGCCAGAGACCACAGCCGTTGCGCCTCGGGATCCGAATCGCGCCACTCGGTCTCGAGGGCCCGGATCCTTTCCTCCTCCTTGCGGTGCTCCTCTTCTGCGCGCCTTTCGGCAGAGCGACGTTCCGCGCGGGCTCGCTGCTCGCGCCGGTTTTCCAGCGCTGCATCGAGGCTGAGACCCGTGATTGGCCTGTTTGGCTTGAGCCAGGTTGACAAGGTGGCTATGAACCTGGCTTCCGTGCCGGCTTGCTCCTGCTGGATGACGTAGCGCCTGTAGCTGCTTGCCAGGAAGTCCCCGTCGACGCCATGGTCTGAGAGCGAGCCCTGCCATACCCTCCAGGCCTTCTCCTTCGCGCATTGGGAAGCCTTGGAGCCGGGAACCTTCTCCCAGGCCCTCTCGAAGCTCTCGCTTGTTTCCGCCAGCCCTCCGTCCCCCTTGTCGCAAGAAAGTCTTTCTGGCTGGTTGGTTGGATGGTCAGAAGATAATCTCTCGGTAGTCTCTGAGTAATCTTTGTATATGTCTGGCGATTTTTCGCCATACCTATGACGAAATTCCGACATAGGTGTATCGGATTTGGCATCGCCTCCGTCATACCTATGGCGTTTTTTCGCCATAGGGTCCAAGTCGTCTGATTGGTCTGGGTAGGTGAGCTCGAGCACCTGTGCGGGATCTATGGCGATGAACATGACGTTGCCCATCATGCCGGCGCCGCAGTCGACGTTGCGGAACACGCGCCTGACGGCTCCGAGCTCCTCTAGGCGCACCACGGCGTCCTTGGCCTGCCTCTTGCTGAGCCCGAAGTGCTCCGCGAGCTGGTCGTAGCTTCGCTGCAGCAGGTCTGCCGAGAACCTCTTCCGATAGGCGATGATGTCGCCGGTGGCCTCGTCGCGGATCTCGCTCGGGCGATACCAGTAGAGGACGTCGGAGAGGATGTTGATTGCTGCCAGGTCGGCCTTGCCGGAGGCGGTCGTTATCGTCTTGTACCAGGTTGCGGGGATAACGTTGCCGGTAATGGCCATCGTCGCGATGGCGTCTACCGAGGCGTTTCCCGTGAGCTTTCGGGGATTCATTTCAAGTCCTTTTTGAACAGTCCCTTCGTGCTTTCCCTGCGCGTCCCCGGCTTCCGCTTGTCTGCGTCGGCTATGGGCTCCACTTTTTCGGGAACCAGCGGGATCTGCCTCATATCCGGGGCCATGGTCTCGCTGAGGTCTGACAGCTCCATTTCCTCAAGCGTCGATCCTTCGGGGTGATTGTCGATGGCCATGCCCTGTTCGTTCATCTGCGTTAGGACGTCGAGGATGGCCTCCGAAACGTCCAGGAGCCTCGCATTGGCACAAGCACCCGCAGAGATTCTCGACAGCTCGTCTGCGACTCTTCTTGCCTGGATGGCCATGGCTTTCTGAACCCTCGCGGTGGCGAGGACGGTGATCTCGCTGCCCTCCAGCCGGGAGATTATGAAGGCCTGCTTGGTCATTCCGCTGAGCGCGGCGAGCTGGTTTATCCTCTCGTTCTCTTCTTCCGAGACGCGGAAGCCAACTGTGGTGTCTCTCCACCGGCCTTCTCTGTCCAGACTCTTAACGCTCATTATTCTCGCCCCTCGCGTTCATCAGCGCATCGAGGACGTCAGCCATGTTCCTCTGCTGGTTCGGGAATAGATGTGCATAGCGATAGGTGATATGCACACTCTCGTGGCCCATTCTGTCGGCGATGGCGACCACAGTGAAGCCGAGGTTGATTAGGAGGGACACATGGCTGTGCCTCAAGTCGTGGACGCGGATCTCTTTGACCCCGGCGAGCCTTGCGGCGGTCTTCAGCGTGTTGTTGAGCGCGTACTTCGTGAAGGGGAAGAGACGATCGTCTTCTTTGATGTCGTACTCCATCTCCATGTACTCCTGGAGCTCTTGGGCGAGGAAGCGCGGCAGGGCAATCATCCTCTCTGATTTCTTGGTCTTTGGAGGGCCGATGATGTCCTTTCCGTTGAGGCGGGCGTAGGACTTCGAAACGGTGATGGTCCTGTTCTCGATGTCGATGTCCTTGGCGGTCAGCGCGAGAAGCTCGCCCTCCCTCAATCCGCACCAATAGAGAATCTCGTATGCGTAGAACATCTCGGGGCGGTCGATGACCTGCTCGGAGAACTTCAGGTACTCCTCCGTCGTCCAGAACTTCATCTCCTTCCCCTGCTTTTCACCGACCCTCCCAGCTTTCTGGAGCGGGTTCGAAGGGAGTCCGTAATGCCTTACGGCGTGATTGAGGATGGCGGAGAGCTGGTTCTCGACGGTCCTGATGTACGTCTCCGAGAACTTCTTGCCGTTCTCGTCCTTGGCCCTCAGGAGACCGTTCTGCCAGTCCATGACCTCTTTTGATGTGATATCGACGACCCTCATCTTGCCGAAGAACGGGATGAGCTTCTCGTTGATCATGTACTCCTTGCTGCGCCATGTGGTTTCCCTCAGCCTCGGACGCACGTCCTCCGCATAGACCTTGACAAACTGCTCGAATGTCATGCTCGTGGACCTTGCCTCGTTAGCCAGGAAGTCCCTTTCCCATGCCAGGGCTTTGGTCTTGGTCTTGAAGCCGCGTTTCGTTGAGTCGATCGCTTCGCCATCTCGGTTCGTGTAGTGGAGCTTGACGAGCCAAGTGCCCCTCTTCGCGTCTTTTCTAACGCTCGTGGCCGGCCCTCGTCTCAAGCTCGCTCAGGTCGATTTCGTCGATTCTGCCAAAGAGCCTCTCTTCGTAATAGCTGCGGTTGGTCTTCCCGCGCATCGTGATGCATCCCATCTCGCTCAGCTCATCGTTCAGCATCCTGACGATCTTGTAGGCGTGCTGCATGCTGCATTCCAGGTCTTCGGCCACTTCTTTAGCCGTGATGAGTCTTCCGTCCATCAGTGTGTCCTTTCAATTGATACAAGAACGTATCAGTACTACAGACACGATAACTGATACACTTATGTATCAATGAAATATCACGTCGGGAATCGCCGAAAACCATATTTGGTATTACAAGTCAGGAGGGCGGATGAAGATCGGGGAGAAGATCCATCGCATCAGGAAGGAGCGCGGCTACACCGCCGAGCAGTTCGCCGAGATGCTCGGCATCTCAACTGTGTCATTGCGCAAGTACGAGTACGGAGAGCGAACGCCGAAGGAGCCTATGATTACCGAGATCGCCCGCCGCCTTGGGGTGAACCCTTCATCCCTCAAGTCTGATTGGGGAAACGACGCGAACGATGCGATACACATGCTGTTCGAGCTGGAGGAGGCGTTTTGCCTAGAGCCGATCAAGGTTGGTGACACTGTCGTCTTGACTCTTCCGGAAGACTTGGGCAGCGAGGACCAGGAAGCACTGGCGAGGGCGCTTCGCCAGTGGTATAGGAACAACAGGGATCTGAAGGATAATGAGCTAACGAGGGACGAGTATGTTGCCTGGAAGGACTCCTTCAAGGCCTAGACTCCCTAAATAGAACCGAAAATGGCCTCGTCAGAGGCTGTTTTTATGCCGTGACCCGTTCGTGACCCAAACCGCAAAATAAATGCCCGTAATAACTGATACGTAATCGTGTCAGTTTCAAGGTTGTAGATGGCTATCGGGTTGCAGCTATTCAGGCAATGGCGCATTTGCAGGCAATGATACGTATTCGTATCAATTGATATTCTTTGCTGTGTTTGCCAGATTTGACAAAAATTGCAGGTGGAATCGGGTGTTTCAACTTGTTAGCCACCTGCAAGATGACTTCGAAATAACTAAGTTTACGTGGGTCATGCTTTTACATTTTCGTATGACTCACTTCGTGTCAGAATGCAAAAACACCCCTTGAGCAGGTTATTCTCAAGGGGTGTTGTAGGTCACATATTGATACGATACTGTATCAGCTTTTACTCCCACTCAGTGACTAATCCAGTACGGGTGCTGCCGATCCGTGCCGCGTCATACCGTCTAAGGGCTGATTCGTGCGCAATTTAGGCGAATCAGCCCCTTGATTCGCGATTTCGGGAATGACTCAACTGATTCGCGAAATCGCAGGTCGCTCCTTTAATCATTCCCGGGTTTCCGCCAGGATTCGTAGCGGATGGCTTAAAACAGAGTGATTCGGAGACCAACCCGCACATATCGCTATCGCTTCATCTTCTTCAAGTTAGCAAGCTTCCATTGCGCTTCCGGGCTCGCGACAGCGGCTTGGGCGATGGCGCACTCACCGAAGAGGAGCTCGGGGCGGTATTCCCCTTTGGCGAACAAGTCCAAATAGAGTCTCTCGCCGTCCTTTCTAGGCAGGATGTAGGCCGACGTGAGCTCCTCCGCGTCGAGCATCAAGCCTGCTGGCGTCGGCTCTTTATCCCTCGAATGCAGCATCGGTAGCAGCTGGTCTTCGCGCAAATACCTTTGAGCTCCAGCATGGACTGGGCTACAGACTGGGAATTTCATCCGGCAGCGGAGCCTGCATGAACGATTTAGGTGCCCTCTACTATATGGGAGACCTTGTTGAACAGGACTACGCCAAAGCCGCGGAACTCTACGAAATGGCAGCTGACGCAGGTTGTTTCCAGAGCATCATCAACCTCGGTTATATCTACGAGTACGGAAGGACCGGCAAGCCCGACCACACCAAGGCCTATCAGTGGTATTCGCTCGCCGCAGCGCTTGCGCCCTCCAGCGAAGCGGTATACAAACTCGGCGACATGTTCGGCCGCGGTCGCGCTGTGCCGCAAGACAAGTCAAAAGCATACCGTCTGTACGAACGCAGTCTTGAGCTTGCCCGCGACGATGTTGAGTTTGCCCAGCCCGCCATTCGCATAGCCGCTATGCTCATTGACCCCGATGCCCCCTCCTGCGGCATCGACCGTAATCCCCTACGCGCTGACGCTCTATCAGCGCACCGAGATTGGCCTGCGCATCGACATCGCCAACGGCATGACGTATTACACCAAGCGCCTCCGCGAGGCGATCGAAGGCCAAGAGAAGGCCCGCAAGCTCGTCGAAATGGACGATTTTGTGATTGACCGCTAACAACCGTTCACGCGCGTCTTGCCAACATTGGTAATCCGCTCCCGCTCTGAAACCCTTCATGGCAGGA
Source organism: Gordonibacter pamelaeae (assembly GCF_003340385.1). Classification (NCBI taxonomy): domain Bacteria; kingdom Bacillati; phylum Actinomycetota; class Coriobacteriia; order Eggerthellales; family Eggerthellaceae; genus Gordonibacter; species Gordonibacter pamelaeae. The sequence continues at coordinate 150,538 of NZ_PPTS01000004.1, read as the reverse complement.
GCGGATTCGCATCTCGAAGAATCGAAAACAAAGAGGCCCCGGGATTCCCGAGACCTCCTCAATATACATAGTTCAGCTTGTTTACTGTTCGCTCTTCGCAATCGCCTGGTCGATAAGCTTGTCAAGCGCCGCGCGCTGCTCGGCGGAGCTGATGGCGCCCATGATGGGCTCCCCTACGATGTTGCCGTTCTGGTCGATAACGTAGGTTGTCGGGAACGAGAACAGATTTGACGTAAACTTGCCGGCCTCGCTATCCGACTTGAACCAGATGTTCTTATATGTCACGCCCTTCTTGCTCAGCACGTCCTTGGCATCTGCAATCTCGTCCTTGTTGCCATCGAGCGTAAAGGAATTGACACCCACGACCTGGCCACCCTTCTCGGCAAGCTCCTTATTCAGGTTCTCAAGATCGCCCAGCTCGCCCACGCACGGCTTGCAAGTAGTAAACCAAAAGTTCATGACGGTGACCTTGTTCTTAGAGAACAGCTCGTCGCTGCTCACGTCGTTGCCGTCCAAGTCCTTGCCCGTAAAGCTGGGGAACTTCGTCGCCTCGCTCGAAGCATCGGCGCCAGCCGTCATGCCAGCGGCCGAAGCGTCGACGCTCTCGCCTGCGCTCGGCGTGCTTCCACAGCCAGGAAACTCCTTTTCCAGGCTCTCGAGCTTGTCCTCGATCTCCTTGATCTGCTGCGCACCGGCCTTGAGCGTCTTCAACTCATCCGCTGCAAACTCATCCTTGGCGCCGTCGATGGTCTTGAGCAGGAAATCGCCATAATTGCTGCCGTCCTCGATCATCGGCGTATCTTTATTGGCGGCAAGAAACACCTTTTCCCACAGCGCATTATCGCTCGAGAGGATATCGTTCTGCTTCTGCATGAGCTTCGCATAGAGCTCGGCGGCCTCGTCGGCGTTGGCCGGCTCTTGCGCAATGAGCTCCGCGATCTTAGGATCGGAGCCCGTAGATTCGCTCGCGTTGCCACCGGGCGCCGAACACGCCACAAGACACAGGGCCAGCACCGGCACCATAAACAGGGCCGCAATCTTAGATAGTTTCATGGTCATTCCTCCGTTTTGTCGAAACTTGCTTACTTTTTATCGGCGGTCAGAGGGAGCTTTTCTTCCGACACATCCAGGCCATAGCGATAGCTGATGGCATCGACGGGACAGGCCCCGATGCACTTTCCGCACCGGATACATTCGGCATGATTGGGTGCGCGGACCACATCGACGTCCATCTGGCAAACCTTTGAACACGTGCCGCACGAGACGCATTTGCATGCATCGACCCGAATCCCCAGTAAGGACACCTTATTCATGAGCGCATAGAATGCGCCGAGCGGGCAAATCCATTTGCAGAAGGGGCGATAGAACAAAACGCTCAGCACCACCACGGCAATGAGAACGAAAAGTTTCCAGGTAAAGAGCTGCCCCAGCGCAGATCGGATTCCAGCATTGACAGCCGCCAGCGGAATGGCGCCCTCGAGCACACCCTGCGGACAGATGTACTTGCAAAAGAACGGGTCGCCCATCCCCACATCGTTGACCACCAGCACGGGCAGCAATACCACGGCAAGCAGCAGCACGCCGTATTTGATATACGTGAGAGGTTTGAGCCTTTTCGTTGAGAGCTTTTTGCAAGGAATCTTGTGGAGCAGCTCCTGCAGCCATCCAAACGGACACAGGAACCCACACACAAAGCGCCCCAGCAACACGCCGAGCAAGATGAGCGTGCCCGTGACGTAATAGGAAAAGCTGAACTTGGACGAGCCCACCACCGACTGAAATGCACCGATAGGACATGCGCCCGCAGCCGCAGGGCACGAATAGCAATTAAGCCCCGGCACGCAAACCGTTTTTTCCGCGCCTTGGTAGATGCCGCCTTTGGCGAAGTTTGGCAGATGGATATTCGTAATGAGCGTTGCTACCGCCTGAATGAATCCGCGAAATCGGGCCAAAATATGCGACGCAGTGTTTTCTCTTTTATCCAATTCCGATACACTCCAAGCACAGCCTAATTGCTTTGGCCAGCACGGCATCCGCCTCGCCACGCATAACGCCAAAGCACACCATGGCAATTCCGACGATCAACAAAGCGACCTGTACCATGGGTTTTACCGCCTTGAACAACCTGACCACTCCTTTCGTTACGCAACCATTGAACCATATCGACCATAAAATCCGTGTTAAGCGCGATTTGAAATGTGCAAGGAGATTGTTATGCGTATTTTAATCGTCGAGGACGAACGAGCTCTATGTGACGCAATCGCGCGCAGCTTGCGAAACTTGGCATACAGCGTCGACTGCTGCCATGATGGGCAGGAGGCGCTCGACCTACTAGGCGCTGAAGTCTTTGACCTCGTGGTACTCGACCTCAACCTTCCCCGTATCGACGGCATGACCGTGCTCAAGGCACTTCGGAAAACCGACCGCGAGACCAAAGTGCTGATTCTGTCCGCACGTGGCAAAGTATTCGATAAAGTCACCGGACTCGATGCCGGCGCCAACGATTACCTCACCAAGCCGTTTCATCTGGACGAGCTCGCGGCGAGAATTCGCAGCCTCACGCTCAGGCGCTTCGCACAAGACAACATAGTTTTAACCTGCGGAAAGCTCAGCTTTGACACCAAGGCGCGCATCGCTTCCGTAGGCGGCGAAGCGCTGTCTCTCACGCGCAAAGAAACGGGAATCTTGGAATACCTGATGCTTAACCAGGGGCGCCCGGTAAGCCAAGAGGAGCTTATCGAGCACGTTTGGGATAGCAGTGTGAACAGCTTTAGCAACGCAACCCGTGTTCATATCTCGTCGCTCAGGAAAAAGCTGCGCAGCGCTTTGGGATACGACCCGATTCGCAATCGGATTGGAGAGGGCTACGTCATGGAGGATAGCGAATGAAAAGGCTTTCGCTGCAATGGCGCATAACGATCATGACGGCACTTCTGACGTGCGCGGCGTGCATGCTGACAAACTGCCTGGTCGGCTATACGGGCATGCGCTACATGGACGCAATTGGCAGTGGCATCTCGGCTCTTAGCACAGCCGACGAAGATACGCCCCAGGCGTTTGACCCAACGAACGTGGCCCTCGATGACGAGGTCACGGTCGTCGTGAATAACGCACAAGAGTCTTTTGGCGCGACCGCCTGGTGCATCACAGCTGGAGTCACGCTGCTTGGTGGCGTGCTGGCATACTTTGTGAGCGGTCGTGCGCTCAAGCCGCTACGGGCTTTTGCCGCTCAAGTAGAGCGCGTGCAGCCTGACAACCTAAGCGAAATCAACCTCAGCGAAGATGTGCCCACCGAACTGCAACGATGCAGCGCCTCATTCAACGATATGATCGGTCGGCTCGACGAAGGGTTCTCCGCACAGCGTCAGTTTACCGGCAACGCCGCACACGAGCTGCGCACCCCGCTCGCCCTTATGCAGGCGCAGATTGAACTGTTCGCCTCCGAGCATCCCACATCGCAACCCCAAACAGCCGAGCTGCTCGGCCTGCTGCAAGAACAAACCGAGCGGATGTCGCGAATGACCAAGGTGCTGCTTGAGATGAGTGAGCTCCACAGCGTTCCCTGCGAGGACGATATTGAGCTTGGCCCCCTGTCCGAAGAAGTCCTCACCGACCTTGCTCCGCTTGCCGAGCATAAAGACATCGTCCTCAATTGCAGTGGAGGCGCTCTGATAATCGGAAGCGACACGCTCCTCTATCGGCTGGTGTTTAACCTGGTCGAAAATGCCATCCGTTACAGCCGCCCCGGCTCCACTGTCAACGTCTCCATCTGCGACAACGACAGTCACGTGTTCCTGCGAGTCGAAGATCAGGGCCCGGGAATACCCAAGCAGTACCGTGAGAGCATCTTCCAGCCGTTCTTTCGCCTGGATAAATCCCGCAGCAGGGCATACGGCGGCGCAGGACTCGGGCTAGCGCTTGTTTGGGAGATTGCAGCGCTGCACGGCGGCACGGTTGAGGTCGAAGCAAGTTCCGAGAACGGGACCACCATGCTCACGACCCTTCCAAAACGGACCGCAGCGTAAACCAGCCATTAAAAGGAAAGGGTCCCGTGCACGTTTGAACTGCCTCCCATTTCTTGAACACGAGAAATGGGAGGTTTTTGGACTGGTCAAGGTTTCTTGGACGGAAAAATAAGCTTCTTCAGGCAACATCTCGCTCTAGGTCGCACGGGGCGTTATAGCCGATCGATGAGCGCATCCTCTGCCTGCTGTAGTAGAGCTCGATGTATTTGAACGCGTCCTGCTTCGCCTCCCCCTCGTCTTGTGGCCTTCCGCATAGGGTGATGCCGAGACGTAAGAGGACCAGATGCCCCGCATCATATCGGATCTTCTGACCTCGCCGAGCACGGCCTCGTAGTCGCCCATCGTGCCGAGTGAACCGCGCCTGGAGGCGGTGGCGACAACGGCTTCGTGCAGGGAATCCCGATTTATTTCGCCCGCCTTCAAACGGAGCAAAGTGTGGATGTCGTAGTAGTCGCGGCCACGCGTGTTGGCGATTCCCCGGGAAACGACAGTCTCGAGCTTTTCGGCCAACACGGTTTCGAGCGGGTACGAGAGCACCCTGACCGAGCCCTCCTCGAACATCAGCGGGTAGCGGTACTCGATGCGCCCGGGCACTATCTCGTCTTCGGTCGTGATGTCGATCTTCACGGGAGCGTCTATCTTGCCGTACCTCGCGCGCAGGTGCGCGCGCCAGTTCGCGTACTCGTCGCCCTCGCGGATGGGCTCGATCCGCTCGAAGGAGTATTCCATGCCGTCGGCGACGTCCACGGCGCAGATGGCGGCGACGGCCTCGCTCACCGTGCCTTCGTCCATATCCATGCCTATCACCGTCGTGTCCATGTCCATGGTGGTCCTCTGGGCGACGCCGGTCATCGAGGAGATGAGGAGGCCGCCCTTCAGAACGAACGCCTCGGCGTAGCCGCTCTTTCCGAGCCGCACCAAAAGATGCTCGAACAGGTACATTTGCAGGAGCTCCTGGGGCTTCAGGTTGCTTTTTTGGCCAGGGCCTTAATTTTGCCCTTGAGGCTTGCATCGCTCCTCATCATGTGAGCACCTCCAAATACATCCTGAACTCTTTCTCGACGCCGAGCGCGTTGCACATCCGTGCGAGCTTAGGCAGGTCGGCGCCTTTCCTTTTGAAGTAACCCGCGACCGCGTCGCGGACGAGCTGGGGGTCCGCTCCTTCGGAGACTCTCTGCGAAATGAGATCGGCTACGGCCCGTTCGGCGCAATAGGCTTTCACAGTGCCCCCTCCTGGGGACTTTGCCTTAACGATGCCGAACTCGTAGAGCTCGGGAGAGAGACGGTGAATCTTCGTATCGGGATATTCTTGGGTAAGGCCACGCGGGTTGTAGCCGCGCGGGACGGTGACATCGATTGCGGCGGGAACCTTGTCGGAAAGGCCGGCGAGGTACAGCGCGCTTCCATGCGATAACACGCATTTGCTCCACCTGTAGGATATCGCTGCGAACTCGTCATCGAAGACTTCGGGCAGACAGTACACGCCCCGGGTAAGCTTGTCTATAGCGCCCGATTCAAGGGCGTAGGAGATCGAGCCCGGCAGAAAGCCCGCTTTCGCGATTTGCGCCGCGCTCGCGATGCCGCCCGAGTCTTCTACGAATTCGGCTATCTCCTCGCTTCTGCCCATAACCCTCCTTTTGATTATTGGACACGAATTGTAGCTTAAATGTGTCTATTAATCAAAAAAGAAGATCATGGCCATCAGGCAAAGACGCCTGGCAAGACGCTATTCCTGTAAAAACAAATTTAGGCCCGGTGACTTGAATCAGCGGTCATCCCGGGGCTAACCAGTACGCATGGTAACATGCTTCTGCGTTTGCTGGGATTCGATGGCGGCCTTCCAGCGGTTCGTTGAGCATTCTGTAAAAGCAAAGCTCTTTCTGATTGGCCGCTGCAAACAATGCTTCTAGCTTTTCGGAGGAGAATGGCTAACGATTTTCGTAAGACAAATCTCGACACTTGGAAGCAGTGGCGATAAATCCCCCTCAAGACCCATGCCATGAGTCGCCTTTGCGTACAAGGCGGAAAGACCACAGATAAATGCGAGCTGATGACGGTTTTCAATGAAAAGGGGTACATTTTGTCCACCTTTCCATTGATTTTCCTCAGCAAGCGTAACTAACTTAACTATGGCGCTTCGCCATGAAACCGTTGCTCGTTCGGCGCGGAGAGAAAGAAAGCACCATTTCCTCGCGATGTTGCGACCAAGCATGGCAAATTCTTATTAGCAGGCACGTTGATCCCGGATGCGAGGCGTTAATGCTTGTGCGCCTTACGGGTGCATTCGCCAGGGCAGCGCTTCTGATTCGACCGCGTTCTCATGTAAGGCTTGCCGCAGTAATCGCAAATGGCGACGTGTTTCTTGTCCATGTAAGTGGCGAATGCGAACCACATGTAGCGTAGCCTGTCTTCGAAGTAGTAGGTGAAATTGTGCCCAATCCATTCGTGTCTCACATATTTTGTGTGTGCGCTGACCAGGAGTTCCATCAGGCTTCGGCATAGCTTTGCCCCCATCTCCTTTCTGAAAGAGGCATTGAATTCCTCGAGCGGGCAAACGAGGGATGGCAGACGACCTTGACCTATCATCTCTGCATGGCGTCTCGGGTTCAGCATTATCGCCACATCGAACCCAGCCCTCGCCTCGATCATAGCCATCTTCCCTTTGAGGATGTCCATCTGCATCAGATTAGGAATGGCCTTCACGAATGGATGCCAGTGCTTCATCTCGGCTCCGGGTTCATCCCACCGGCCTGAGCAATAGACCCTTTTTTGAATCTCTTCTTCGGTCATGGTGAAGCGGGCGTAATCGGGGTTGATGGCGCAAGGCAGCACCACCGAAGCCGAGAAAATAGCCTCTTCCGTTTCCTTGTGAGTCAGACGCTGCTTCTTCGCAACCTCTCGAACCTGCTCTTTGTCTAAGAAAATCAAAGAGCCGAATATAACTTCCTTCCCATCCCAATAGACGCTTCCGTTCCATGAGTCTTCGTCGATGACCGCCTTGAGCCTGAATGCGAGCTCGAAGAACGATGCGGCTAGCTTCCACATGGACAGAGGCTCTTCGATTATTCCGTTTTCCCTCAGGTAAGTCCCACCGAAGAGAGGCCCGTGCTCCGAAGCGTATTCAGCGAAATCGCTTTTCGTCTGAAGTCGAGAGAAGCGAATTAAATCATCCTCTATCGAAGCGAGGCTGGCCTTACTCAGGATGTCCTCGCAAACCTCCCTGATTCGCTCTTCACGTCCGTCAATGGAAAACAAAAGGACGTCGTCCTTCCTTATTCCCAGAAAAGACGCGTTTCCGAATTCGCAATTCTTCGGATTCAGGAAAACGCCGTACGGGCAGTTTGCCTCCGGGATTGCTTCACCTATTCGATCGTGCATCTTATCGCCTCCTTGCAAATGAGAGCTTTAGAAGAACATTATCGACTTTTCTATCCTGCTTTGATGTACATGCTATTGGACACCCAAGCGGGATAGTTTTCTTTATGCGCATGGGCAACGCTCTCCTCCAGGATAAATGCGCAAACGGGCGTGGTCGGGGGTATTCAGATAACAGGAGTTTTAGGCAAGAATGAACCTCGTAAAGGTGAACGGCGCCGTTCACGGCAGCTTCGAAAAGAAAGGCCGTGAACATCATGTCCAACGGAACAAAGAAGAACATCGAGATCATCATCCCGTCCTCGCTCGACGACGAAGGCGCGCGCATGCTCGTCATCCCGCTGCTGCGCGAGCCGGTGCTCATGCAGGACGTGTACCAGCCCGATCAGGTGATGAAACTGCTGCGAATCAGCAAGCCTCGTTTCTACGAGCTCACCGATCTTAAGCAGCGCAACCCGCTGCCTACGCACAACTACGGCCCGGGCAAGCGCGGCACAATCATCTTGCGCGAGGAACTCGTCGAATGGATCGCGTCGCTGCCCAAGGGCATCGGCAACGGCAAGCCAGGCGAGCCGCATGAAGATTAGCCTTCACCCACAAAACCCCAGAGAACCCGAACGACGGCTCGCCGCGCCATCACGGCATCCCTTGCTGTTTCAATGCGTCCCAGTGATATCGCCCGTTGGCCAAGCAGCTGCAACAGCGGTCAACCAGAACGAAAGGAAAGCAATGGAAAGCAAGAACGCCGAACGGCTGCAGCAGGCAGGGCGTCCGGGCGCGGCGGAGCCCTCGGGCCCCATGCCGCCCCTGTACACCGTGACAGAGGTCGCGGACTACCTGCACGTGAGCCGCTCGACAGTGTACCGCCTCATCGAGGACGGGAGCCTGCGCGGCACCCGCATCGGGCAGGCGCTGCGTTTCACTCCGGACAACATCCGCGAGCTCATCGCGCTCGGCTCCGTCGACCGGGGCGCCTAACACATGGGTGCAGCCCGCGGCATCGAGGGCTCGTTCGTCGTCGTCCATGAGTTCATGACGAAAGGGCTCGGCCTGAAGGGCAACGACCTCATCGTCTACGCAAGGATCTTCGGCTTCGCCAACGCCGGAAAGCCCTACTTCGAGAGCAAAGCCGGCTCGGCTGGCTTCTGCGGCATCAGCAAGCGAGCGGCGTTCTCCGTCGTCTCGCGGCTGAAGGCGCGCGGGCTCATCGAGGAGGTCGAGCCGTGCGACGAGGCGAAAAGAATAGGCAGCCGGTGCTATGTCCCGGCGAGAGAGCCCCTCTCCGCCCTCGGCATCATCTTCGCGACCGATGAAGAACCTGCATATGCGCAAGACGCCGCCGATGAAGAACCTGCACTACTGCCTTCTGCAACCAGTGAAGGTTCTTCATCCCAGAGAGCATCCCGCGATGAAGAACCTTCATCGGGATTCCTGCAGAAGCTGCACCCGATAGCAAAGACAGACAACAGCTATTACGAATAGAAAGAAGACACGATATGGACGAGGAAAACGCTTTCAAGCTCTACACGAAGGAAGAGGCCGATGCGAGGGGCATAGGCTACGACTCCCAAGTTGAGATCCGCTGCCCGCACTGCGGCGAGCCGTACGAGCAGCAGGGCTTCATCGGGCGCGCGGGCCGAATCGCCTGGGTCACCCACAGGGAATGCCAATGCGAGGGCGCAGTCGCCGAGCGCGAGCAGGCCCGACAGGCCGAAGCGGAGGCGAAGCGGATGGAATCCCAGCGCCGACTCAAGCGCTGCGGGGTCCCGCGACGCTACATGTCCGCCCAGATCAGCGTGCCGGAGGCGGCAAGGTACGTCGTCGGGTTCGGCAGCGCCGGGGACAAGGGCCTCTACATCGTCGGCGGCGTGGGGACTGGAAAGACCTACGAGGCCTGCGCGCTCGCGAAGTCGTTCATCGAAGCGGGCTACACCGTGCGCGTGACGACGTCGCTCGCAATGCTGGACTCGGTGAGCCGAAGCTACGACGACCCGTCGATAGCCGGCATCTCAATTTTCACCGGGGTCGACGTCCTCGTGATCGACGACCTCGGCAAGGAGAACGCCAACGCGTGGGCGCTCACGACCCTGTTCCAGATCATCAACTCACGCTACGAGGACGGCAAGCCGACCATCTACACGTCGCAGTACGACCTGCAATCGCTCCAACGCCGCATGTCGCGCCAGCACGAATCCGAGAGCGCCGAGGCCATCGTGTCCCGCATCTGCGAGACAAGCACGATCGTCCAGCTCGGCGGGAAGGACCGCCGCCGGAGCGCGAAGGCGAAATAAGCCTTCACCCGCAATACCCGAGCGAACCCTAAAACGGCCTTCCCGCAGACAAAGCAAAAGCAATCAGTGTTATCTGGGCGAGCGGGCGGGGTTGGCTGGGCCAAACCAACCACCAGAAGAGCCGGGCCCGTGCCCCGCCCGCGCAACCGAGTCCCACCGCGAGAGAAAGGCAGGCATATGGGCGCCACGATTCAGGATTTCGAGCCAAGATCCAAGCCCCTCGACGAGGAGACGCGCGAGCAGCTCGTCTCCAAATGCCAGGAGAACGGCTGGCTCAAGGTCGACGGCTACGACTGGCAGGACGACCCGTTTCTCGAGGAATATCCCTACGAGTTCATGCGCATCGACGACATCGACGCGCTTCGCGAGCACTTCGGGCGCGGCAACTGGGCGATCCGCCAGGGCGTTGTGTTCGACGACCTGGCGTTCATCAACCAAGTGAACGGGGGCGACGAGTGGTGGACCCTCAAGCGAGACGGCGAAGGGTGGATGGCATTCGAGTCGACGAGCTTCGCCTACGTCATCGAGGCGAAGGGCCGCGCCGCGTTCGAGACGCTCGTGCGCTCGATGCAGCTCGCAACGCCGGCGCAATGCAAGGCCCTCGACTACTACGACAAGGACGCGTCGGCCAAATGGGCCGCGGAGCGCAATCCGCGCACCCCCGAGCTCGAACGCCCCCTCGCGCAGCGCGCCTCAGACGCCCGCGAAGCCGCATCCGCCCGAAACGGCCGCAGCCAAGTGCCGCGCCGCGAGGCCCAGGCCATCGACTAACGAAAACAACCAGCAAACCAATCGCTGGGACAGCTTGTCCCAGCGAGGAATCCAGAGAAAGGAGCCAACCCATGGCAACGGATTTCGGAGACGAGAGCGGCGAGAAGCTGTTCGACTGGATGCTCAGGGTCGGCCAAGAAGCCGGCCAGGAAGCCCTCGCCAAAAGCGCCGAGGGCCTCGCCGAGGCCATCAGGAGCACGTGCGCCAGCATCGAGAAGAGCGAAGGATCGGGAGGCGCCGCCGCGAAGACCACCGAATGGGCGAAGCTCAGCATGCGCGAGTTCGAGGACCTTCCCGAATACGAGACCCTGGCCGACATGATCTCCTCGCAGCTCAAGAAAGAGGGCGTCGAGCACGCCTTCGCGAACGAGGGCGGAAAGCGCTTCCTCGTGTTCAAGGCGAAAGAGACGCCGTCGGTGGCCCGGGCGTTCAGGCGAATCGAGGAATCCATCCCAGAGGCGTGCGAGCGCGCGAAGGGCGTCTTGGCCAAAGGCGAGCCCCTTAAGGAGCGCGCCGCAAGGGCGCGCGCCGCCGCCGAGCAGATCGCCCAAAAGGCCGACAAGCCCCGCGAGATCGAGATCGCCCAAGCGAGGGCCAAATAATGGACGCCGCGCTCGTGGCTGCAATAGTGGCAACGCCTGCGGCAACTGCCACCGCGAACCTCTACGCCGCCAACCTCGCATCGCTTCCCGGAACGCCCATCGAGAACCTGGCGGAAGCGGCGGCGACCCTGCCCTCGTACTTTTTGGCCGGAGGCAGCCTCTCCGCAGACCCCATCGCCCTCTGCGCTGCGGCCTTGGGCGCCTGCGCGGTGTGGGTCGCCTATGCCAACCATCTCATGGGCAGCGCCGGCACGCGCAAGGGCGAGGAGCATGGAAGCTCGCGTTGGGCGACTAAAGCCGAGATGCGTGCGTTCGCCGACGCCAAGGACTCCGACAACAACATCATCCTGACGCAGAACTGCGCCCTCGCCCTCGAACCGAGGAGATTCGACCAGAAAACGGACCGCAACAAGAACGTCATGGTGGTCGGCGGCTCGGGCTCGGGCAAGACCCGCTATTACGTCAAGCCCAACCTCCTGCAGATGAACTGCAGCTACTTCGTCACCGACCCGAAGGCCACGCTCGCGGCCGAGCTGCGCGGGGCTTTGGAATCCGCGGGATACCGGGTCGTCGAGTTCAGCACCATCGATATGAACAGCTCGGCGCACTACAACCCGATCGCGTACGTGAGAAACGAGGCCGATGTCCTCACTTTCGTGGAATGCCTGATAAGGAACACCTCGGGCGACGGCGAGCACTCGGGCGACCCCTTCTGGGAAGAAGCCGAGCGGCTTCTGTACGTCGCACTCGTCTCCTACCTGGTGTTCCATTGCCCAGAGGCGGACCGCAACGTGCCGGGCCTGCTCACCCTTTTGGGCTTGGCCGAGGCGCGCGAGGAGGACGAGGGCTTCAAAAGCCCGCTCGACATCGTCTTCGAGGAGCTCGAACGCGGGGCGCGCTTCACCCAAGTCGGCGCTCGCAATGCGTTCGACGCGGAGAGCCGCGGCTTCGACGACGCCGCCGGCGCTTGGCGCTGGGTCGGGGTCGCGAACCCCGTGAGCGCGGAAGAAGACTTCGCGCTGTCCAACTACAAGGCGTTCAAGACGGCCGCAGGCAAGACCCTCAAGAGCATCATCATCTCATGCAACGTGCGGCTGAAGCCACTGTCGGTCAAGGAAGTTTCCGCGCTGCTGAGCCGCGACGAGATGAGCCTCGAGTCCATGGGAGACGCTGGGCAGAAGACATGCGTCTTCGCATCCATGAGCGACACCAACCCGACCTTCAACTTCCTGTTCACGCTGCTCATGTGGCAGACGGTCGACGTCCTTTGCAACACGGCGCTTGAGCGCCACGGCGGAAGCCTGCCGACCCATGTGCACTTCGTCTTCGACGAGTTCGCGAACATCGGCGAGCTCCCGAACTTCGAGCAGACCATATCGACCGTGCGAAGCAGGAACATCTCCTGCTCGGTGATAGTCCAGTCGTTCGCTCAGCTTGAGAAGCGCTACCGCGAGGGCGCCGAGATCATCAAGGACAACTGCGACACGACGCTGTTCCTCGGCGGCAAGGGGTGAAGACGAACAAGGAGATCTCCGAGGCGATCGGCAAGGAGACCGTTTCGGCCATGACGGTGAACGACTCGCGCGGCCAGGGCTCGTCCACCACGCGCAATCGGCAGATCATCGAGCGCGACCTCATGCAGGCAAGCGAGGTCGGCCGCCTGCCAAGGGACGAGGCGATCGTGCTCATCGCGGGCGCCAACCCCATCCGCGACAAGAAGTACAGGCTCGAAGGGCACCCGCGCTACGGGATGCTGGCGAAAGGCAGGTGACGATGCCCGGAGAAGGCAAAAGCAGCAGGGCCGGCCCCGAAAGCCGAACCGGGAACGCGAGCTTCCACCCCCGCGGCCCCAGACCCCACTGCCTCATGCAAAGGAGCGATCCCGCTCCGAACGAAGATTCTACCAGGCGCCGCCCGTCTTCCACAACTGGCGCGGCGCCCGACATGCAAAGGAGCAACAAACCATGCTATCCCAGATCATCAGCCTGGTATCGGGCTGCGTAACGTTCCTCGGCGGCTTTTTGGTCGTATGGGGCGCTGTCTCGCTCGGCCTCGCCATTCGCGAGCAGCAGGGCGGCAGTCAGATCGCGAGCGCGATTTCCACCATCGCCGGCGGCGCCATCATCATCGCGGCAGCCGTCTACTTCGGCATGCTCGACACCAGCTGGCTCCCCGCCTAGGCCGGGGGGCGTAGAGCATGTCGCTTCAAATTCCCATCCAAAAAGACATCGGCGAGTACGACGAAAAGATCGTCGGAAAGCTCACCCTAAGGACGCTTTGCTGCCTGGCGCTCGGCTTCTCCGCCGCGGTGGCGGTTGCCGCGGTCCTTCACTGGGGACTCAAGGTTGATGTCTCGGCCATGACGCTGCCAATCATGGCGGCGGCCCTGCCGTTCTGGCTCGCGGGGTTCTGCAAGCCCTACGGCCTGCCCTTCGAGAGGTTCGTCCCGCTGCTTGCATCCCACGCACTGAACAACCAGTCGCTCGTGTACCGCAGCTGCGCGGCGATCGAGAAAGCTTCTCATCCAAATGGAAAGAAACCCCGCAAGAAGACGCAACACGAAAAACGCGCGTTCAGGAAGAAAGGAAGCGAGAACTATGAGCCGACAAAGCAAGCAGCGCAGCTCCAAGCGCGAGGATAGCGCCAAGAGCGTGCGCACCCAGGGAGCGATGTCGCGCCTGCTCGCCGTGCTGGCCAGCAGGAAGCCGAAGGAAAAGGACCCCGGCCGCGACGAGGCCCGTGCCCGCAGCAGCAAGAAGCGCTGCTCAAGCGCAGACGCGGCGAGTTACATCGCCTACGACGCGCTGTACAAAGACGGCATCGCCGAGGTCGAGCCCGGCCTCTTCAGCCAGACCGTCGAGTTCTCCGACATCAGCTACCAGTCCGCCCGAAAGGAAACCCAAGAGCAGATCTTCACCACCCTGAGCTCGCTCTACAACTACTTCCCGGCGGAATCGAGCGTGCAGCTGACCATCGTGAACACCCCGATCCCGCGAGAGCTCATCGGGAAGAAGGTGTTTTTTGAACCAATCGACGAGCGCACCTTAGGATACGTCGACGAGTACAACCGAATCCTCAACGACAAGATGCGCGAGGGCGTGTCGAACCTCGTCCGCAGGCGCTTCCTCACGTACTCGGTGCCCGCCGAGAGCGTGGAGGCCGCCGTGCCCAAGCTCTCGCACATCAGGTCGGACATCGCGTCGACCCTGGCGCGCATCCGCTGCGACGCATCGCCGCTCGGCGGACAGGAAAGGCTCGAAGCGATCTCGACGCTCGTCCGCCCGGGGCACACGCCGTCGTGCGACTGGGACAAGCTGTCCCAGCACCCGCGGCTGCGAACGAAGGACCTCATCGCGCCGAACCTCATGGACTTCGCCCCGGCCGGGCGCGCCGACGCCGTCGAGATTGACGGCATGTACGCGAGCGTGCTCGCGCTGCGCGATTTCGGAAGCGTGCTCGAAGACCACTACCTGGCCTCGATCATCGACCTGCCCATGCCGCTCGCCGTGTCGGTGCACATCGCGCCGATCGTGCAGTCGGAGGCGATCGCGCTCGTCAAGCGGCAGATCGACTGGATGGACAAGGAGATAATCGACGAGCAGACGACGGCGGCGAAGAAGGGTTTCAGCCAGTCGATCCTCACGCCCGAGATCCGCTACGCAAAAGAGGAGGCCGAGGAGCTTCTCGACTTCCTCCGCAACAAGAACGAGCATCTCTTCGAGTACACGGGGCTAATCTACACCTACGCCGACTCGCTCGAGGCCCTCGACCGCCAGGTCGCGCAGGTGAAGTCCATCGCGCAGGGCAACTCCATCGCCGTGGCAAGCCTCGACTTCCGCCAGCGCCCCGCGCTCAACTCGGTCCTTCCGCTCGGACGAAACCACCTTGAGTTCACACGCTACCTGACCACGGGGCAGGTGGCCATGCAGATGCCGTTCGCATCGCTCGAGCTGAACCAGGAAGGCGGCGGCTACTACGGGCAGTCGAAGCAGTCCGGCAACCTTGTCGTCTGCAACAGGAAGCTCTTGGCATCCCCGATGGGGTTCGTCTGCGGCAAGCCGGGCTCAGGCAAATCGTTCAGCGTCAAGCGAGAGATAACCAACACCGTGCTTGCTTATCCCGAGGACCAGATCATCGTGTTCGACCCGGCCGGCGAGTACCCGACCCTCATCGAGGCGCTCGGCGGATCGAACATCGCGTTCTCCCCGGATTCGCCCACGCGCTTGAGCCCGTTCGACCGCTCGGACGTCGCCAACATGGCCACGACCAGCCAGATGGCGTTCAAGATCGACGCCTTCCTCGCGCTCTCGTCGGCGATGATGGCGGAGGGCGACGAGGGTTTGCCGGAGGCGGACAAGTCGATCATCACGCGCTGCGTCGAGGCGGCCTACGCGAAGCGCGGCGGCGACGGCACCCCGACGCTTTCCGACTTCTACGAGATCTTGAAAGCCCAGCCCGAGCGGGAGTCCCGCGACATCGCGCTACGCTACGAGCGCTACGTGAGCGGGCCGCTCTCGTTCTTCAACTGCCAGAGCAACGTCGCCTTCGAGGACCGCATCGTCAACGTCGACCTTCACGAGCTGTCGAGCAGCATGCGCGTGTTCGGAATGCTCACCGCGCTGGAGGCCGTGCGAAACCGCATGTACGCGAATTACGAGCGCGGCGTGACTACGTGGCTCTACATCGACGAGGTGCAGTCTCTCTTCGGGCACCCCGCGATCATCGAGTACTTCACGAAGTTCTGGGCGGAGGGCCGCAAGTTCAACCTCATCGCAACCGGCATCACCCAGAACTCGACCTACATGCTGGCGCACGAGGACGCGCGCAACATGGTGCTGAACTCAGATTTCGTGCTGCTGCACAAGCAGTCGGCGCTCGACCGCAAGAGCTGGGTCGACCTGCTGTCGCTTTCCGCCGCCGAGGCGGGCTACATCGACGACACCATCAAGGCCGGCGAAGGGCTGCTCGTTGCCGGCGGGGTTCGGGTCCCCATCCGCGACGACTTCCCGAAGGGCGCGCTCTACGACCTGTTCAACACGAAAGCCACCGAGATTGCCGAGCTGAAGCGCAAGCAGCGCCGCGAGGGAGTTGGCCGATGAGTGCCGGAATCCGCGAGGTGGTCACGTCGGAAAAGGCCGACCTGCTGAACACCGGCACGGTGAAGGACGCGGAAGGGCAATCCGCGTCGACCTTGGCGCAAAGGGAAAGCGCCGCCACGCAACGGCAGGCGGCGGCGCGGCCCGATCCAGGCTGCGCCAAGCCCGCGGAGGGCAAGCGCGGCAAGTCTAAATGCGGCAAGGATCCCATCGACGCAGATCGGCACGCCGCAGACGTCGCCCGAAAGCCCGCCAAGCTCGAACGGGCGAAGGTCGAGGCGAAATCGGCGGCCATGTCGGCGCTCGTCGGAGAATTGGACGATTCGGAGGAGCTTTCCGGCACGCAGCGCGTATACGACGCCGCTCGCGCGGGAAAGAGGATCGCGGCGCGCGCGAAAGCCCGAAAGAGCTTGGGGCGAGAGGCCGGCAAGTCGAACGGCGCCGCCGTCCGAAGCCGCGTGCCGGGCGTGGGCGCGAAGGCGGGCAACGCCGCGTCCGCGGGAGCTTCGGCACAGGATACGGCCGCTGCGATGGCGGCCCCGCCCGACGCCGAAATCCGGCTTGCCGCAGGAGCCGCGAAGTCCTCGACCGCCGCCACCGGCGCTGCCGGCGCCGCAACGGCCGCGCCCGCAGCGGGGATCGTCGCCGGAATGCTCATGTTCGTCGTGGCGATGCTCGCCGTCGGCCAGATCGCCGGCGCGCTCTTCGGGTTCTGGGACAACGAGTCGAAGAAGCAGAGCCTCGCCGGCCTGCCGCCCTACATCACCTACGAGATGGTCGAGGCGGCGCTTGAGGCGCAAGAGGACTACGGGCACCCCGCCGGATGCACGATAGCCCAGATCATCGTCGAATCGGGGCAAGGCGACCACATGAGCAGGCTCGCCACGCGCGACCACAACCTGTTCGGGATGAAGTGGGCCCCTTCGTTCGCCGCTGCGCCCGAAGTCGCCGGCAAGGCGAACTGGGTCACCGGCGAGGAGGTCGACGGGGCGCACGTGACCGTAACCGACTCGTTCACGGTGTTCAAATCGGACGCGGACTGCATCAAGTTCAGGAGCCGCGTGTTCCTGGCAAGCCCCACCTATTCAGGGAACGCCCTTATCAGGGAGGCCGTTTCCGAGCGGTCTTCCGACAAGATGGCGGAAGGTCTGAAAGACGCGGGATGGGCGACCGACTCGGCCTACGTCGAGAAGCTCAAGGCCGTGATGGACCAATACGGGCTGCGCGCTTTCGACGCCATGGCGCCCGGGGATTTGGCCAACTCCTCCGCCGGAGGCGCCTCCGTCGTCGCGGCTGCGTTCTCGCAGCTCGGCGTGCCCTACGTATGGGGCGGCACCACGCCGGGCGTGGGCCTCGACTGCTCGGGCCTCACGCAATGGTGCTACCGCCAGGCCGGGATAGCGATACCGCGCAACTCCGAGGACCAGGCGACGGCGGGAACCAAGGTCCCGCTTTCGATGGCGCAGCCGGGCGACGTGCTCTGGCGGCCCGGGCACGTGGCCATCTACATAGGAGACGACTCCTACATCCACGAGCCCCAGACGGGCGACGTGTGCAAGGTGTCGCAGGAAATCAGCTACTTCACCTGCGCTCTCAGGTTCAAATAAGGAGGATGGAGACATGAACGGAAAAACAAAGATCGTGGCCGCCGTGGCGGCGGGCGCCGTCGCCTTGACGATCGGCGCGGGAGCCGCCCGCTGCTCGATGGACGCGCCCGATGCCCAAAACGGGCAGCAGGCGCCGCAAGAGCAGGCGTCGGGAAAGCAAGACGACGCGAAGGCGAGCCAATCTTCGCGGCAGGCGCCCGATGAGCGGCAGCCAAGCGAAAGCGAGTTCTCGTCGCTGGCGAACACCTCGTGGACGAGCCGCGACGGAGCCTCGAAGCTCTCGATCACCAAGGACGCGCTCATCGAGCGCACGGCCGACTCCGCAAGCGTGATCTACTACACGGTGAGCGACGAGAAGACCGACGCTGCGGGCCTGAGCGTGACCCTGAGCGCCTCCGAAGACATCGCCGTGCCGGGCGCCGATACGGTCGTGCGCATCGAGAACGAGGGCGCATCGACGACGCTGACGTGCGATTTGCTCAAAGCTACCTACGTCCAGGACGGCAAGGCGCAAACCGCGCTGTCGATAGCCAGCGACATACAGGATCTCTGCGCGCTCACCGGCAAGAACGAAGCCGACTTCGAGTCGACTCTCGAATCCTTCGCGAAGGCGCATTCGCCTTACGCAACGTCGGCAGCGTGGGACGAAGAGGTCTGGATCGACTACGGCGCGCACAGCACCTTGACCACGTTCACGCTCGATGACGCCGCTTCGACCATCGTGACGGTTAGCGTGTCCCAAGACGGGGCCATGGGGGCGGTGTAGCCATGGGCGCGCACGTCGAAAGGATGGCCATCCGAAAAGCGGCCGTCTTCGCCGCGCTCTCGTTCGCGGTCTGCTGCGCGGTGTTCGTGCCGACGCAGCCCGCATGGGCGGGCATCGCCGAGGACATCAACGGCTGGCTGTGCGACATGCTCCGTGGCGTGTGCAACTGGGTGTTCGCCGCGCAAGTGGACGTCTTGAAGTCCATCGGCTACGACGGGATCCTCGGCGCCGGCTTCCGGAACATGCTCGGCACGGCCGGCGACGTGTCGGTGTACGACGTGGTGCGCGGCATATGGTCGGTGGCCGTGCTGCCGATCGGCTGCGGGGTCCTCTCCCTCGTGTTCACCATCAAGCTCATCCAGATATCCCAGCGCATGGACGGAAGCGCCGGCATGCCCGGCGTGAAGGAAGTGGTCTTCCTCCTCGTCTTCTTCGCGGTGTTCCTGTTCCTCATACAGAACAGCTTCGACCTCATGACATCACTCTACGAGGTGGTCGGCCTCGCGATACGCAGGGCGGCGGACCTCTTCGGCACCGGCAGCCCGATGGACCTGGCGAAGGTCTCGATAGTGACCACCGACGATGACGTGGCCGCCCTCGTGGCGATGCTCGTGGTCTCCCTCATCAGCTGGCTCGTGGTGCTCGTCGCCTACATAGTGAGCCTCGTCGTCTGCTGGGCGCGCGCCATACAGCTCTACGTGCTTGCGATGCTCGCGCCGATCCCGCTGTCGCTCATGGCGCTCGACGAAACGCGCCAGGTGGGCGTCGGATACATCAAGAACTTCGCCTCGGTGAGCCTCGCCGGCTTGGTGATACTTGTCCTTCTCATAGCGTTCCCGATCATCCTGGGCGGCCTGGTAGCGGCCAACCCCGGGACGGGAACGCCGATCGACGGGATAGCCAACGGGCTCACCTACGCGCTGCAGTACCTGGCCATGTGCGTCCTGCTGGTGCTCTCGCTCGTTAAGAGCGGCTCGTGGGCAAGGGATGCCATGAGCGGCTTCTAGCGAAACCGGGCAGACCGAAAGGAGGTGGTCGCGATGGGATGACCTGCGCCGGGCGGCCGCG
This sequence comes from Gordonibacter pamelaeae, assembly GCF_003340385.1. Classification (NCBI taxonomy): domain Bacteria; kingdom Bacillati; phylum Actinomycetota; class Coriobacteriia; order Eggerthellales; family Eggerthellaceae; genus Gordonibacter; species Gordonibacter pamelaeae. Next base: position 130,937 of record NZ_PPTS01000004.1, on the reverse strand, counting down.
GCGCTAAAAGCGGCCGCGCAATGCAAGGCCCTTCCACACCCGGCCTTGAGTCAAAAATCCAAGAACATGCAAAGGAGACAGCAATGAGCGAAGACAAGAAGAACGTCTACGTCACGCTCCACAAGGACTTCGTGCGCACCGGCATCGAGTACGCCGACCGCGCCACGGGCGAGACGAGGACGTTCAACTCGGTGACGCTGCCCAAAGGGACCGTCATCGACGGAACCGACGTGGGCTACTACCAGTTCAACCCGCTTTTCGTGAACCCCTCGCGCTTCAAGGGGGAAGACTACCGGGACATCCCGCTGCTCGCCAACCGAGAGGTGCGGCTTTCGAAGACCCTGCTCGACGACCAAGGGAAACCCGTGATGGGCGAAGACGGCAAGCCTATGCGCGACACCGTCTACGCGATGCCGGCGCAGATCAAGGGCGCCCTCGACGAGGCGCGAAGCCGCTACCTGCAGGCGCAGTCCAAGACGCGCGACGAGCGCACCCTGGCGCAGCGCGCGAGCGACGCCCGAAGCGGCGCATCGGCGCTTGCCAACGAACATGCCCCTTTCGACTCCCGTGACCGCTAGGAGGTGCATCATGGATGAAAGCAAGGAAGCAGCCCGGGCCGCGAGCCCCGAAGACGTGCGCGGGAAGCTCGCTCGCTGCCTGCTCGCCCTCTTGCTCGCAGCGTCGAGCGTTGCTGGCGTGCTATCATCGCTCGGCGCGAAGGAGGCGCACGCGGCGGAAACCGCCTACCTGAGCGTGGGCGGCAACATCCCCTACGCGGGGTTCTTCACCACGTGGATGTGGGCAGACGGCCAGATGGCCTACTGCGCCCAGCCCTCCAAGGCGACGCCTTCCGAGGGCGGCTACGAGAAGGCGCCTTTGAGCACCGCGTCAGGCCGCGACGCCGAAGCCGCCGCCGACCTGTGGTTCGGATGGGGCGGTCCGGGCTTCGACTACTCCATGTGGCCCGGCGCTTGGTACGACGGCACGCCGATGAACGACGCACGTTACGCAGCGCTCACGCATATCATCCTGTCCGACACGTACAGCTCAAACGGCGACCAGGCCATGCATGGGTGCACCCAGGCGTTCCGCTCGTGGTGCCAGCAGAACGTGCTCGGCTTCGACGACAGCGGCTCGGTGATCAACGGCGACGCCACGGGACGCCTCATGTGCTCGCGCATGGGCGAGGTCAAGCAGTCCTTCAAGGCGTTCCAGCTCTACACGGGAAGTTTCTCGCAGATGATCGTCTCGTTCAGCTACACTCCCTACGGCAGCGTCGAGCTTGAGAAGCAGTCGGGCAACGATGCCATGAGCAGCGGCAACGACGCGTACTCCCTTGCGGCCGAGTACATGCTCTATTCGGACGAGGCCTGCACGCAGGCGGTGTCCGTGATGGCCCTTGACGACTCCGGCCGCGGCAGGATCGACGAGGTGGAGCCCGGCGACTACTGGCTCAAGGAGTCTAAGGCCGCATCTGGGTTCGCCATCGACGAGGCCGCCTACGCGGTGACGGTCGAGTCCGACAAGGCCGCCACCGTTGCGGCCGGGCATGTTCAGGACACGCCGCAGTCGAACGCCGTCGACGTTGTCGTAGCCAAGGCAGACGCCACCACCGAAAAGGCCCAGCCCCAGGGCGATTCCGCTCTCAGCGGCGCCGAGTTCACCGTCGAGTACTACAAGGGGATCTACTCCTCGGCCGACGAGGCCCGCGCATCGGGCTCGCCTGAGCGCACCTGGGTCCTTGCGACCGACAACGAGGGCAAGGCCCATCTGAACAGCGATTCCAAGGTGTCCGGCGATGCGTTCTACTACGCATCCGACGGGACGACGCCGGTCATCCCGCTCGGCACCGTCCTCGTGACCGAGACGAAGGCGCCCTGCGGCTACAACCTCGACGACGGCCGAGGCAATGCGCCCGAAACGCATCTCGTTAAGGTAGAGTCGGACAACGACCGCATCGAAGCCGTTTCGACTTACAACTCGCCCGTGGCGAAGGACACTGTGAAACGCGGCGACTACCGCCTCGTCAAGGAGGTGCCGGTGTCGATCTACTCCGAGGGCGCAGGCGACATGCCGCAGGACGCCAAGCGCGTGCTCGTCCCCGGCGTCGAGTTTCAGCTGATCAATGATTCGGCGAACCCGGTGGTTTCCCCCGAAACCGGCGAGGAGATCGCGCCCGGCGGCGTCGTGTGCACCATAACGACCGACGGGAACGGGCTAGCCACCACCAAAGACAGCAACGCCGATGCGAACGGCTGGGCGAAGCCCGAGGGCTGGAGCGCGGCGCTGGCGTACGGCACCTATTTCGTGCACGAGGTCATCCCCGCCGACGTCGCCGCGAAGTTCAAGGCGGAATACGGCAAGACCCTCCTTCCCATCGATGACTTCAAGGTCACGATCTCCGACGAAGGGCAGTACGATCCGCCGGTTCTGGTGAGCAACAAGATCCCGCAAACGCCGCTCAAGGTGGTCAAGGCCGACGCCGAAACCGGCAAGCGGATTCCGCTTGCGGCGAGCTTCGAGCTGTATGACGCCGACGGCGATCTCGTCACCTATACCCTCCATTACCCGGACGAGGAGGTCGTGAGCACGTGGACCACCAACGAGCGCGGCGAGCTCACCTTGCCGATGGTTTTGGGGGAGGGGTGCTACTTTTTGAAGGAGGTCGCAGCGCCCGAGGGCTACGTCCTCGATTCCGAGCCGGCAGCCTTCACGGTTTCCGCCGACTACCGTGGATGGGACGATCCGATCGTCCTGACTTTCGAGGACGCGCCCCAGAAAGGCATCGTAACCGTCTCGAAGACCGACTCCGAGACGGGGTCGCCCGTCGACGGCTCCACCTACATCGTGAAGGCCGAAGGCGACGTCTCCACCCCCGACGGAACCCTGCGCTACATGGATGGCCAAATCGTGGCGACGCTCACCACCGGCGCGGACGGACGCGCGACTAGCGAGCCGCTCTACCTGGGGACATACACCGTATACGAGGCGAAGGTCAAAGACGGCTACGCCCTCGACGTTGCCGAGAAAAGCGTTGCCCTGACCTACCAGGGCCAGGAGGTCTCGGTGTTCGACGAGCAGATTGACGTGACCGATGCCCCGACCGAATTGCGCCTGGCCAAGGTGGATTCGCTCGACGGTGAATCGCCTATCGAGGGCGCCGTTTTCCGCGTCTGGAGCGATGCGGGCGACTTCGACCAGACCCTGAAAACCGACGAAAGTGGCGTCATCGACCTCAAGTACCTGAAGCACGGCAGCTACCACCTGCAGGAGGTAGCCGCGGCGGAGGGCTACGTGATCAGCGACGTCGACGAAGACGGCAACGCCAAAACCCACGATTTCGAGGTGAACGACCAGGGCATGGCCACGCTCGACGGCGATTCCATGCAAGCCAAGCTCGCCATCGTGGTCGAGAACATGCCCAAGACCATGGGCACCACCGCGGCCGACGGCGACAGCGGCACCCATGAGGGCCAGGCGCGCAGCGGCATGTCGATCGTCGACAGCGTCGCCTACACGGGATGCATCCCCGGCGAAACCTACAAAGTAACTGGCAAGCTCATGGACAAAGCCACCGGCCAGCCCGTGCTCGACGCCGAGGGCAACGAGATCACGGCCGAGAAGGAGTTCGTGGCGGAGGGCTTCGAGGGGTCTGTTGACATCGAGTTCAAGTTCGACGGATCCGGCCTCGCAGGCGCCTCGCTCGTTGCGTTCGAGGCGATGCACGACGCCGAAGGCAGCATCTATATGAATCATGAGGACATCGACGACGAGGGCCAGACCGTCAACGTCGTCGACATCGCAACCAAGGCCCACGATGCGGAAACCGGCACAAACCAGGGCACCGTGGGCGAATCCGCGACGCTCGTGGACGAGGTGGGCTTCGAGGGGCTGACCCCCGGCAGCCGCTACAAGCTGTTCACCACGCTGGTGGACAAGGCGACCGGCGAGCCCGTTGAGGATGCCGCCGGCAACCCGATGGTGATCGAAACGAATTTCGTGCCCGAGGCGCCCGACGGCACCGTTGAGGCCGTGTTCGAGCTCGATACCGCTGACCTAGCTGGCAAGTCCCTCGTGTTCTTCGAGAAGCTCGCCGACGACGGCGACAACGTCATCGCGAAGCACGAGGACATCGGAGACGAGGGTCAGACCATCGAGCTTCCGGAGCCTGATGTTCCCCAAAACCCCGTAGGCAAGGGATACCCCAAGACGGGCGCCGATGCGGCCAAGGTGGCTGCTGCGGCAAGCGCGGCGGTGATCGTGGGCTGCGGTGCGGCCGGCGCGGCCTACGCCGCGGCGAAGCGTCGCAAGAAGGCCGGCGAAGAGGTTGAGGAACCGACCGCCGAACCTGTCGAGTAGCAACAAATCGCCGCAAGTTCAGGCGGGCTTCGATCGAGGCCCGCCTTCTTTATTGGAAAGAGCGTAAATGAAGAAGATGAAGAAGATCGCCGAGGCGCTCGGCCTAGTGCTTGCCGCGCTCGCCGTCGCCGCGCTATGCACCTGGATCGCCGCGGACGACAGCGACGAGGCCAAGATCGCACGGTCGCTCGAAGGCGCCGTATCAGAGGAAAGCGAGCATGAGGAGCCCCGGGGAATCGACTGGGACAGCTTGTCCCAGGAAATCGTCGCGTGGGTGGAGGTGCCCAACACGAGCATAAGCCAGCCTGTAGTCAAGGCCGACAAGCAGAACCCGAACGCTTATCTCTTTCTCGATGCGCTCGGCCAAGGCGGCTACGGCACCCCATACATCGACGCCGACTGCACGGAAGGGTCGCTTCTCGTCCCGATCTACGGGCACAACATGTCGGACGGCGGCGTGTTCTCGGATTTTGCGAAGTACAGCGACGAATCGTTTGCCAGGGGTCATTCGAGAATCGACCTGTACACACGTGATGGCCGCTCGTACAATCTTTCGGTCATCGCCGTCGACGTGGTGGATGCGAGATACGAAACCATGTGCCCGAGTTTCGGCGATGCGGAAGCGGTTGCGAAACAGGTCGCGAAGAGCGACGTTGTCCTGCGCAAATACGACGGCGAAAGCAAGGTATTCGCGTTCACGACCTGCTCCTATCAGGCGGCCAATTCCCGAGCCATCGTGTATGCGGTGCCGAATCGATGAGATAGCGGAACGCTCATCTGCGAATACTCGCCCTTGAATGCTTCTTCCGGCAATTTTTATGATATCGGGCGGTATAATACTCAGAAACGCATTTGTATTGCATTTTGAGCGATAGGGGCACAGATGCCGACGACGTACAAGCAACTCATAGACGCTAATCCAAGCCAAACCGAAATTCGCAGTTACCTTGTGGATGGTGACCAGGTGTCCGTTACTCTGCGCATCCCCGATACCCTGCGCGACGCGGCGAAAGAGGAGGCGGCCCTGCGGGGCATGAGCTTCTCCGCCTTCGTGCGCACCTGTATGATCGAAGAGCTTGCGAAGAAGGGGGCATAGAGGCGTGCAACCCGACTTCTTCGACAACAGGGCGCGCATCGTCAAGGACGACCTTGTCGCCAATATAGCCGACGGCGATCGCGTGGCGATAGCCGCGTCGGTGTTCTCCATGTACGCCTATCAGGAACTCGCAACCCAGCTTGAAGGCATCGACGAGCTGCGCTTCGTCTTCACGTCGCAGGCGTTCACCAAGCAGCGCCCCCCGCGCGAGAAGCGCGAATTCTACATCCCGCGGCTTTCCCGAGAGCAGGGCCTTTGCGGCACCGACTTCGAGATCAAGCTGCGCAACGAGCTCACGCAGAAGGCCGTCGCGACCGAGTGCGCCGACTGGATCCGCCGCAAGGCGCGTTTCCGTTCCTTCGAGGGCGAGGGGCGTATGAGCGGCTTTCTGAACGTGGAAAAGACCGACGACAACGTGGCCTACATGCCCTTCGACGGCTTCACCACGCGCAAGCTCGGCTGCGACAACTCCGCGGAAGCTCCCGATGTGACCATGCGCCTGGACGCCTCCCAGTCGCGCGCCCTGCTCAAGCAGTTCGACGACGCCTGGGACTCGGGCGAGCTCCACGACGTCACCGACGCCGTCATCGACGGCATCACGGCAATGTATCAAGAAAACGCGCCAGAGCTCATCTACTACATGGCGCTCTACCGCATATTCAGCGAGTTCCTGGACGACGTCTCCGAGGACGTGCTGCCCAACGAGGGGCTGGGCTTCCGCGACAGCCTCATCTGGAACAAGCTCTACGACTTCCAGAAGGACGCGGCGCTCGCCATCATCAACAAGCTCGAGACCTACAACGGCTGCATCCTGGCAGACTCCGTGGGCCTTGGCAAGACGTTCACCGCGCTCGCCGTGATCAAGTACTACGAGAGCCGCAACAAGGACGTGCTCGTGCTGTGCCCCAAGAAGCTGCGCGACAACTGGATAACCTACAACTCGAACGTCGTGAACAACCCCATCGCGGGCGACCGCCTGCAGTACGACGTGCTCTACCACACCGACCTCTCGCGCACGCGAGGCACGTCGGAGACTGGGCTGCCCCTCGACCGCCTGAACTGGGGCGCGTACGGGCTTGTCGTCATCGACGAGAGCCACAACTTCCGAAACGGCGGCGACTCGGCGTCGGAAGACAAGATGAACCGCTACCAGCTGCTTATGGAGAAGGTCATCAAGCAGGGCGTGAAGACCAAGGTGCTGATGCTCTCGGCCACGCCCGTGAACAACCGCTTCCGCGACCTGCGCAACCAGCTCGCCCTGGCATACTGGGGCGACCCCACGGGCTGGTCGGAGAAGCTGCGCCTGGAGAACGACATCGAGACGGTGTTCCGCAACGCGCAGACCGTTTACGCCCGCTGGTCGAAGCTGCCCGGCGAGCAGCGGACGACCCGCGCCCTCACCGACATGCTCGACTACGACTTCTTCGAGGTGCTCGACCAGGTGACCGTGGCGCGCAGCCGCAAGCACATCCAGCGCTACTACGACATGAGCGCCATCGGGCCCTTCCCGAAGCGCCTGCCGCCGATATCGAAGCGGCCCAAGCTCTCGACGCTGGCGAACGCGATCAACTACCGCGAGATATACGAGGAGCTGGACTCCCTCGCGCTCGCCGTGTACATGCCTAGCTCGTACGTGCACCCCAGCAAGATGGAGAAGTACGCGAAGATGGGCGGCGGCGGAAACCTCACGCTGGGCGGTCGCGAGACGGGCGTGCGCCGCCTCATGACGACGAACCTGCTCAAGCGCCTGGAGAGCTCGGTGTGCTCGTTCCGCCTGACGCTCGAACGCGTACTGGCGGCGATGAGCGCCGCCCTCGAGACCATAGACGACTACCGCAGGGGCCTCGCCTCGGGCGCCAGCGTGGCCGACGGCGACCTGCCGGGCGGGTTCGACTTCGACCCCGACGACGAGAGCGGCTTCGAGGTGGGCGGCGCCACGAAGATCCTCGTCGAGGACATGGACTGGATGAGCTGGGAGCGCGACATCGAGGCGGACGTCGCCGTCATCGAGGTCCTGATCTCGATGGTGCGCGACATCGACCCCGCCCACGACGCCAAGCTCATCGAGCTGTGCGAGCAGATCCGCGAGAAGTCGCAAGGCCCCATCAACCCGGGCAACCGCAAGGTGCTCGTGTTCACCGCGTTCTCAGACACGGCGGACTACCTCTACGAGAACGTCTCGGCCTTCGCGAAGCGCGAGCTCGGCCTCGAGTGCGCCAAGGTCACGGGCGACGGCTGCGCCTGCACGATAAAGGCAGTGCCCCCGCACATGCAGGAGGTGCTCGCCTGCTTCTCGCCCGCGTCGAAGGAGCGCGACGTGGTGGCGCCTCAGCTTTCCGGCTGCGACGTGAACATCGTTATCGCCACCGATTGCATCTCGGAGGGCCAGAACCTCCAGGACTGCGACTACCTGGTGAACTACGACATCCACTGGAACCCCGTGCGCATCGTGCAGCGCTTCGGCCGCGTTGACCGCATCGGCTCTAAGAATGACCGCATCCAGCTGGTGAACTACTGGCCGGACGTCGAGCTTGACGAGTACATCAAGCTCAAGGCGCGCGTCGAGGAGCGCATGCGCATCACCGTGATGACGTCCACCGGCGACGACGACTACATCAACGCCGACGAGACGGGGGACCTGGAGTACCGCCGCCAGCAGCTCGAGCAGATGCGCGACGAGGTCGTGGACCTGGAGGACGTCTCGGGCGGCGTGTCCATCACCGACCTGGGGCTCAACGAGTTCCGCATGGACCTGGTAGGCTATTACCGCGACAACCCCGACATCGACCGCCTTCCGAGCGGCATCAACGCCGTGGTGGAGGGCGACGAGCCAGGCGTCATCTTCGTGCTGCGCAACGTCAACAGCAGGATCGACCGCGACGGCGCGAACCACCTGCACCCGTTCTACGTGGTTCGCATGGGGTCCGACGGCTCCGTAATTCACGGGCACCTGGAGCCCAAGGCGGTGCTCGACGACATGCGCCTTTTGTGCCGCGGCAATTCCGAGCCCGACATGGCGCTGTGCCGTGCCTACAACCGCGAGACCAAGAACGGCCGTGACATGCGCCGCGAGGCGGGGCTCTTGCGCGACGCGGTGGCTTCGATCGTAGACTCCAAGGAGGCGTCCGACATCGACAGCTTCTTCGGCGGCGGCACGACGAGCTTCTTGGAGAACGACATCGAGGGGCTCGACGACTTCGAGCTGGTGTGCTTCCTGGTGGTGAAGCCCAGATGCTAGGGCTTCCGAGCACGACCGAGGTGGGCCGCCGCATACCCAAGGAGGCCTTCTACGGCCGCCTGAAGGTGAGCGCCGCGCTGCGCCAGTCCTTCATCGACGACGTCGAGCGCTTCGTGATCGCGAACTCGATAAAGACCTCCACGACCGGTATCCCCGACGGCGAGCGCGTGCACGAGGTGCTCGTGGTGGAAGTGGCGCTCAAGAGCCGTCGCGTCCCCGAAGAAGTGCTGGCACTTGTGGCTCAGACGAACCCTCATAAGCTGCTGTTCGTCTGCACCCACGGCGGCGAGGCGTGCCTAGCGGTGATGCTGAAGAGGCTCGTCGTTGGATCCTGGTGCTCACTTGACTGCCTCACGCTCGACGTGAACGTAAGCGACGTTGACGCGGTGTGGGATTCGCTTGCGTCCCAAGTGGTCTACAACGACGTAGGCGGCGGGTCCGAAACCGTAGAGGAGCGCTTCGAAGCAGATGCGAAGCTTAAGGCGCTGCACGAAGAACTTGCGCGCATAGAGGCACGCGGGCGCAAAGAACGGCAGGTGGCGCGCAAGAACGCGCTTTTCGACAAGGCAAAGGAACTCAAGCGGCAGATCGCCGCCATAGAGGAAGGCAGATAGATGGAAAAGATCGAGCTAGGCACGCCCGACGGTGCCGTTGAAAACATCGAGAAGATTGCCAGGCTGTTCCCTCAGGTGGTGACCGAGGTAGAGAACACCGACGGTGAGCTTGCACGTGCCGTGGACTTCGACGCGCTGCGCGATCTTCTGGGTGATGTGGCTGAGGGGCAGCGCGAACGTTATCAGTTCACTTGGCCTGGTAAGCGCGAGGCCAAGGCCGAGGCGCGCCGCCCTATCTACAAAACGATGATTCCCGAGCCGGACAAGTCTAAAGATTGGGACACCACGGAGAACCTCTACATCGAGGGCGACAACCTTGATGCTTTGAAGATAATGAAGGAAACCTATGCTGGCAAGGTGCGCTTCATTTATATCGATCCCCCATATAACACCGGCAAAGACGCTTTTGTATATCCAGATTCTTTTCGACAGAACGATGCAGACTACGAGCAATTAAGCGATGAATGGGCCAATGGCTATCAGATGGTGACCAATACCGAAGGGTATGGAAAGTTTCACTCAGTATGGTGTTCGATGATTTACCAGAGGTTAGTTCTCGCAAAGGACTGCCTAAGCTCAGATGGCATCATATGCATAAGCATCGATGAACATGAGCTGATGAATCTCATCAAAATATGTGATGAGATATTTGGGGCTAGCATGCGCGTTGGCATTTTCAAATGGAATAAAACTAGCAAGGCACCAACACTGAGTAGATACATAAGGAATAAATACGAATACGTACTTACTTACCGCGCTCCAAATTGTGAAGGATTGCGAGGGCCCGACTCATACAATACCGCCGCGCCATTGTTCAATAGCGGTAATGGCCATTCGCGGCTTTTGATTCCCAAGGGAGTTATTGACTGCACGTTCGCTGATGGCATATACCCTGCTGGCAAATATGGCGATGGAGATAAATACGTAACTCTTCACAAGGACTTTATCGTTAGAGACGGCATAAACGCTAACGATATTGATATAACTGGTAGATTTAAATGGAGTCAAGAAACCTTGAACGACCGAGTTTCAAACGGGCAAAGGCTTCTATTCAAAAACCCTAAGTTTGTGACCCTTTATTACTATCTGGATAGCACAGGAAAGTACATCGCGCCTTCCGACCTCTTGAACAAGGACGAGTGTGGCGTCTTGAGAAACGATGAGGCATTTAACGAAGTAAAAGACCTATTTGGCTTTCCTCTGTTTGAATATACCAAGCCTGCTTCTCTAGTTAAGTATTTAATTCGAATGATTCCTGATGATAGTTTTACGGTGCTTGACTTCTTTTCGGGCTCTGGGACAACCGCTCAGGCTGTTTTCGAGCTTAACAGGGAAGATGGGGGGGAAAGAAGTAGCATTCTTGTCCAAATACCAGATAAGTGTCCCATAGGAAGTAATGCAGCTGAAAACGGATTCAAAACGATTTGCGAAATCGGCGAGGAACGAATTCGCCTTGTAGGAAAGAATATTAAAGCTCAGATTGACAAGGAAAACGAGCAGCTCGAGCTCGGTGCCGAGCCCAAACCCTATCCTGATTTGGGCTTTCGCGTGCTGCGCATCGACTCCTCGAACTTCAAGGACTTCTACCTCACGCCTGGCGAGACCGCCCAGGAAAGCCTCTTCGACTTCGCCGACAACGTGAAGGAGGGGCGCTCCGACCTTGATCTGCTCTTCGAGGTGCTGCCCAAACTCGGCATCCCGTACTCAGCGAAGATCGAGGAGCGCATGCTCGCCGGCAGGAAGGTCTTTTTCGTTGACGGCGACAAATTGGCGGCATGCTTCGATGCGAACGTGGGTTCCGACACCATCGAGGAGATGGCGAAAGCCAAGCCCTGGTACGCCGTCATCCGCGACTCGTCCATGGCCGACGACGCCACGCACGCCAACTACGAGGAGCTCTTCCGCACCTACAGCCCCGACACCGTTCCCCAAGTGATTTAAGGCGTCGACATGAAGTTCAAGTTCAAAGTACAGCAGTATCAAACCGACGCCGCAGACGCGGTGGCCTCGGTCTTCGAGGGGCAGCCCAACCAGGGCGCCTCCGTCTACCTGCGCGATCTGGGCCGCAAGCCCAAGCGCGCGCAGGGCGAGATCGACTTCGGCGACGAGAGCGCCGAGGGCTACGCCAACGCGCCCGTCGCGCTTTCGGGCGCCGACATACTGGCAAACGTGCGCGCGGTGCAGCGACGCAACCAGATCCCTGAGTCGGAGGAGCTTTTCTGCGGCATGGGAGCTTGCCAGCTGGACGTCGAGATGGAGACGGGCACCGGCAAGACCTACGTCTACACCAAGACGATGCTCGAGCTCAACCGCCTGTACGGCTGGTGCAAGTTCATCGTGGTGGTGCCATCGGTCGCCATCCGCGAGGGCGTGGCCAAGAGCTTGGAGAACACCCAGGAGCACTTCTTCTCCCAATACCACAAGAGGATCAGGTTCTTCATATACGACTCGGACAACCTGACCGAGCTGGATTCGTACTCCCAATCGAGCGATGTCAACTGCATGGTCATCAACATGCAGGCGTTCAACGCGTCGATGAAGGAGGGCGCCAAGAACAAGGCGGCGCGCATCATCTTCGACGAGCGCGACGAGTTCAGCAGCCGCAGGCCCATCGACGTCATCGCTGCGAACCGCCCCATCGTCATCTGCGACGAGCCCCAGAAGATGGGAAAGAAGGGAGGCGCGACCCAGAAGGGCATCGCCCGCTTCAACCCTCTGTTCGTGCTGAGCTATTCGGCGACTCACAAGGAGAAGCACGACCTGGTGTATGCCCTGGACGCCCTGGACGCCTACAACCAGAAACTCGTCAAGCGCATCGAGGTGAAGGGCTTCGCCCTCAAGAACATGCGCGGTACCGACGGCTACCTGTACCTGCGCGACATCGTGGTGTCCAAGAACCGCGCACCGGAGGCCGTTATCGAGTTCAAGTGCATGGGGTCTGGCGGCAAGGTGCGCAAGAGGACCGCGCGCTTCGGCGAGGGCGACAGCATCTACGACGCCAGCGGCTCGACGAGGCTCGAGGCGTACCGCGGCTACACCATCGCGAGCGGCAACGACGGCGTGGTCCCGCCCCAGGACGGACGCGCGGGCTACGTGCGCTTCCTGGATGGCTCCATCGGGGACGACGGGCGCATCTACATCGGCGAGGTCTACGGCGACTCCGCCGCCGACGACATGCAGCGCATACAGATACGCGAGACGATCCTGAGCCACCTGCAAAAGGAGGAGGCGCTGTTCCGCCGCGGCATCAAGTGCCTGAGCCTTTTCTTCATCGACCAGGTTGCGAAGTACCGCGACCTCTCCGGCAACGGCGAAACCGTGGGCTACGGCAAGATCTTCGAGGAGGAGTACGAGGGCATCGTCTCCGACAGATTGAAGCACCCCACGCAGGACGATATCCTCGACCCCTCGTACGCGCAGTACCTCGGGCGATTCGAGGCGCGCTCGGTGCACTCCGGCTACTTCTCTGTGGACAAGAAGGGCAACGCCGTCGAGTCGAAGGCCGAGAAGAAGGCGGAGCGCGAGGACGGCATCGGCATCAACGACGACGACGCGAAGCGCGCCTACGACCTGATCCTGCGCGATAAGGAGCGCCTGCTTTCGTTCGATGAGCCGGTGCGCTTCATTTTCAGCCACTCTGCGCTGCGCGAGGGCTGGGACAACCCGAACATCTTCCAGATATGCACGCTCAAGGAATCGGGCTCCGAGACGAGCAAGCGCCAGGAGGTCGGCCGCGGCATGCGCCTGGCGGTCGACCAGGACGGCAACCGCCAGGACGCCGCCCTGCTGGGACCCGACGAGGTGCACCGCGTGAACCCGCTCACCGTGATCGCGTCGGAGAGCTACGAGACGTTCGTGAGGGATTTGCAGACCGATATAAGCAAGAGCCTGCGCGAGCGCCCGAGGAAGGTGGAGATGAACCTGTTCAGCGGGCGCGACGTCGTGCTCGACGGCGAGACGGTCTCCTTCACCGAGGAAGAGTCGAAGCGCATCTACAAGGCTCTTTACAAGTGCGACCTCATCGACGACAACGACAAGCCGACCGCCGAGTTCCGCAAGGTCGTAGAGGACGGCACCTTCGTGGAGTACTTCGTCGTGAAGCTACCCGAGCAAATCGCCGACGCCGCACACGCCAAGGCGGTCGAGGCGCTGGTGAGAAGCGTCTACGACGCGCACGCGCTCGACGGCATGATCGGGCGCGCCCAGGAGAAGATCACCGAGAACACGCTGACCGATAACTTCGCCAAGCGCGAGTTCAAGGAGCTGTGGGCGCGCATCAACCGCAAGCATGCCTACACGGTGAGCTTCTCGGACGACGAGCTGAGGAGCAAGTCGATAGAGCGCATCAACAGCGATTTGCGCGTGAGCAGGCTGCAGTACACCCTGACGGTCGGCGGGCAGAAGTCACAGGCCACGCGCGACGAGGTGCAGGGCGGCTCGTCGTTCGGCCGTACGCAGACCGAGACTCGCGACGTCGACGCTGGCACTGCGTCCGTGGGCGTGACCTACGACCTCGTGGGCGAGGTGGCGCAAGCCGCCGCCATCACGCGCAGGAGCGCCGCGGCGATCCTCGCCGGCATCGACGCCAACGTGTTCGGGCTCTACCGCGTGAACCCCGAGGAGTTCATCAAGAAGGCCGCTGCGCTCATCGTGTCGGAGAAGGCGACGATGATTGTGGAGCACATCAGCTACCACGAGATAGACGACGCCTACGACGAGGCGATTTTCACCGAGCGCATGCCCGACAACGCGAGCAAGGCGTACGAAGCCAAGAAGAACATCCAGCGCTTCGTGTTCCCCGACTCCGACGGCGAGCGCAGGTTCGCCGAGGACATGGACGCCGCCGCTGAGGTAGCGGTCTACGCCAAGCTGCCTCGAACGTTCCAGATCCCCACACCGGTGGGCAACTACGCCCCCGACTGGGCGATAGCATTCAAGGAGGGCAGCGTGCGCCATGTGTTCTTCGTCGCCGAGACCAAGGGCACCATGGACACGCTGGAGCTCTCCGGAGTGGAAAACGCCAAGATCGCTTGCGCGAAGAAGCTCTTCAACGAGATGAGCACCAGCGACGTGCGCTACCACAACGTGGCAACGTACGAGGACCTGCTCGAGGTGATGGGCAGGATGAGCTAGGCAACGCTTATGAGTCATAAGGAGAACCAGGAAAAGGCAGAACTTTCCATTTATGAGCAATCGCTGAAAGCCGCGAGGGCAAAAGGCGGAGAGGCGAGAAGGAACGTCGCCCGACTGTCGGGCGACGCCCGCCCATTCGATAGGCCCGATATTCTCATCACGGCCGAAGGCGGAAATAGAATAATTGGTATAGAGCACTTCCGAGTTGACCACCATATCGGGAAGGGCAAGAAGGCCGAATCCAAGTCCGCGAGGTTCTCTTCGGATGCAGAGCGGTTTCGAAAGCAACACGAGGATGCAGCTTGTAGGGACGCTCTGGCAGAAGAGGCTTATCGAGGGTTCGGCGATTTGATCAGCCGGGCGATACGGGAGCAATCGAACGCTTGCGTTGACGACATCAGGACTTCGCTCGACGCGGGACTGTTCGGCAAAGACGGTCGCGGGCATGCGTTCAAGCTCGATGCGTATCGCGAGAACATAACGCAGATTGACGCCAATGCCGATATCCGCCTAGGATTCCTGATCGAGATCCATACGGATTTGCGCCAATGGTTCCTCAATGATGGCTTTAAGGAGACTAAGGTATCTCCAGGTCAGTTCCCAATAAGTTGCGAAGCCTATGAGCTTCTCAAGAAGGCATCGGCTCAAGTTGACTGGATCTTGCTTGCGTTTTGCCCGCTTTACGGCGATGAGGTAAGAGACGCTGCGATTATCAGATGCTGCAACGGCATGTTCGAAACGAGCGCCGCTCGACAAGGCATTGTCCAGACACCATATTTAGGCCTTGGAAAAGAGACGCCTTTCGGAAGGCAGGATAGACAAGGAGAGGTTGAGTTCGGCGTCGGAAACGACGGCGTTGACTATCTGATCGAAAACACGTCCGGGCAGATGGAAGCCATCGAGCTGTTCAACAACGCGATAAGCGGAGCCGCCGAAGCACTCAATCTGGCGCGGAAGGGAAAACCCTTTGCTGCGACGACGTCCGTTCAGCTTGCCTACGACATAGCAAAAGACTCCTTGAAGCACAAAAACGGGAATGTTGGGCCGCAGGATGTCCTTAAGTCGATTGGCGGAATGGATCCATCAGAGAAGACCGCGCGGATGCAGAATTGGAGAAAGCGCTGGCCCGCCGATAGCGTATAGCTCAATTTTCGATTGATGCGGACGAGGCGCTTTGCGAGCCAACGATTTGATAGGAATGCAATGAAATGCAATCTCGACAAGCTAAAGAAGATCGATCTGCGCGATGTGTGGCCGCACGAGGCTCTCGACTTCACCAAGTGGCTCTCCGAGGAGCCCAACCTTGCCATATTGAGCTCAGCAGTCGGCATCGAGCTCGAGCTTATAGAGACCGAGTCGTCAGTGGGCTCGTTCAACGTCGACATCTATGCGCAGGAAGCCGGCACCGGACGCAAGGTGATCATCGAGAACCAACTCGAGGACACCAACCACGACCACCTAGGCAAGGTAATCACTTACGCCGCCGGCAAGGGCGCCGAGGTCGTCATATGGGTGGTGGCACGCGCACGCGACGAGCACCGTCAGGCCATCGAGTGGCTCAACCAGCACACCGACAGCGATTTCGGGTTCTTCCTAGTGGAGATAGAGCTGTGGTCCATCGGCGACTCCCTGCCCGCCCCACGCTTCAATGTGGTCGAGCAGCCTAACGAGTGGACGAAGGCCATCAAACTCAGCGAGGGCCTCTCAGAGACCGAGCGCGTCAAGCTGTCTTACTGGACCAAGTATCGCGAGGTTGCCCAGGCGACGCCTGAGTTTTTGAAGGCGTTCAACCCGCAGAAGCCCTCGAAGGACCATTGGACGACGCTGCGCTGCGGCACGTCCGCCTACCATATCGCATTGCTCATAGACACGCAGCACGGCAGAATCGGCATCGAGTTCTACGCACCCGACGACAAGGAAATCGGCCACAAGGCCATCGACAACACCGATTTGTTTGAAGAACGTCTCGGCCTTGCGGCCACACCCTTCGACGCCAAGAAGGCATCGGGGCTTCGCTTCTACAAAGACGGCTGCAAGATCAAGAACAACGAGGCCGCCTGGCCGAGATTCATATCCGAGCAGCTCGAGTGGGCTCTCGCCATGAAGAAGCTAATCGCCGAACTGGGGCTTTAGGCGTCAACCGCGTCCCATTCCGAAGATACTTGCGGTGTTGGATTCTGCATCCATTACGGCTGTCACTGGCCCTTCCAAAGGTGCGGCCTGCTCCAACGGTTCAGACACCGAATCGTCAACCCCCTCACCGAGCGCCAGGAAGAGCCTCATCACGTGCTCAATTCTCTGTTGTAGGGACTCGCTCAGCTCGCCGTAGGAGGCCGCCAGCCGTACTTCCTTGGTTAACTCCGCCATCGAGCCCTTCAGCGCCTTCTGAACGCTCACAGAGGGCCTCACCTCGACCTGGGTATCGGTCAGCTTGGCGATGATGTAGTCCTGCCTGTTCATGCCGCTCCAGGCGGCCATCTCGCATATGAGCTTGTGCTCTTCGGGCGTGCAGCGGAACGCCATCGTCTTGCTGCGCTTGCGGGCGCTGTTCTCGCACGGCATCCTTCTTACCCCCTCGCCCCGTCGAGCGCGGCGGCCATCTCGTCCTGCTTCGTGGGGAACAGGTGCGCGTATCGGTAGGTGATGTCCACCGCCTCGTGGCCCATGCGCTCGGCGATGGCCAGCGCGGAGAAGCCCATCTCGATCAGCAGGCTCACATGGCTGTGGCGTATGTCGTGTATTCGGATGCGCTTCACGCCCGACGCCTTGCACCCGCGCTTCATCTCGTGCGCCAGGAAGTGCTTGGTCACGGCGAACAGGCGCTCGTCGGGGGCGACGTCGTCGCGCATCTCGATGAAGTCCGCCATCTCGTCGCGCAGGAAGGCTGGCATGACGATCGTGCGCACCGACTTGGGCGTCTTGGGGTCGGTCACGGTGTCAACGCCGTGGAGGCTCTGGTACGACTTGTTGATGCGCAGCCGCGAGCTATCCAGCATGAAGTCGGACGGAGTGAGCGCCAGGAGCTCGCCGCAGCGTATGCCCGTCCAGTACAGCAGCTCGAAGGCGTGGAACGACAGCGGCTTGTCCATGACGGCCTCGCTGAACCTCAGGTACTCGTCCTTGGTCCAGAACTGCATCTCGCCGCCCTTCTTCGAGCCTATCTTGTCGACCCTGCGCACCGGGTTGTCGGTGAGGCCGTAGTAGCGCTCGGCGTGGTTGAAGATGGCGTTGAGCTGGTTGTTTACCGTGCGCAGGTACGTCGGCGCCCAGGGCTTCCCGTCGGCGTCCCGGTGCTCGGTGAGCTCGTTTTGCCACCTGATGACGTCTATCGGCCTCACGTCGCACATGCGCATGTTCCCGAAGAACGGCACCAGCTTGTCGTTGATGATGTACTCCTTGGTGATCCAGGTATGCTCTCGTATACGGGGCTTCACCTCTGAGGCGTACACCTCCACGAAGTCGGAGAACGTCATGTCCATTGCCCCGCCGTGCAGGCTCTTGAACTGGCTCTCCCACACGGCGGCCTCCACCTCCGTTGAGAAGCCGCGCTTCGTCTTGTGGCGCTTCGAGCCGCGGGCGTCGCGGTAGTAGCACTGCACGTAGTACGTGCCGTTGTCCCCATCTTGATAAACAGGCATCTCAGTCCACCTCCGGGAAGTACAGGGCGTCGAAGACGTCGCTCCGGACGCGCCCGCGGATCACCACGCGCCCGCGCGCCTCCTGCTCGGCGTTTATCTTCCTGATCACCTCGTAGGCGCTGCCTTTCTTGATCCTCAACAGCCCCGCGACCTCGTCGGCGTCCAGCATGTGCGGCCTCGGCGTCTTCGCCACCTTCTCGTCCATGACTCCTCCTATCAATAGCGTACGGATACGTACGGTTTACAGATTGAGAGTAAACGTACATATCTGTACTGTCAATAGAATTGCGTACATTTGCGTACGCTGATAAGATGTGCTGGTACGTATTTCCAGGAGGTGGGCGCATGTCCGTAGGCGAGAACATAAGGCGGTACCGCAAGTTGCGGGGCATGACGCAGGCGCAGCTCGCCGAGGCCGTCGGACTGACCGAGGGGGCCGTGCGCCATTATGAGAGCGGCATCCGCGCCGTCAAGCCCGAGCTGCTCGAGTCCATCTCCGCTGCGCTCGGCGTTTCCGTCAACGCCCTCAAGGATTACGGCGTCGAGACCGCGGGCGACCTCATGTCGCTGCTCGTGCGGCTCGAGGACTCCTTCGGCATCGTGCCCGCAGCCGACGGCTCGGGCCTCTCCCTGAACCCCAAGGCGCCGCACGCGCCCAAAGCCGCGATGGCGATCAAGCTGTGGGCAGAGAAGCGCGCGCAGCTCGAGAACGGCGAAATCGACGCCGCCGAGTACGAGGACTGGAAAGCCTCGCTGTAGCGGCTCTCTGCATTTCGCAATCAACGCAACCGAATCAGAACGCCAAGCTAGGCGGTGAGCGCCGCTCGCACCTGCGTATGCTGAGTTTTTACTCCCCATTGCATGCAAAGGCATTTTCGGCGCACCTGGGGAGTAAACGACGCGGTGGCTTACAGGGCGGCACACGGCATCACACCGCGGCATTTCCCCTGGTTACTCCCGTTTTCATTGAGACGGTGAGATTCTTTACTCCCCATTAACCACCTGGGGAAACGCCGTGCGGAGACCGCAAAAACGCCCATTGAGTTCGATTTGAGTTTCACGGGCCCCGAAACGACCCCGTTTCGCCCTCGGGGACAAAAACCGCGCGTCTACTCACTTGGGATGAATCCTTACTCCCGTTCCTCCGAATACCGCCCAGTGCTTTGCCATCTTGAAATACGGGGAGTAAATGGCGAAATCGCAGGTGAAAGGGAGTAAAAAGCCAAAGAAAAAGCCTCCGTTCCAACGCGGGAACGGAGGCTCGATTACCGTATTTACTCACCAATGTCGCTGGTGGCTTTGCCGTGACCCTCGTACGAAACGAAACTCAGAGGCACAGTGCAGCACTAAAAAGTGCAGGTCAAAGCCCTATTGGCTTACTCCCACTCGATCGTCGCGGGGGGTTTGCTGGTGATGTCGTACGCTACCCGGTTGACCCCCGGCACCTCGGCCACGATGCGGCCGGACACGCGGGCCAGCACCTCGTACGGCAGCTTCGCCCAGTCGGCGGTCATGGCGTCGCTTGACTCCACGGCGCGTAGGACGATGGGGTAGCCGTACGTCCGCTCGTCGCCCATGACGCCGACGCTCTTGACGTCGGGGAGCACGGCGAAGTACTGCCATACGCTGCGCTCGCTGTTGCGGTCGCCGGTTTCCTCGAACACGCGGGCGTTGTAGGCGTCCAGCTCCTCGCGGACGATGGCGTCGGCGTTCTTCAGAATCTCCAGCTTCTCGCGTGTCACGGTGCCGATGATGCGGATGGCCAGGCCCGGTCCGGGGAAGGGCTGGCGATGCACGATGTGGTCGGGCAGCCCGAGCGCGGTGCCCAGCGCGCGCACCTCGTCCTTGAAGAAGTGATCCAACGGCTCGATCAAATCGAACGACACGCCGTCGGGGAAGGGGATCAGGTTGTGGTGGCTCTTGATGGTGGACGCTTTGCCGCCGGTCTTGCGGGCGCCGCTCTCGATGATGTCGGGATAGATGGTGCCCTGGGCCAGGTACTTCACCGGCCGGCCGCCCTCGGCGAGGTCCTCCGCCACGGCGAAGAACTCCTTCCAGAACTGCGAGCCGATGATGCGGCGCTTCTGCTCGGGCTCGACAACGTCGGCCAGCAGCGCGGCGTAGCGGTCCTCGGCGTGCACGTGCACGAAGTCCACGTCGAACTGCTTCGTGAACACCTCTTCCACTTCTTCGGGCTCGTTCTTGCGCAGCAGGCCGTGGTTGATGAACACGCAGGTCAGCTGTTTGCCGATGGCCTTCGCGCACAGCGCGGCCACCACGGAGGAGTCCACGCCGCCCGACAATCCCAGGATCACGCGGTCGCCGCCTACCTGCGCGCGGATGGCCGCCACGGCGTCGTCGATGATTGAGTCCATCGTCCAGCTGGCCTCGAGGCCGCAGATGCCGAACAGGAAGTTGCACAAAAGCTCGTCGCCGTGCGGCGTGTGGCGCACCTCGGGGTGGAACTGCGTCGCGTACAAACGGCGCTCGGCGCACTCCATCGAAGCCACGGGGCACGTGGCGGTCGAGGCCGTCACCGCGAAGCCCGCGGGCACCTCGGCCACGGCGTCGCGGTGGCTCATCCATACCGTCTGCTCGACGGGCGTCTCGCCGTACAGCGCGGACGCGCCCTCGTCGCGGCGCGTCAAGGAGGCCGCCCCGTACTCGCCGGCGTCGGTATGGCCGACCGTGCCGCCCAGCGTCACGGCCATGATCTGCTGCCCGTAGCAGAAGCCGAGCATCGGGATGCCCAGCTCGAAGATGTCCGGATCGATGGACGGCGCGTCCTCGGCGTACACGCTGGCCGGCCCGCCCGACAGGATGATGGCCGCCGGCGCCAGCGCGGCAACCTCGGAGGCGGTGATGTCGCACGGGACGATCTCGGAGTACACGTGCAAATCGCGCACGCGGCGGGCGATGAGCTGCCCGTACTGCGCTCCGAAATCGACGACGATGACCAACTGGCTGGATGGGGTGGCAGGCATGGGGCTCTCCTTCGCACGGGCGGCGGCCAAGCGGAGGCGCCCGCAATACGCATCTCTCTTCTCAGCGTCCCATCTTACACGAATCACCGTCTCCGGCGCAGGTCGCAGCTTCATATACGCGCACTGTACAAAAAACAGCGTGAGCTGCCGGCCTGACAGCCTTTATAATCAAATCGAGCCATCATTCGCCATGCGAAGGGGAATCCAATGGGAGACATCAAGCTGTTCAACATCAAGCCTTCGGTGCGCGCCATCGAGCTCAAGCCGGCAAAGCTCGAGAAAGGCGTGCAGCAGCTCATCGAAGCGAACATGGAGGCCTTCTTCGGCATCAGGTTCTTGCAAACGGAGTACGTCATCAACCATGCGGGGGAATACGAGAACCAGGCCGGTCGGATCGACAGCCTCGGTATTGACGAGAACAACTCTCCGATCGTGTTCGAGTACAAACGCGACTCCAACGAGAACGTCATCAATCAGGGACTGTTCTACTTGGACTGGCTCATGGATCATCGTGCGGACTTCTGGCGGCTGGTGCTCGACAAGCTCGGCAAGCAGGTCGCCGACTCGATAGACTGGAGCTCTCCGGCGGTGTACTGCGTCGCCAGCTCCTTCGGAAAATACGATCTCCACGCAATCAAGCAGATGAATCGCAACATCCGGCTCGTTCGCTACGCGAAGAGCGACGACGTCATCCTGTTCGAGTTCTTGAACGCGCCGTCGACCGCTCCGTCGGTTTCGGCGACGACGGGCGGATCGCTCGGTAAGAAATACGTGGACAAGACATTCGCCGAGCAGCTGGTCGGAGCGCCGGAGAAGCTGCGCGAGGTGGTCGACGAGGTCCGCCATTACATGGCCTCGTTCGGCGACGACGTGTCGGAGAACGAGCTGAAGCTCTACCTCGCCATCAAGAAGGTGCGCAACATCGTGTGCATAGAGGTGAACCAGAAGCGGGTGATCCTTCATTTGGCGCTCGACGCCTCGACGGTTGCGGAAACGAGCTTGGTGAGGGACTGCTCGGGCAAAGGCCATTGGGGAACGGGCGATATCGAGGTCGGCCTCACCTCGCTCGACGAGCTTGAAGAGGTTAAGCCCCTTCTCGAGCGCGCCTACCTGGAGAACTAGCGTCCTCCTGGCATCCGCGGCGTCCCGACCCTCTTCCCAACCTGCCCGTGTTCCCCCTGTGGTTTCTTCGACCTCGCCGGTCGGCGTCGTGTACAATGCCCGGCATGGAGAAAGCGAACAGGGACAGAGGCGAGCTCGACGAGGAGCGCAGGCGTGCTCTGCATGCCTCGTTCAACCGGCGCATCTCGTACCTGTGCAAGCTGGCGGCGCTTGTGATAGCCGTCGTGGCGTTCGCCACCATCGCCGTGGGGCAGGAAGCCCCCAAGTTCGTGCTCATGGGGCTGTGCCTCTCGGTCGCCCTGCTGGCTATCGCCATGCTGCAGGACCATTACCAGCACAAACAGTAATCCCGAAGGACAACGAGGAAGTACCCGCGCATGATCATCGAAGCATTGAAAGCGTTTCTCATCGGCATCGTCGAGGGCATCACCGAATGGCTGCCCATCTCGTCCACCGGCCACATGATCCTCGTGGACGAGTTCGTGAAGCTGCAGGTGTCCGACGAGTTCCTGGCCCTGTTCCTCGTGGTCATCCAGCTGGGCGCCATCATGGCCGTGCTCATCCTGTACTTCCACAAGCTCAACCCTTTCTCGCCGAAGAAGACGAGCGTGCAGAAGAAGTCCACCTGGCGCCTCTGGGGCATGGTGGCCATCGGCTGCATCCCCGCGGCCATCATCGGCCTGGCGTTCGACGACTGGGTCAACGAGCACTTCTACAACAAGGTGACCGTGGCCGCGATGCTCATCGTGTACGGCGTGGCGTTCATCGTGCTCGAGCGCCGCAACCGCCGCCGCCTGCGCGAGGCCGAGGCCGCCCTCGCCGCGCCGCGCGGCCGGCACGCGCGCCAGTCGTACGGCGACGTGGCCGACGAGGCCGAGGCGCAGCTGTTCAAGATCACCGACGTGGACGAGATCGACTGGAAGACCGCCCTCAAGATCGGCTGCTTCCAGGTGCTCGCCATCATCCCCGGCACGAGCCGTTCCGGCGCCACCATCATCGGCGGCATGCTGTCGGGCTGCTCGCGCACCGCGGCGGCCGAGTTCACGTTCTTCCTGGCCATCCCCATCATGTTCGGCTGGGGCCTGGTGAAGTGCCTCAAGTTCTTCGCCGCGGGCCTGGCCATGACCATGACGGAGGTCGTCGTGCTCGCGGTGGGCATCGTGACGGCGTTCGTCATGTCGGTCATCGCCATCAAGTTCCTCATGGGCTACATCAAGAAGAACGACTTCACGGCGTTCGGCTGGTACCGCATCGTCGTGGGCGTGCTGGTGCTGGGCTACTTCGTGTTCGAATCGATGGGCATGCTGCCGTAGGGCGGCGTCCGCAAGCGAGCACTCGACGAGCCCTCGACCGGTCCGCTTCCGTGGTTCTTCCCGCTAAATCCCAGCGGCGCGCTTACCGAGCGCGCCGCTTTTGCTATCATGTCAGGCACACGTGTTGCCCGAAGAGGCCCTCCAACGTGCGGGGGCGCGGGCTGAAGCGCACGTTATCGCATGAGAGTCATGAGAGGAAAGCCGATGTCTGAGAAAGACACCTCCCTTGCGGAGATTCAAGAACATCGTGCCAAGATCGACGAGATCGACCGCCAGATCGTCGCGCTGCTCAACAAGCGCGCCGGCCATTCGCTGGTCATCCGCGGTCTCAAGCCCGGTGCCCATCTGGGCCTGTACGACGCCAAGCGCGAAGAGGAGATCTTCGCGAAGGTGAGCAGCTACAACGAGGGTCCCCTGTACAACGAGAACCTGCGCGAGATCTACGCCACCATTCTCAAGATCATGAAGGAGACCCCGTCGGTATGAGCGAAGTCAACATCCCCTCTATCCCCGATCTCGGATCGCGCTCCGACGAGATCACCATCTTCGCCGGCCCGTGCTCCGTGGAGTCGGTCGAGCAGTTCGACGAAGTGGCCGCATGCGTGGCCGGCCTCGGCCTCACCTGGATCCGCGGCGGCGCGTTCAAGCCGCGCACGAACCCGCACTCGTTCCAGGGCCTGGGCGAGGAGGCCCTCAAGATCATGCGCGACGCGGGCGAGAAGCACGGCCTGAAGACGCTCACCGAGGTCATGGACTCCGCGCACTGCGAGCTCGTGCACTCCTACGTGGACGGCCTGCAGGTGGGCGCGCGCAACTTTCAGAACTTCAGCCTGCTGAAGAAGATCGGCCAGGTCACGGCCACCTCGCACAAGATGGTGCTGTACAAGCGCGGCTTCGCGGGCACCATCGCCGAGTGGCTGGCCGCCACCGACTACCTCACCGCCGAGGGCAACGACAACGTGGTGCTGTGCGAGCGCGGCATCCGCACGTTCGAGACGGCCACGCGCTTCACGCTGGACATCGCGGCCGTGCCCGTGATTCACAAGCAGTCGCTGTGCCCCGTGTGCATCGACGTGTCGCACCCCGCCGGCCAGCGCGACCTCGTGCCGTCGCTCGCCTTTGCCGCCGTGGCGGCCGGGGCCGACTCCCTCATGATCGAGGTGCATCCCAACCCGCCCGCGGCCCTCTCCGACGGCCCGCAGCAGCTGACGCCCGCCCAGTTCGAGGTGCTCGTCGCCAAGCTCCGCGAGATCGCCGCCGTCTTCGGCAAGCGCATCGTGTAAAGGATCGGGCGCATCCGACGGGCGGAAACCCGCCGGATGCGCCCTGTTCGTAAAAACTTTACCCGAGCTTTACCTTCCCTTGACGAAGGCCTTACCGTCCACCCGGTATCCTTTCGACTCACGCGCACTGACGCTGCAACCGACTGATGCGAAGGGGAGTCCCGCGTGAACGCTCCGATGGAAACCGTGTTCGGCCTCTTGGGCGGACTGGCTGTGTTCCTGTTCGGCATGAACATGATGTCCGAGGGCCTGCAGAAGGCCGCCGGCGCCAAGATGAAGTCGATCCTGTCCCTGCTCACCTCCAATCCCGTGCTCGGCGTGCTGGCCGGTGCGGTGGTCACCGCCGTGCTGCAGAGCTCCAGCGCCACCACGGTCATGGCCATCGGCTTCGTGAGCGCGCGCCTCATGACCATGCGCCAGGCCATTGCGGTCATCTTCGGCGCGAACATCGGCACCACGATGACGGCCCAGCTCATGGCGTTCAAGATCAGCGACTACATCTGGCTCATCGTGTTCGTGGGCTTCATCGTGTGGTTCGTGGCGAAGGACGAGCGCGTCAAGAACATCGGGCAGACCGTGTTCGCGTTCGGCCTCCTGTTCGTGGGCATCGACACGATGGGCGCCGTCATGAAGCCTCTCGCGCAGAGCGACGTGTTCCTGTCCATGATCGACCAGGTGAAGGACATTCCCGCGCTCGGCGTGGTGGTAGGCACCGTGATGACGCTCGTCGTGCAGAGCTCCAGCGCCACCATCGCGGTGCTGCAGAGCTTCGCCTCGCAGCCCGGCCCCGACGGCGTGACCAGCGTGCTGGGCCTCCAGGGCTCCATCCCCATCCTGCTGGGCGACAACATAGGCACCACCATCACCGCGCTTCTGGCCTGCATCGGGCAGTCGCGCGACGCGAAGCGCACGGCCGTGGCGCACAGCGTGTTCAACATCACGGGCGCGTTTCTGTTCATCTGGTTCGTGCCAGTGCTCGCCTCGTTCGTGCAGCTCATCACGCCGGGTCCCGAGCTCGACGTCATCGCACGGCAGATCGCGAACGCCCACACCACCTTCAACGTCGTCTGCACGCTTCTGTGGCTGCCGCTTCTGGGCGTGATGGTGAAGATCGTCACGTTCCTCGTTCCGGGCAAGGAGGAAGAGCACGGGCCGGGCGCGCTCGTCACGCTCGACGAGAACATCCTCGGCCAGCCGGTGTTCGCCATCCGCATGTTCGGCGAGGAGCTGCAGAAGTTCTGCGACAAGGTGGGCTCCATGCTGGAGACGCTGCCCGGGGCCGTCGCGAGCCGGGACGCCGCCGCGCTCAAGGCCCTGCAAGGCGACTGCGCCCAGGTGGAGGCCGCGGAGGTGGAGCTTGCGAACTACGCGGTGGAGCTGCTAAGCGCCGGCGCGACCTCGGAGCGGCAGGCGGCCGAGATCACCGATCTCATGTCCATCGTGGACGCAGTGGGCCGCATCGGCTCGCGCTGCGGCGAGGTGGCCGGGCTCTACGGCGAGAACCTCGCATCCAAGAAGCCGTTCTCGGACGAGGCGCGCGAGGAGCTGGCTGAGGGCGCTGCCATGGTGTCGGAGATGTACGATGCGGTACTGCGGTTCCTAAGCGACCAGGATGCGGCATCCGAGCAGGTGCTCGACGAGCGCCGGCGCGCCATCATCAAGCGCCAGAGCAAGGCCCGCAAAGCCCACTTCCGCCGCGTGAGCAGCCGCCAGTGCGCGCCCGAGAACAAGGCCGTGTACAACCAGCTGCTGCTCGGGCTCGAGCGCGCGGGCAACGAGTGCTCGAACCTCGTGGAGCACGGCGCGGAGCTGTCCATGTGGCGCGACTCCCTCGGCGCCGGCCGCCCCGGCGACGACGAGCCCGCCGCCCCGCTCGACGAGCTGGCCGAGGCGTACGCATAGCGGGACGGGCGCTTGCGCAGATTGCGCGCGTTTGCCCGTCGCCCTGCGGGAAAAGCGGTAGAATACGGAAGCTTGATTTCACCTCCATCCGTAGGAGACTGCTCACATGCCAATCGACATCGAAACCCTGAACGGGCCGCAGCGCGAGGCGGTCGTCACCATCGACGGGCCGCTGCTCGTACTCGCCGGCGCCGGCTCGGGCAAGACGCGCGTGCTCACGTACCGCATTGCCAACCTCATCGAGAACCACGGGGTGGCGCCTTGGGAGATCCTGGCCATCACGTTCACGAACAAGGCGGCCGCCGAGATGCGCGAGCGCCTGGCCGGCCTGGTGGGTCCGCGCTGCCGCGGCATGTGGGTGTCCACGTTCCACAGCATGTGCGTGCGCATCCTGCGCGCCGACGCGGAGCGCCTGGGCTTCACGCGCAACTTCACCATCTACGATGTGGACGACCAGAAGCGCCTGTACAAGGAGATCATGGCCGAGCTGGACATCGATCCGAAGCGCTTCCCGGCGAACGCGCTCATGAACCGCATTTCCACGGCGAAGAACGAGCTCGTGGTGCCGGGCGACTTCGAGAATCAGGCCTCCGACCCGGTGGGGAAGGTGGCCGCGCGCGTGTACGCGCGCCTGCAGGAGCGCCTCAAGGCCGCGAACGCCTTCGACTTCGACGACCTCTTGCTCTACGCCTACCTGCTGCTCAAGAACCACGAGGACGTGCGCGCCGCCTACCAGCAGCGCTTCCGCTACCTCATGGTGGACGAGTACCAGGACACGAACCACGCCCAGTACGCCATCACGCAGCTTTTGGCGGAGGGGCACAAGAACATCATGGTGGTGGGCGACGACGACCAGTCCATCTACTCGTGGCGTGGCGCCGACCTGCGCAACATCCTGGAGTTCGAGCAGGACTACCCGAACGCCCACGTGGTGAAGCTGGAGCAGAACTACCGCAGCGTGGGCAACGTCCTGGCCGCGGCCAACGCCGTCATCGCGAACAACCAGCACCGCAAGCAGAAGAAGCTGTTCACGGCCTCGGAGGACGGCGAGAAGATCAACGTGTACCTGGCCTCCGACGAGCGCGACGAGGGCCGCTGGATAGCCGGCGAGATAGAGAAGCAGCGCGCGGCCGGTCTCACGTACAACCAGGTGGCCGTGTTCTACCGCACGAACGCCCAGTCCCGCATGCTGGAGGACATGCTGCTGCGCGCCGGCGTGCCCTACCGCATCGTGGGCGGCACGCGCTTCTTCGACCGCGCCGAGATCCGCGACGTCATGGCCTACCTCACGCTCATCGTGAACCCGGCCGACGACATCGCCGCCAAGCGCGTGGTCAACGTGCCGCGCCGCGGCATCGGCAAGACCACCATCGAGCGCATCGAGCAGTTCGGGCGCGAGATGGACATGCCGTTCATCGAGGCGGCCGAGCTCGCTATCGTCGACCCGGAGCTGCGCGCCTCCACGCGCCAGTCCGTGGCCTCGTTCGTGGGCCTGATCAACGAGGCGCGCACCTACGGCGGCGACCTGCGCAAGGTCATCGAGGCCGTCATCGACAAGAGCGGCCTCATCGGTGCGCTGCAGGCCGAGAACACCGACGAGGCGCGCGGGCGTATCGAGAACATCCAGGAGTTCCTGGGCGTGGTGGACGAGTTCGTGAGCACCCACGACGACGAGGACGCGGACTACGCGGCCCCCACGACAGGGGGCGACGACGGGGCTGCTGCGGACGCGGCGCCCACGCGCGTGCTGCGGGGCGACTCGCTCGCGGACTTCATCGAGTGGGTGCGCCTGCGCACCGACCTCGACACGGTGGCGGAGGACGGCAACGCGGTCACGCTCATGACCGTGCACTCGTCGAAGGGCCTCGAGTTCGACTGCGTGTTCGTGGCTGGCATGGAGGAGACGCTGTTCCCGCACATGAACTCGGTGGGCGATGCGGCGAGCATCGAGGAGGAGCGCCGCCTGGCCTACGTGGCCATCACGCGCGCCCGCAAGCGCCTGTTCCTCACCTGCGCCTCGCAGCGCCAGATCTTCGGGCAGGCGTCGGCGAACCCGATGTCGCGCTTCATCCAGGAGATCCCCTCCGAGCTGCGCCAGTCCTCCGGCGTGGGGTCGGCGGGCTTCAGCGGCACGGGCTGGGAGAAGCGCGGCAGCCGCCGCGGCATCGCGGGCTCCGGCGCCGAGGCGGGGGAGGGCCGCGTGTTCGGCCGCTCAAGCGCCTCGGGTTCCGCCGGCCGCTCCGACCGTCGCCCCTCCGTCCGATCAGAGGCGTACGCGCGCCCCGAGGCGGGCAAGAAGGCCGCGGCGAAGATGGCGTTCGCCACCGGCGACTCCGTGGACCACAAGACGTTCGGCCGCGGCAAGGTGACGAAGGTGGACGGCGACACGCTCTATGTGAAATTCGCCAAATCGGGCCAGACGAAGAAGCTGCTGAAGGACTACGCGCCCATCGTGAAGATCGGCGCGTAGGAAGCAGGGCCCGACGGTGCGGTGCCGCGCGCTTTTTTCGCAGCGGCCTTGCTTGTTGCGGCCTGATCCTGCATGATGGAATTGAACGGGGGTGCGCGATACCGCGGGGGGCGGTGCGCACCCTGACGACGACGAGGAGAAAGCAGGCCCGCCATGAGGATCGTGGCCGACTCATCCGTGATGTTCTCCGTGGAGGAGGGGGCGAGGCGCGGCATGACCGTGCTTCCGCTGACCGTGTCCATAGACGGAACCACCTGGCTCGAGTACGAGGATATCTCGTCGGAGGAGTTCCTGGCCCTCGTGCGCGCCGGAGCCCTTCCCCAGAGCGCCTCCCCGCCGCCTGCGCTCACGCTGGCGGCCTACGACACGGACGAGGAAGTGGTGCACCTGGCCATGGCCGACGGCCTGTCCGGCGCCTACGAGGTGGCCTGCGGCCTGCGCGCCCAGGCGCGGCACCCCGAGCGCGTGCACGTGCTGAACACGCGGACCCTCTGCGTGCCGCACCGGGCGCTCGCGTGCTACGCCGTGCAGCTGGGCGGGCAGGGCCTCGGAGCGGAGGAGGTCGTGGGACGTCTGGGGGCCATGATGGGCACCACGCGCTCCTGCCTCATCCCCGAGGACTTCGACTACCTGCGCCGCGGCGGACGTCTCACGCCCCTTGCGGCCAAGTTCGCACACCTGGTGAAGGCGTTTCCCGTGATGGAGCAGACCGACGACGGCCGGAGGCTGGGCAAGCTCGCCATCGCCCGCTCGTTCAAGAAGGCGATCGCGGCCGTTGCGGCCGACTTCGAGGGACGCGGGGTGGGCGAGGGATACTACGTGAGCGTGAGCCACGCCGACAACCCCGACCAGGCAGCCGAGGCGCTCGCCTACCTGGAGGGACGCCTGCCGGGGTGCCGCTTCGGCCTGTTCGAGCTCGGCCCGGCCTTCATCACGCAGGGCGGACCAAGCTGCATCGCCGTTCAGGCGGTCGACCTGGGCGCGTGCCCCGGCTTGGACCTGTCGTAGGCGGGGCTGGCGGGTCGAGCATGGGGCGGCCCTGTCGAGGGCCGCAGCCGCGCGCCTAAAGCTCGTCGCGCGTGTCCTCCACCATGGACAGCAGCTCCTGCTGGTTGTGGATGTCCAGCTTGCGGTAGATGTGGCTGATGTGCGTCTTGGCCGTGCTCTTGGAAATGCACAGCTTGTCCTGGATGTAGGCGGCGTTGTGCCCCTTGGCCAACAGGAACATGACCTCGGTCTCGCGCCGTGACAGCAGGTAGCGGTCGGCGATGACCTCGCATTGCGAACGGAACCGCCCGCTTTTGCGCGAGCGCTCGGCCTCGGATGAGGCCGCGTCCGGCTCCTTGGAAGCCTCTTTCGCCGGTTCCTTGGCCAGCTGGGTGTCCGCCGCCAGCTTGGACGGCGTCGCGCTTCCTATGCTGGCGGCGCGCCAGCCGGGAGTGCCGGCCGAGCCGTAGGTGGGGAGGTCTGACGGCGTCTCGGCCGGCACCGAGCCCATGCCGAAGAGCGTTCCGGGCGTGGGCAGCGGCAGAGCCTCCGTCTCGGCACCGTCGTCGGACGCGTCCGCGCTCGTGCGGCGCGAAGCCCAGACAACCCTCTCTATCTGATGGTTGAAGGACTCTATGGCATCGAAATCGCGCCCGCCCTTCACCACGATGCGCTTGATGTCGCGCACACGGGGCAGCAGCGCGTACGCCACCACCATGGCCAGCATGATGAGCATGGCGCCGCCGGCCTCGCCGAACGGCGAGAGGGACGACAGGAATGCGGGGTCGGCCATCGACAGCGACCCGGCTATCGAGCCCAGGGCCAGGCAGCCGCGCCCG
This sequence comes from Gordonibacter pamelaeae, assembly GCF_003340385.1. Classification (NCBI taxonomy): domain Bacteria; kingdom Bacillati; phylum Actinomycetota; class Coriobacteriia; order Eggerthellales; family Eggerthellaceae; genus Gordonibacter; species Gordonibacter pamelaeae. Next base: position 99,959 of record NZ_PPTS01000004.1, on the reverse strand, counting down.
ATGCCGAACACGAAGATGGGCGACAGGCGGAACTCCTGCGACAGCTCGCCGAAGAACACCCACATGAGCGCTTCGAAGCACATGTAGCCGGTGAGCAGCACGAGCGCCGCGATCATGGAGTTGTCCAGCGCGAGCGACGGCAGGAAGAACAGCGTGATGGCGATGAACGGGACAAGCGGCCGGAACAGGAAATCCCAGTGGCTGCGCTTGTCGATGGAGAACGTGGTCACCAGCAGCAGCACGGTGGCCGCACCGCCGGCGAACAGCGCCAGCAGCTGCGTGGTGAGGTCGGACGACGGCAAGATGACCTGCGTGGACAGCGAGCGGAGCGCGCCCAACGCGAAGCCGAACAGCAGCACCGGGAGCGCGAAGCGCAGGCAGAACGGCCCTTTGTGCACCGGCAGCGGGTTGAAGATGGGTATGGCGTGGCGCACGGCGTAGCTCACCGGCGTGAGGTGCCACAGGATGGGCAGCTCCAGCAGCGGCAGGCAGGCGGTGAGCACGCCCGAGAAGGGCGCGGGCACCACGTGGAGCGCGATGGAGTAGATGGCCACGGCTATGACGATGGCCACGGCCGTGTTCATGACGATGGTGGCGGCGCCATGACGCGAGTAGGCGGTGCCCCAGAACAGCAGCAGCAACGCCGATCCGATGCCCGTGGACACGCCGGCGAACACGGTGGCCGCTATGCCGAGTGCCCCGGGCAGCGTGGCGGCGAACACGGCGAACGTGCCCGCCGAGGTGAGGATGCCCGCCCCGAACAGCACGCGCTTGGCGGTGTAGAGCTTGAGGAGCTTCTGGTCGGTGATGGCGGCGAACAGAAGCGACAGCCCGAACACCACGATGGAGATGAGGAAGACGTACGAGACGAAGGAGCTGCTGTGGCCGAAAAGGCCTTCGGGAGCGGGCATCTGGAAGATGGAGTTCGTCCCGAACATGGCGGCATAGATCCAGGCCTGGTGTATGCCGAAGCCCAGGGAAAGGATATTTAGCTCCCCCTGCGTCCCCATGCCTCGATTGTCGTCTACGGTGATGCTGATACGCGGGAGGTTGATGGCCATGAGCGTTAGTATCCTCACATTCCCCTGTCGAGGTGATCATCGGACATAGTCTTCTCGGTCGGATGATGTTACTGCGAGTGCCGCTGCCCCTGTCGGCGCCGTTTGCCGCGCCGATTCGACCGATGGCCTCCACTATATACGTTTCTGGGGCGGGGTTCAAACGGGAGAAACCCGTTCATTGTCTCCTTACCTGGGGTTATTGGGCCGTCTATGCCCATAGGACGATAGAAATCAACCTCTCGGGACGATGTTGCGAACCACTTTTACATCGTGCAGGGCAGCGCCTGGGCGCCTGCGGGAATCCTCCTCGCGCGCGAGGGCGGCTTTTCCTGCGACCGGGTGCCGCAGCGCGGTGGCCGGGGCGCGGCGCGGGCCGCCTGCCCCCTGCCGCGCCCGCCGCCTTCCTCCGGCTGCCCGGCGCGCCCCGCCGCCCCGCCGCGTCCCCGTGCGGTGCCGGGCCCCGTTGCCGGGGGCGAATGCCGGAAAAGGCGCCTTCGATAAATCGATCCCAGGGGTCGATGCCCCGTCGGTAAAGCGTACCTGCGAGAGGATGACCGCCCGACCCGCGTTTCGTACCCTTCGTCTTGGATATTTCTTTTGCATGCTTTCGGCCGTTTCGGTCTCTTGCGCAAAAGGAAATAACGCGATCGGGAAAGAGAATCGTGGAAGGGGGATGGGCGCAGTCGTTTCTTCTGGAGGGCGGCACGGCCTTGAAGGCAGGTGGCGATCATCGTTGAGGGACGGTGGTCGAAACTACGGAAGCATCAGTTATTCATGCAATACTGAAGCGTCCGTAATTTCCTGAAGGTGCGTTGCGGTTCCAGTCTTGCCACTGCGCGAAGGGGAAGCGTAAGCGCTGGGGCGCCGCACGTCGCGTTGCGCGACGGACGGACGATCCGGCTTCTTATCATACGAGTTACCTCAAAAGGAGGGACTGATGGATAAAAAAGAGTTCACGATCTCAGAAGTCATCGACTCCATCGGCATCAGCAAGCACACGTGGGTCGTGTTCGTGCTGCTGGCCTTTGCCATGATCTTCGACGGCTACGACTTCATGATCGTCAATTCGACCAACATGTTCGTGGCCCATACGTTCTGGCCCGACAACGCGAACCCGGGCGCGCTCATGGGCTCGCTGACCACGTGGGGCCTGCTGGGCATGGTGCTCGGCGGCGCCGTCGGCGGCATCATGTCCGACAAGATCGGCCGTAAGAAGACGCTGATCGCTGCCGTCATGTTCTACGGCCTGTTCACGCTGCCGCAGGCGTTCGCGAACGACCTGGCGTTCTTCGCCGCGTTCCGCCTGATCGCCGGCTTTGGCGTGGGCTCCTGCATCCCGGTGGTCACCACGGTGTTCTCCGAGAGCATGCCCTCCAAGCAGCGTGGCGTCTTCGTCACGTTCGGCATGGCGTTCATGGTCGTCGGCTGGGTTCTGGCCGGCCTCATCGCCAACCCGATCTGCAACGCGGCCACACCGCTGCTCGGCGACTTCACCAACCAGGTCACCTACGCCCTGGCCGATGGCGGCACCGCCACCATGTACGCCAACTGGCGCCTGTGCTACCTGATCGGCGGCATCCCGCTGATCTACGGCATCATCCTCATCTTCACGATGCACGAGACCCCGCACTGGTACGCCAACTCCGGCAACAAGGAGATGGCCTGCAAGCGCCTCACCCAGATCGAGCAGGCCACGCGCCACACGTCCCACGAGTACGACCCCGCTCTGCTGATCGTTCCGCCGAAGCCCGCCAAGACCGGCCCGTCGGTTCTGTTCTCGAGCAAGTTCATCGTGGCGACCTGCGCCATCTGGTCCGCCTACTTCGTCGGCCAGTTCTGCGTGTACGGCATGAACGCCTGGATCCCCACGTGGTTCGTGGGCCTGGGCTACTCGCAGGCTGACTCCGTCGCGCTCCAGACCTGGAACAACGTGGCGGCCATCGCCTCCAACATCGCGGTGGGCTTCGTGTCCGACAAGATCGGCCGCAAGCGCAACCTCGCCGGTGCCTGGCTGTTCTGCATCGTGGCCATCATCCTGTGCTCCATCTTCGTGGCCCCGAACAACATGGGCCTGTGCATCGCCCTCATGCTGCTCTTCGGCTTCGCGCTGAACTACGCCATCACGGCCGTCCAGCCCCTCATGCCCGAGAGCTATCCCACGGCTATCCGCAACACCGGCACGTCCTGGTGCCAGGCGTTCGCCCGCTTCGGCGGCTCCGCCTCCTCCATCGTGCTCGGCGGCATCGCCGGCATGGCGCTGTTCCAGACCGCCACTGGCGCCACCAACTGGTCGATGGTCGTGCTCGTGCTCATCGTCCCGTTCGCCCTGGGCTTCATCTGCACGGTCATGTTCGTGAAGGAAACCGCCGGCAAGTCCATGGACCAGCTCGCGGCCGAAGAGGAGAGGATGGGCAATTCCGAGAAGGACGGCAACATGCGCTTCATCGTCATGTTGGTGATCGTGGCCGTCCTTGCCATCCTCTGCATCGCCTGCCCGCTCATCGTGCCGAACTGGTCGAAGCAGCCCTACGCGCTGCCGCTCATGGCCATCGGCCTGCTCCTCCCGTTCCTGTACTTCTTCATCTTCGGCGGCATCCAGTCGGCGAAGAACAAGGCTGCCCGGGCTTCGCTCGGCTCCTTGGGCGACGAGGCGTCGACGAAGGCGTAAGCCCTCGCGTGCCGGGATCGCTTTCGCCCGCAAGGTAAGGCCGGGCAGCGTTCAAGCTGCCCGGCCGGCACTTCGCCGGGCCCCGCATTGCAGAAGCCCCGCCTCCTTGGAAACAAGGCGGCGGGGCTTCTTTTGCGTTGCGTGTCGGTGCGAGGCGGGGGGGGCGGGCAGGGCGCCAACGCCCTGCCAGGGGCGTTAATCCAGGTCGGGCAGCTGGTCGTAAGGGATGCCCTTGTCCGCCACGAGCCAGTTCTTCGCTTTCTCGAGCCGGGAGGCATTCGGGTTCTTCAGGCCCTCGCTCAAGCCCCGGTACTCCTCCTTGATGGCCATGGCGATGACGGCGGCCACGGCGATGCGCAGCTTGGCCACGTCTTTGGCCCTGACCTCGAAGCACGGGCCGTGGCCCTTGAAATCGACCACCTGCACATGCACTTCCTTCTGGGAGTCCTCCTCGTTGACGAAGTCGAAGGGAGGGTTCGTCAACGACCCGTCGATCTGCCACTTCATCCCGTTCACGTAGTAGTGCTTGAACAGGTGGAGCGTGTGGAACACGTATTCCCAGCGTTCGAGCTTCAGGTAGTAGGTGAGGGCCTTGTGGTCGGGCTTGATCTGCCCCATCTCCCCGCCCATGCGGCCGAAGATGACGGCCTTGTCGCTCTCTTTGGACCACGCTCCCTTGATGCTCAGGAAGGTTTCACCGTCGGCGTACCACACGTCGAAATCCTCGTGGCGCGCTATGGCATCGGTTGGCAGGTACACCTTGTTGTTCTTCAATGCAGATCCCCCTTAAAGGCGCGTTTTCGCTTGCTTTATTATACCGCAGGGCCTCCTGGGACACGGTGCCAAGAGCTGTTTTCAGCGGTTGCGGCCGTCGGTTCGACGCCGGGCGGCTAAACTCAAAATTATGCCAATGATCAGGCAATATAATAAACCGCAACCTCTTGGGTTGACGAAAATCAACCTCCGGGGACGATGGTATGATCCCCAAAATTGTCCCCGTGATTCGATGCCCCTCCCGCCCGGGCAACTAAGCTGTTTCCCGTCAGGCTTTCGCTGACGAACATTATGGCAAGGGGTTGGCAGCAAGACGGTGCGATGTGCCGTCCGAGCCGGCCGAAGAAATGAGACGGAGGATTCCCCTATGTGCTTCAGACCAGCAGATGCAGGTGCGAGCGGCGGCATGAACAAATGCCCCGAGTGCGGCAAGACCATCCAGATGATGGCCGGCGTTACGTTGAAGGCATGCCCGTTCTGCAAGGCCGACTTCTCGCCGTATATCAACGGCGAGAAGCCGCTGCCGAACGCAGCTCCCGGCGCCCCTGCGGCCCCCGCGGCCCCCGGCGCCCCGAAGGCCCCCGCGGCCCCCGGTGCTCCCAAGCCTCCCACCGCGTAAGCGGACGCGATGCTTAAGCGGCGCCTGCAAAGGGGACGGGCGCCGCGACCACGGAAGGGGGTGGTCCCCAGCACGAGGATCTACACGAGGTTTCGCGCGATGACAAGCGCAGAGATGCTTCTACCGAAACACGAGTGAGAGTGTAGAAAGAAGGAGAACATGGCATACGGTAAACAGTGGCAAACCGTGATGGAAGACGGGACTGTCGTAACCCGCAGCAACACGTGGTCGCCTCCGGGAAGCCACCCGGTGGGATACGGCGTCAAGGTTGTCACGAAGGACGGCGAGCTCGTCCGCATCGAGGGCGACGACGACAACCCCATCACCACGGGCCGCGTGAACGCGATGAACCTCGCGCTGCGCGAGTACACGTACGCGCCTTCGCGCATCATCCACCCGATGAAGCGCAACCCGGAGGACCGCGGCAAGGACAAGTGGGTTCAGACCACGTGGGACGAGGCCCTGGACACCATCTGCGACAAGGTGCGCTACTTCCAGAACACCTACGGCCCCGAGTCCATCGTGGTCTTCGGCGGCACCGGCCGCGAGGCTTGCATCTTCTACTATGCGCTGACGTTCTCGGTGCTGCAGTCGCCCAACTGCTGCTACACGCAGTCCGGTTGGTCCTGCTACGGCCCGCGTTGCTCCATCTCCGACTACGTGCTGGGCGCCGGCTACCCCGAGCTCGACTACGCCGGTCACCTGCCGGGCAGCTACCAGGACCCGCGCTACACCGTGCCGAAGTGGATCGTGGTCTGGGGCAAGGAGCCCCTGCCCTCCAACGGTGACGGCTTCTTCGGCCACTGCCTCGTCGACCTGATGAAGCTTGGCACGAAGATCATCTCCATCGACCCCCGCATCACGTGGGTGGGCGCGCACGACGGCAACATCAACCTGCAGGTCCGCCCGCAGACCGACACGGCCCTGGCCCTCGCCATCATGAACCTCATGTTCGAGACGGGCGAGTACGACCAAGAGTTCGCCGAGAAGTGGATCTACGGCCTCGACGACATGAAGGCTCGCGCGGCCGAGTACCCCGTCGACAAGGTTGCCGAGATCACCGGCGTCGACGCCGAGGACATCAAGCGCGTCGCGCACATCATCGGTACCGAGCGCCCGATCGGCTGGGCGTGGGGCCTCGCGTTCGACCAGAACAAGAACGGCGTGCAGCTGTCCCAGGCGTTCATCGTCCTGGCTGCCCTCGCCGGCTCCATCGACCGTCCCGGCGGCCTGACCCTCGGTCCTCCGTCGGCCCTGCTCGGCAAGTGGCGCATGGAGCAGCGTGGCGCCATGGCCGACGACGTGTGGCAGAAGCGCATCGGCGCGGCGGCGTGGCCCGGCCTGTCCACCGGCATGGCTACCACCCAGCCCGACGAGACGCTGAACACCATGGAGACCGACCAGCCCTACGCCCTGAAGATGGGTTGGTTCAACAGCTCCAACTTCCTCACCCCGACGTGCTCCGCGCAGCCTAAGCGTTGGCACAAGGCCCTGCAGAAGCTCGAGTTCGTCGTGGTCCAGGACCTGACCATGACCCCGACGGCCATGGCCGTGGGCGACTACTTCCTGCCGATGGCCACGTGGGCCGAGCACAACGGCATCGTGCTCACGCACTACGGCCGCAACACCGTGTTCATGGGCCCCATGAACAAGGCTCTGCAGGTGGGCGAGTGCAAGTCCGACGTGGAGATCTGCCTCATGTTCGGCCAGCGCCTCAACCCGTCCTGGTGGCCGTGGTACAAGCCGGCCGACGGCAAGTCCCTCGACCTCGACGCCCTGGCGGTTGCCGTGGAGGACTTCTACAGCGACCAGCTGAAGGAGCTCGGCATGGACTGGAACCAGTTCCGCGAGGAGGGTCTCTACCAGCCCGGCGCCCATGGCTTCGAGTACGAGAAGTACGAGAAGGGCCTGCTCCGCTTCGACGGCGAGCCCGGCTTCAACACCATCACGGGCCAGATCGAAGCTTACTCTATCCTGTACGAATCCTGGGGCGAGGATCCGCTGCCCTACTACGAGGAGCCGAACTACAGCCCCATCAGCAAGCCCGACTTCGCCGGTCAGTACCCGCTGATCACCACGTCCGGTTCGCGTCGCTACAGCTCGTTCCACTCCGAGCATCGTCACGTGCCGTCGCTGCGCCAGATCGATCCGTGGCCGTGGGTCCAGATCAACCCGGAGACGGCTGCCGAGTACGGTATCACCGACGGCGACTGGTGCGAGGTGTACAACATGTTCGGCGAGGCCCGCTTCAAGGCCGAGGTCACCCCGGTCATGAAGCCCGGCATCCTGAACTGCGCGCACGGCTGGTGGTTCCCCGAGCAGGACGGCGAGGAGCCCAACCTGTTCGGCGTGTGGAAGTCCAACTTCAACAGCCTGGTGCCGCACTTCAACGTTGGCAAGCTCGGTTTCGGCGCCCCGTACAAGGGTGTCATGTGCAACGTCCGCCGCGTCCGTAGCCTGGACCAAGACTAACCCGAAAGGAAGTGGCGATAATGGCAGACCAGAAATACGCTTTGCTCGTTGATTACACCTACTTCTCCGGCAACCATGCCGCAGAGATCGCCTGCAAGGAAGAGCTGGGCCTCCCGCTCGACCAGTTCGGCATCAAAGAGGTCGAGGTCGGCCCCTTCCGCAAGGCCGAGGGTTCCGACGGCGACGCGTGGGAGTGGTTCTACATCCCGTGCCCGACGTCGATCTTCTCCGAGCACTGGGGCACCGGCGGCGACAAGGCCGGCCAGCGTCCCCTGGCCGTGCAGGTCGAGGAGTCCGCGTCCATGTACTATGGCACGCTCGAGGAGATGCAGGCCAAGATGGCGGAGTTCGACCGCCCGATGGTCCTGTTCCAGCTGTAAGCCGATAATGCTATGATTGTCGTGGCCGCTGCCTTTGCGGACGGCGGCCACGACGCTGTAACGACTGACAAGGAGGGCACAATGACGCATGATGAGTTCATGGATCTCGATCCTCAGGCAGCAGCCGACAAGCTGAACGCTCTCATGGCCGAGGGCAAGACCCAGGACGAGGCCGCGGCCGAGTTCGAGCTGACCAAGCCGGACCTGCTGAAGCTGAACGTCTTCTTCGTGAAGGACAAGTACATTGCTCGCGCTTGGGGCGGCTACACCTCCACGAAGGCTACCGGCAACGAGGGTGCCGGCGAGCTTGGCCTGGGCGGCAGCTTCAAGGACATCAAGCCGGTGAGCTAAGCTTTAAGCACTAAGCTTGCGCAGAGGCAAAAGGAGGACTCGCTTGTTGCTTGAAGTGGGTCCTCTTTTAGAATGGCGAGCACTACGGCGCCTGCAGCGCTTTGCTGGCGGGAAAGCCTTACGGGCACCGTATTGGGAACTGTGGGAACCATTGGGAACGCGGGCACCGAACCGCACAAGGAGACGAGGGCTTATGGGAACCGAAGACGTCATCAGGGCCGAGATCGAAAAATTGGGTCGGCTGACCCCCGAGCAGGAGGATATCCTGTACAACATCTCCCTCAAGCAGGACGAGCTGGGGCGCGAGTCCACGAACCTGCTGATGGAGAAGGTGAAGGGCAGCCCCCTCTACGAGCCCATGATCGAGCGCGAGTATCTGACGTACGACGTGTTCAACCACGGTGGCAAGCATGAGATAGCCTGCCTGTACGTCACGCTCAAGGGCCTGCGCTACTGCATCATGTTCGCCGACGAGCTCTCGGCGCGCCGCAAGCTCAACCCGGCGGGCGCGCCCTGGAAGCGGGCCTGCTAGGCGCCCACGCGCACGAGGGGCCCGCACTTCGGGGGCCGATCTGCAAGCTTCGATACGGGAAAGGCCCGCGCCACAGGCGCGGGCCTTTCCCGTAGTGCGCGGCGCGCCGGCTGTCGGCGCCGGCCTTACGCCGGGCGCAAGGCGACGTCGATGAGGTAGCCGCCGTCCTCGCCGACCTCGTACACGAGGAAGCATCTCTGGATCTGTACCGGCTCGCCGTCTGGACGCCGGACGCTCCGCGCCGTCTCGAGGAAGCGCGGCGGGAACGCGAGCGAGCCCTCCTCGGGGTCCTCCATGAAGTCCGTGCAGCCCTCCGCCTCGAGCGCGGCGCGCACCGGCTCCACGTCCGGCCCGAAGGCCTTCGCCGTCTTCAGGAAGAAATCGCCCTCGTCGAACGCGACGCACGGGTGCGCATGCGCGGCGCGCTCGTTCTTCTGGCGCATCTCGCTGCGGTGCTTGTTCTCGAGCGAGCAGTAGTGCATTCCGAAGCTCAGTCCCTCGTCGAGCGCCCACAGCATGAGCTCGAGCGCCAGCTCCTCGCTGCCCGCAACGGCCAGGCCCCCCGAGTAGCCGTAGTCGTACATGACCTCGAACGGCGGGTTCTTGAGCGTGAGGCCGCGCCGGGCGAACTCGTCCCAGTTGCAGAAGGGGAAGCAGAACTCCAGCAGGTTGATGCCGTCGATGCCCACGTCCTCGAACTGGCGGAACAGCTGCTGCAGGTGCGTGCGCGCTCCGGGGATCACGGGCATCTCAACCATGACCGAGGGGATGAAGCCCTTGGCGAGCCGCATGGCGGCGATCACTCGCCCCTGCTGCTCGGGGGCGTCGTCGTCCTTCACGCTGAAGCGGATCTCGTCGAGCCCGGCATCGCGCAGGCGCGCGGCGGCCTCTGCGGTCAGAAGGTCGCCCGAGGTGTAGAGGCGCTTGTGGGCGCCGGGCCACAGCTCGCCCGCGCGCTCGAGGAAGAGCAGGGCGTTCTCCAGGTCGAGCAGCGGCTCGCCCCCGGTCAGGCCCACGCAGGCGAGCGCGTCGTTCTCGGCCGCCGCCCGGGCCACGCCCTCCTCCCACGGGCACCCCTCGCGGAAGAACCGCTCGTAGTCGGGCTGGTTGTGGTTGAAGCAGAAGTAGCAGTCGCGGTGGCACTTGAACGTGGTGGAGAACGTCTCCGACCCGCGGTTGCCCGTGCACTCCACGCAGGCGGGGGACAGGTGGCCCGCGCTCAGGCTGGCGCCCGCGTTGCGCACGGTCACGCCGCGCGCCGCCAGCTGGGCGCGCAGCTCGGCGCGGCGCTGCGCGCCCGCACCCTCCTCGGCGAACACGAGGCCCTTGTCCTCGAGCGTTGCCACGTAGCGCGCGCCCACCGCCCCGTACTGGGCGAGGGCAGCGTCAAGGGCTTCATTCGGCATGGGGATTCTCCTTCGTTATCTGCGGCTTTCCATTATAGGGCACGAGCTGCCGTTCGTGGTAGACTGTGGTCGGAAAACGGAAGCGAGGACGGTATGGCAGGGGTTTCGATAGAGAGGCGGTTCCGCGGCTCGGTGCGCCTGGTGACGTTGCACCTCTGGCGCGTGGCGAGGTCCACGGACGTGGAAGACGGTTTCAGGGAGGCGCGGAGGCTGGGCATGCTCAAGCCCGAGGACGAGGCGTTCGTGCGCTCCTGCCTGGCGCTCGACGGCCGGATGGAGGCGGGCGCGCCCCTTGGCGAGCCGCCGACGCAGGAGATGGTGGACGGGCTGCAGCGGTGCGCCATCTGCCTCAACACGGCCGACCCGGCGTAAGGGCGGGGGCCGGTCGGGCGAGTGCGCCGATCGGCGTTGATTGGCGCCGGCACGGCGGGCAGGGGCGGCGTCCGTGTGCTACAATGGAGTCCACTCGGTAGAACTGTCAAAGCGGTCATTCGTTCCCAGCCCGTTCGTCGTGCTGCGTCCCGGCATGCCGGGGCCTTGCGGGATGCGCGGCTTACCTGAAGGCCGGCCGCGGGGCCTCTGTCCCTCCTGCGGCATCCAATCGAAGGCGACCCGACGGCTCGCGGGTCCTCGGCGCCGTACGCGCCGCGCGGCCGCGCGGCAGGCGAGGAACCCCCTGCCGCGCCCTGCCGTCGGTTTTACGTTCCTGTCAATGCGAAAGAAGGAGATCAAGACGATGCAACTTGGCTCAACGGTAACCCTGGTGTACACGGGCAAGCTCGATGACGGCACGGTGTTCGGCTTCGCCACGGAAGAGAAGCCCATGAAGTTCCAAACGGGCATGGACATGGCCATCGACGGCTTCGAGAAGGCCATCCTGGAGATGAACGAGGCGGGCGAGAAGAAGACGTTCACGGTGGACGAGTACGGCGCCTACGGCGAGTACCTCGAGGGCCACGTGGCGAAGATCCCGCTCGAGCAGATTCCCGTGAACGACGTGAAGGTGGGCAAGCGCATCATGCTGTCGAGCAGCGAGGACGGCGCGCCGATGCCCGCCACCGTGCTGGACATAACGGACGGCCTGGTCACGTTCGACCTGAACCACCCCCTGGCGGGCAAGAGCCTGACGTTCGAGGTGGAGCTGCTGGAGGTGGAGGATGCCCCCGAGGACTTCGTGTCCGCCGCCGAGAAGGCTCAGCACCTGAAGGAGCAGGCGAAGCTCTTGGGAGGCGACCAGGGCGAGGACTTCCGCTAATGTGCTGGTCGTGCAATCCCATCTGCGGCGGCTGCCGGCCGCCGCGCAAGCGTCCGGTGAAGTGCCCCGAATGCGGCATGTTCAACGCGGTCGACCTCGAGCACTTCTCGAAGCCCAACCCGTGCACCAAATGCGGTTTCGACCTGACCGATCTGGCCCTTCCGGAGCCGGTGACCTGCACGATCTGCGGCGAGGTGTGCTACAACCCCTGCCGCAAGGGAAAGACCGAGCAGCCCGACGGCGAGCTGCGCCCGTGCCAGGTGCGCGTGAGCGAGCCGCTGTAGGCTTCGCCCGGACCGGCGCCCTTCGGGTTCGCCCGCCGATTCTTTGACGGCCTCCGGTCCTCCGGGCGTTCTGCCCGGAGGACCGGAGGCCGTGCTGTTCGTTTGCGCCCGGACGGCGCCCGCGGGCGTCCGCCTAGGCGCGCGCGGCGCACCAGGCGCAGGCGCTCGGCGCCGCGGCGATGCCGCCGAGGGCGCTCTCGCGCAGCTCGAAGGGCAGCGCGCGCCCCACGGCATCCATCGCGGCCACCGTCTCGTCGAAGCCCACGAGGTTGCCCACGCCCGCAAGCGCGATCTGCGCGCTCACGAGCGCCGTGGCCGCGGCGGTGGCGTTGCGCTTCTGGCAGGGCACCTCCACGAGGCCGCCCACCGGGTCGCACACCAGCCCCATGAGCGATGAGAGCGCGTTCGCGGCCGCATCGAGCGCCTGCGCCGGCGTGCCGCCCGCCATCTCCACGGCGGCCGCGGCGGCCATCGCGGCCGCCGAGCCTATCTCGGCCTGGCAGCCGCCCTCGGCGCCCGACACCGTGGCGTTGCGGGCTATGAGGTACCCCACGGCGCCGGCGGCCAGCAGGCCGCGGCACAGCGTGGCGGCATCCAGGCCGCGCTCCTGCTCCAGGGCCAGCAGCACGCCCGGCACGACGCCGGCCGAGCCGGCAGTGGGGGCGGCCACGATGCGGCCCATGGACGCGTTCGTCTCCAGCACGGCCAGCGCGTGCTCCATGGCCGCTCCCGTCAGGGCGTCTACTGCCGCGAAGCCCCGCTCGCGCGCCCGCCGCACGTCGCGCGCCTCGCCGCCGATGAGGCCGCCCATGGAGGGCGCGGGCTCGCGCAGCGGCTCCGTGGCCGAGGCCCGCATGACGGCGAGCGCCCGGTCGGCGTAGGGCAGGGCGTCGCACGTGCGCCCGTCGAGCGCGGCGAGCGCCTGCTCGCGGGCCAAAAACGCGCCGGCCAGGCCCGTGCCCTGCTCGGCGCAGCGGTCGAGCAGCTCGGCGCCCGAGGCGAAGTCGCAGGCGGCGAAGCGCTCCTCGGCCTGCTCGGCGGCCCCGGCCGTGCCGCCCGCCGCTCCCGCGCGCGCATCGGTGCCGCCCGCCGGCTGTCCGGCCGGCCCGTCGGCAGGCACGATGCGCACGTCGCGCACGGCGAGGTGGCGCTCGATGGCGGCCTTCGCCTCGGCGGGCACCGGGCCGTCCAGCTCCATGACCGTGAACGCATCGGACCCGCGCCGCGTGCGGTACATGCGCGTGGTGGCGATGTTCACCGCGCAGTCCGAGAAGCAGCCCGCGATGTGCGCGAGCACCCCCGTCTCGTCGCGCTGGCGCACGACCACGCTCGTGTGCTCGCCGGTGACGTTGACGTCGATGCCGTCGATGCGCGTGACGACGGCCGCCCCGCCGCCCACGCTCACGCCCCGCACCTCCAGCACGCCGCCTTCCGCGTCCACGATGCGCGCGTCCACCGTGTTCGGGTGCTCCACGCCCGCCTCGCGGTCGCAGGCGAACGAGAAGGCCAGCCCGGCCGCGTGCGCGCGCTCGAACGAGTCGCGCACGCCCAGGTCGTCGGGCGCGAGGCCCAGAAGGCCCGCCACGAGCGCCTTGTCGGTGCCGTGGCCCGACTGCGTGTGCGCGAACGAGCCGTACAGCGTGAACTCCGCGCGCGCCGGCGCCGCCGCCAGCAGGCTGCGCGCCATGCGCGCGATGCGCAGCGCGCCCGCCGTGTGGGAGCTGGAGGGCCCCACCATGATGGGGCCGACGATGTCGGCGAATCCGAGCGTTTCCATGCGCGTCCTTTCGACTGTCCTCCTGGCGCTCCTGCGCCGGCGGCGGGGCAGGGCGGGCTCCGGTTGCCCGGCCTTCATCGGCGGGGCGCCTGTTTCGCTGCCATGGTAGCGCATACCGCGCGGGCGCGCCCCGCCGACCGCTCATTTCGTGAGATTCCACGACGAAACGATGGCGGAACCGCAGCGCCCGCCCTTCCGTCGCTATACTGTTTCCCATCAAAGCCGCGGGCATGCCCGCGCGGCCCTATTCCGATATGAAAACGGCAGACGAAGGCGCCCCGCCCGGGGCGCCGTGCGGCGAAGGAGCGAGCATGGCCACAGCGGCACCCATCATCGTGGTGGGCCACAAGAACCCTGACAACGATTCCATCTGCGCTGCGGTGGGCTACGCCTACCTGAAGAACGAGCTGGCGCGCCGGGAGGCGCGCGACGGGGAGGCGCCGGCCGTGTACGTGCCGGCGCGCCTGGGGCCGCTGCCCCCCGAGAGCAGCTGGATCCTGAAGGAGAACGGCCTGCCGCTGCCCGAGGTCGTGGGCCATGTCCACGCGCGCGTGTCCGACGTCATGACGCCCGATCCCATCTCCATCGCCCACGACGCCACGCTGCTCGCGGCGGGCCGCCTGCTGCGCCAGCACAACGTGCGCGCGCTCGTGGTGACGAACGACGACGGCACCTACCGGGGCCTCATCACCACGCGCATGATAGCCGAGCGCTACATCGCGGCCACCGACGTGCTGGAGGAGGGCGGCGCGAACGAGATGGCCGTGGCGGGCGACCTCATCGCGTCGCTGGGGCAGAAGGTCAGCGACATCACCGAGACCGACGTGCTGGAGCTGGACAAGGACGGCCTGCTGAAGGAGGCCGTCGAGGACCTCATGGCCAGCGCCCTGCGCGAGGCCGTGGTGCTGGACGACGACGGGTTCGCCATCGGCATCGTCACGCGCTCCGACGTGGCGGTGCACCCGCGGCGCAAGGTGGTGCTCGTGGACCACAACGAGACGCGCCAGGCCGCCAACGGCATCGAGGAGGCCGAGGTCGTGGAGATCGTCGACCACCACCGCATCGCCGACGTCATGACGGCCAACCCCATCAAGTTCCTGAACCTCCCCGTGGGCTCCACCGCCACCATCGTGGCCATGGAGTTCCGCCGCCACTGCGTGGAGATGCCTCCCGCCATAGCCAGCGTGCTCCTGTCGGCCGTCATGACCGACACGGTCATCCTGAAGTCGCCCACCGCCACCTACGTCGACCACGAGATCGTGGACTTCCTGGCGGACGTGGCCGGCGTCGACCCCACCGCGTTCGGCCTGGCCGTGTTCAGGTGCCGCGGCGGCGAGGACAACATGCCCGTCGCGAAGCTCGTGGGCGCCGATTCCAAGGAGTTCCAGCTGGGCGACTCCACCGTGCTCATCGCGCAGCACGAGACGGTGGACCTGCCGGCCGTCATGAAGCGCGAGGACGAGATACGCGCCTACATGCGCCGTTTGAGGGAAGACCGCGGCTACGAGTTCGTGCTGCTCATGGTCACGGACATCCTGGCCGAGGGCAGCCAGTTTTTGTGCGAGGGCAACCTGCGCACCGTGAACCGCGTGTTCAACATCGACTGCTCCGCCGAGGGCGGCACCTGGATGCCGGGCGTCTTGAGCCGCAAGAAGCAGGTGGCCGCGAAGATCCTGGGGGCGTGACGGGCGGCCGGCGGCCCCGCAGCTGCCGGGACCTGCCGCCGCGAACGCCGTGCCCCTCGCGCGCCGCGCGAGCACGATGAGCCGAAACCATCGAGGAAGAGAGAAGAAAGCCCATGAACCCCACCCGCCTGCTCGACCTGTTCTGCGAGATCGTCCGCATCGAGAGCCCCTCGCGCCGCGAGGCCGCCATGGCTGCACGCTGCGCCGACGAGCTGCGGGGACTGGGCTTCTCCGTGCGCTTCGACGACTCGGCCGCGCAGACGGGGGCGGACACGGGCAACCTCGTGGCGCACCTGCCGGGAACGGCGCCGGGGCACGTGGTGCTGTCGGCCCATATGGACACGGTGCAGCCCTGCGCGGGCATCGAGCCGGTGGTGGAGGACGGCGTGGTGCGCTCGGCCGGCGACACCATCCTCTCGGCCGACGACAAGGCCGGCATCGCGGCCATCCTTGAGGGCGTGCGCTCGGTGGTGGAGGGGGGCGCGCCGCGCCCCGACGTCACGGTGCTCCTCACCACCTGCGAGGAGCAGCACCTGCTGGGCTCCGGCGCGCTCGCGCCGGACGCGCTGCCCGCGGGCGCGCCGTGCTACGTGCTGGACGCCGACGGCGCGCCCGGCACCGTCATCACGGGCGCGCCCTGCCACTGGACGCTGGAGGCCGCGTTCGTCGGCCGCGCATCGCACGCGGGCGTGGTGCCCGAGGCGGGCGTCTCGGCCATCCAAATGGCCGCGGCGTCCATCGAGGCCATGCCGCTCGGGCGCCTCGACGAGGCCACCACGGCGAACATCGGCGTGATAGCCGGCGGGCGCGAGACGAACGTCGTGCCCGAGGCGTGCACGCTGCGCGGCGAGTGCCGCTCGCTCTACCCCGACCGTGCCGAGGTGCAGAAGGCCGCCATGACGGTCGCCCTCGAGCAGGCTGCCGCGCGCTTCGGCGGCTCGGTGGACATCGACTGGACGTTCAGCTACGGCGCCGTGCTCTACGACGAGGACGACGCCCTCGTGCAGACGGCCGCCCGTGCGGCGCGCGCCGCCGGGCTGGAGCCTTGCTTCCGCCACGACGGCGGCGGCTCCGACGCGAACGTCCTGGCGGCCCGCGGCGTGCGCGCCGTGACGCTCGGCGTGGGCATGGCGGCCTTCCACTCGCCGGAGGAGCATATCTCCGTGGCCGACCTCGAGGGCACCGCCCGCCTCGTGGAGGCGCTGGTGAGGGAAGGCGTCGCGTAGCGGCGCCGGCGGGGCGCCCTCCCGGCGCATGGCCGGCAGCCTTGTCTGTGCTATACTATATAGCAGCAAGCAGCCCGACCGCAGAGGAGGCGCCATGGCCGCCGTGCAGATGAACGTGCGCATCGACGAGGAGACGAAGGCTCGCGGCGACGAGGTGTTCGCCCGATGGGGGCTCACGCCCTCGCAGGTGGTGCGCGCCGTGTGGGAGTACGCCGAGGAGAAGGGCGAGCCGCCCGCGTTCATGCGCCCCGCGCGCGGCGCCGAGCACGACGCCGAGGTGCAGCGCCGCCTGGCCCTCGTGCGCGAGGGGGCCGCCATCTGGCGGAACTTCTTCCTCGACAACGGCCTGCCCGTGCCGGCGCCGCGCAAGATCACGTGCGAGGACCTGCGCGAGGACGAGTACTTCGGCAAGCCGAAGAGGGAGCTCGACGACGACGAGGTCCACGAGGCCTACTACGACGATCTGCGCTACGAGGCGTACCTCGAGAAGGCGTCCGAGAGGGGTCTGCCATGAGCCTGCCGCTGAAGCTGCTCGTCGATACGAACGTGTGGATCGATTATTTCCTCGAGCGCAGGCCCGAAGCGCATGAAGCGGCGATGGGGTTCATGGCGGAGGCGACGGCAGCCGATGCCGTGCTGCACACCTCGTCGGCAACGATGCCCGATCTTTTCTTCCTCCTCTGCCAGGAGACGAAGCGGTATCTGCGGGAGCACGGCAAGCCCGTTGACGAGCTCTTTGCCGCGGCGGTGCGCGAATCAGCGTGGTCGAGCGTGCGCAACGTCATGGAGCTCTCGATGATCGTGCCCGTGGGGCAGAACGAGGCCCTGCGCGCCATGACCTACCGCGACCTCCACGACGACTTCGAGGACGACCTGCTGCTGGCCGCCGCCGCGCGCGTCGATGCCGACTACGTGGTCACGTCGGACCGGGCGCTGCTGCGCCATGCGCCCGTGGCCTGCCTCGACCCGGCCGACATGCGCGCGCTCCTGCGCGTGCGCGCCGCGGCGGCCGACGACGCGGAATAAATTCGAGATTACGTGGAGCCTTTCGCCTATCGAACGGCGCCCGATGCCTTTCATCAGGCGAAACGCAGGTGGGAGATATAGACACTCCCGGGTGCGTGGCGTTTGACAAGCTGCGGGGGCGATGATAAAGTTCTCGTTCGCGTCCCACGTGGGCGTATGTTTTCCTGTGCGAATCAGCTGAGCGCACAGGGAGGCACCGCAGAAGCGATTCCCTATCTATATAAAGGTAATCGGAACAAGCAAGAGGTAAAAGGAGAGAAGCTTTGCCTACTATCAACCAGCTGGTCCGCAAGGGCCGCAAAAAGACGGTCGACAAGAGCAAGACACCGGCCCTGAAGGGCAACCCGCAGAAGCGCGGCGTGTGCACCCGCGTGTTCACAACCACGCCGAAGAAGCCGAACTCGGCTCTCCGCAAGGTCTGCCGCGTGCGCCTCGTCAACGGCATGGAAGTGACGGCCTACATCCCGGGCGTCGGCCACAACCTGCAGGAGCACTCCATGGTGCTTTTGCGCGGCGGCCGCGTGAAGGACCTCCCCGGTGTCCGCTACAAGGTCATCCGTGCTGCGCTCGACTGCGCCGCCGTGGACAACCGCAAGCAGGCCCGCAGCCGTTACGGCGCCAAGCGCCCCAAGTAAGCAACCGATAAGACGCGCGGGCCGCTAAGGCCGCTTCCGCCCAAAGGGGGCGTGGGGCGGCGGCCTAATGGGCGGGACGAAGAGCCGCCCGGAAGCGCGCAGGAACCAGAAGGAGAAATACATGCCGCGTCGTGCAGCAGCAGTCCGTCGTGAAGTTCAGCCGGACGCACAGTACAACAACCGTTTGGTCACGCAGCTGATCAACAAGGTCCTCCTCGATGGCAAGAAGGCCACCGCCGAGGGCATCGTCTACGGTGCGTTCGCCATCGTGGAGCAGAAGACCGGCGGCGACCCGCTGGCCGTGTTCAAGAAGGCCATGGACAACGTCCGCCCGACCCTCGAGGTCAAGCCCAAGCGCGTCGGCGGCGCCACCTACCAGGTGCCGATGGAGGTCAACTCCCGCCGTTCGACGACGCTCGCCATCCGCTGGATCGTGGACTTCTCGCGCAAGCGCAAGGAGCACACGATGAAGGAGCGCCTCGCCGCCGAGATCATGGACGCCGCCGAGAACACCGGCGCGTCGGTGAAGAAGCGCGAGGACCTGTACAAGATGGCCGAGTCCAACCGTGCGTTCTCGCACTACCGCTTCTAAGGGGGACCCAGTCTATGGCTAAAATGTCTCTACAAGACACGCGCAACATCGGCATCATGGCCCACATCGACGCGGGCAAGACGACGACGACCGAGCGCATCCTCTACTACACGGGCAAGACCCACAAGATCGGCGAGGTGCACGACGGCGCCGCGACGATGGACTGGATGGTGCAGGAGCAGGAGCGCGGCGTGACCATCACGGCCGCCGCCACCACGTGCTTCTGGAAATACCCCGGCGGTGCCGACAACGGCAAGGAGTACCGCTTCCAGATCATCGACACGCCCGGCCACGTTGACTTCACGGCCGAGGTCGAGCGCTCCCTGCGCGTGCTCGACGGCGCCGTCGCGGTGTTCGACGCCGTGGCCGGCGTGCAGCCGCAGTCCGAGACCGTGTGGCGCCAGGCCAGCAAGTACGGCGTGCCCCGCATCGCCTACATCAACAAGTACGACCGCGTGGGCGCCGACTTCTTCAACGCCATCCAGACCATGAAGGACCGCCTGGGCGCGCCGGCCGTGGCCGCGCAGGTTCCCATGGGCGCCGAGGACAACTTCTGGGGCGTCATCGACCTCGTGACGATGACGGCCTGGGACTTCAAGGCCGACGACAAGGGCATGACCTACCCCGAGCCCATGGACGCCATCCCGGCCGAGTTCGCCGAGGAGGCCGAGCTGCGCCGCCAGGAGCTGCTGGAGGCCGCCGCCGACTGCGACGACGACCTCATGGAGAAGGTGCTCATGGAGGAGGAGGTCACGGTCGAGGAGCTGAAGGCCGCCCTGCGCAAGGGCACCATCGCCTGCCAGATCCACCCTGTGTTCGTGGGCTCGTCCTACAAGAACAAGGGCGTGCAGGAGCTGCTCGACGCCGTGGTGGACTACATGCCCTCCCCGGTTGACATCCCGGCCATCAAGGGCACGAACCCCGACACGGGTGCCGAGGACGAGCGTCCCTCCGACGTGAAGGCCCCGTTCTCCGCGCTCGCCTTCAAGATCATGACCGACCCGTTCGTGGGCAAGCTCACCTACCTGCGCGTGTACTCGGGCAGCCTGGATTCCGGCTCCTACATCATGAACGCGTCGAAGGACAAGAAGGAGCGCATCGGCCGCCTTCTGCAGATGCACTCGAACCAGCGCGTCGACATCGATGCCTGCCAGGCGGGCGACATCGTGGCCGTGGTGGGCCTGAAGGACGTGTCCACGGGCGACACGCTCTGCGACGAGAAGCACCCCATCATCCTGGAGTCCATGGAGTTCGCCGACCCGGTCATCGACATCGCCGTCGAGCCGAAGACGAAGGCCGAGCAGGACAAGATGGGCGTGGCGCTGCAGAAGCTCGCCGAGGAGGACCCGACGTTCCGCGTGTCCACGAACCACGAGACCGGCCAGACCATCATCGCCGGCATGGGCGAGCTGCACCTCGAGATCATCATCGACCGCCTGCTGCGCGAGTTCAAGGTCGAGGCCAACGTGGGCAAGCCCCAGGTTGCCTACCGCGAGCGCCCCGGCAAGGAGGTCATGAACGCCGAGGGCAAGTTCGTGCGCCAGACCGGCGGTCGCGGCCAGTACGGCCATGCGGTCATCAACATGTACCCGCAGGAGGCCGGCGAAGGCTACCTGTTCGAGAACAAGATCGTGGGCGGCGTGGTGCCGAAGGAGTACATCCCCTCCATCGACAAGGGCATCCAGGAGGCGCTGAACTCCGGCGTGCTCGCGGGCTACCCGGTCGAGGACGTGCGCGTGGAACTCGTCGACGGCTCGTACCACGACGTCGACTCCTCCGAGGCGGCGTTCAAGGTGGCGGGTTCCATGGCCATCAAGGAAGCGCTCCGCAAGTCCAGCCCCGTCATCCTCGAGCCGGTCATGGCCGTGGAGATCGAGACGCCGGAGGAGTACACGGGCTTCGTCATGGGCGACATCCCCTCCCGCCGCGGTATGATCCAGGGCCAGGAGAAGCGCGGCAACGCCATCGTGGTCAGCGCGAAGGTGCCGCTGGGCAACATGTTCGGCTACGCCACCGACCTGCGCAGCGGCACGCAGGGCCGGGCTGTGTACACCATGCAGTTCGACTCCTACGAGCCGGTGCCCAAGAGCGTGGCGGAGGAAATTATCAGCAAGGCCGGCGGGAACGCGTAAGCGCGCGCGACCTGAAGCATAACGGAGGTAAGTAAGTGGCTAATCAGAAGATTCGCATCCGCTTGAAGGGGTACGACCATGAGATCGTGGACCAGTCCACGAAGCTCATCGTCGATACCGCGCAGAAGACGGGTGCCAAGGTGTCCGGTCCCATCCCGCTGCCGACGGAGCGCAACCTGTACTGCGTCGTCAAGGGCCCGCACGTCGACAAGGATTCGCGCGAGCAGTTCGAGATGCGCACGCACAAGCGCCTCATCGACATCCTGGAGCCCACCCCGAACACGGTGGATTCCCTGATGCGTCTCGATCTCCCCGCCGGTGTCGACATCGAAATCAAGCTGTAAAGGGGGTCAGGCGATAATGATCAACGCAATCTACGGTAAGAAGATCGGCATGACCCAGATCTTCGGCGAGGACGACCGCGTCGTCCCGGTGACGGTCATCCAGGCCGAGCCCAACAAGGTCTGCCAGGTGAAGACGAAGGCCACCGACGGCTACGAGGCCGTGCAGATGGGCTTCGGCGCCATCAAGGAGAAGAAGGTCAACAAGCCCATGAAGGGCCACTTCGAGAAGCAGGGCGCGGCTCCCGTGCGCTACCTGCGCGAGGTGCGCGTGGAGAATGCCGGCGAGTACAACGTGGGCGACGAGCAGACGGTCGCCGCGTTCGTCGAGACGAAGAAGGTCGACGTGACCGGCACGTCCAAGGGCAAGGGCTTCGCCGGCGTCATGAAGCGCTACGGCTTCCGCGGCGGCCCGGGCGGCCACGGCGCGCACTTCCACCGCGCTCCCGGCTCGGTGGGCCAGTGCGCCACGCCGTCCCGCGTGTTCAAGGGGCTCAAGCTCCCGGGTCACATGGGCTGCGACACCGTGACGGTGAAGAACCTCGAGGTCGTGCGCGTCGACGAGGACCAGAACCTCATCCTCGTGAAGGGCGCCGTCCCCGGCGGCAAGAATGGCATCGTTCGCGTCCGCATGGCGTAAACGTGGATCGAAAGTAATAAGGAGTTTAAATGACCACGATTGAGATCAAAGACGCGAGCGGGAAGAAGGCCGGTTCCGCCGACCTCGCCGCTACCGTTTTCGGCATCGAGCCGAACATGACCGTCATGCACACGGTCGTTCGCTCGCAGCGCGCGGCCTGGCGCCAGGGCACGAGCAACACGCTCACCCGCGGCCAGGTGCGCGGCGGCGGCAAGAAGCCGTGGCGCCAGAAGGGCACCGGCCGTGCCCGCCAGGGCACCATCCGCGCCCCCCAGTGGGCCGGCGGCGGCACCGTGTTCGGCCCGCATCCGCGCAGCTACGCGTTCCGCGTGAACAACAAGGAGGTCAAGCTGGCGATGCGCTCCGCGCTCTCCGCCAAGCTGGCCGACGGCGAGCTGGTGGTGGTGAAGGACTTCGAGTTCGAGAAGCCCTCCACGAAGGCCGCCGTGGCCGCGATGAAGGCGCTCGGCCTCGAGGGTCGCGTGGCGCTCGTCATCGCCGACGACGCGGTGAACACGTACCTGTCGTTCCGCAACATCCCGAAGGTGAACATCATCCCGGTGTCCGACATCAACACCTACGAGCTCATCGACAACAAGAAGCTCGTGGTGACGGCCGACGCCCTCAAGTACATCGAGGAGGTGCTCGCATAATGAAGGATCCCCGCGAGGTTATCATCCGCCCCATCATCACGGAGCATAGCTACGACATGATGGAGAAGAACACGTACACGTTCGAGGTGGCGAAGGACTCCAACAAGGTGGAGATCGCCCAGGCCGTCGAGGCCATCTTCAACGTGAAGGTCGTGAAGGTGAACACGCTGAACGTGAAGCCGAAGCCCAAGCGCGTCCGCTACCAGCTGGGCCAGACCCGCACCTGGAAGAAGGCCATGGTCACGCTGAAGGAAGGCGACACGATCGAGCTGTTCGCCAGCTAGGCTATCGAGCCGTCCGAAGCTTTGGAGCGCCCCGCATCTGCGGGGCGCTTTTCGTGTTGGGGGAGGGCCGGGGCGCATGGCGAGTTTGTATGCTCGCGTGCGCGGACGGGATGGTTGGTGTATGGTGGGGCAAACGCAGCTGCGAGGGTGAAGAGAGGGATCGATTTGGCATTCGTGGAGTTCCGCGACGTGCGCAAGGTGTACACGATGGGCGAGGTGGAGGTCGCGGCCGTCGACGGGATGACGTTCGACATCGAGCGCGGCGAGCTCGTGGTGGTGGTGGGGCCCTCGGGCGCCGGCAAGACCACGCTCCTGAACATGCTGGGCGGCATGGACGGGTGCTCGTCGGGCACCATCATGCTGGACGGGCGCGAAATCAGCGCGTTCAACAGCAAGGAGCTCACCTACTACCGCCGCTACGACATAGGCTTCGTGTTCCAGTTCTACAACCTCGTGCAGAACCTCACGGCGTTGGAGAACGTGGAGCTGGCGAGCCAGATCTGCAAGGACCCGCTCGATGCGGCCGAGGTGCTTGCCCAGGTGGGGCTGGGGCATCGGCTGGACAACTTCCCCGCCCAGCTCTCCGGCGGCGAGCAGCAGCGCGTGGCCATCGCCCGCGCGCTGGCGAAGAACCCGAAGCTGCTTCTGTGCGACGAGCCCACCGGTGCGCTGGACTACCATACCGGCAAGGCCATCCTGCGGCTGTTGCAGGACACGTGCTACGACACCGGCAAGACCGTCGTGCTCATCACGCACAACTCGGCGTTCACGGCCATAGCCGACCGCGTCATCCACATCCGCGAGGGGCGCGTGGCGGGCGTCGAGATCAACGAGGCCCCGCTGTCGGCCGACGTCCTGGAGTGGTAGGGGAGCGGGCTTGAGGGGCGCATTCAACAAGGACGTCCTCCGTTCCGTCACGCACTCGCTCGGGCGCTTCCTGGCCATCGCCGGCATCGTGGCGTTGGGCACGGGATTCTACGCGGGGCTGCGCATGACGGCCCCCGACATGAAGCTCGCGGCCGACCAGTTCTACGACGGCACGAACCTCATGGACATCCGCGTGGTGTCGACGCTCGGCCTCACCGACGACGACCTGGCCGCCCTGCGCGGCGTGGAGGGCGTCGCGCAGGTCATGGGTGCCTACGAGACGGACGTCATGGCCACGGTGAACGACGAGCAGTACGCTATCCGCGTGCACTCGCTGCCCGCCGCCGCTGCGGAAAGCGATACGGGCGACGGCGTGAACGCGGTCTCCGGCGCCGCCGACTACCTGAACCGGCCCGTTCTTGTGGAGGGCTCGTGGCCGGTGCGCGAGGGCGAGTGCGTGCTGTCGGCCGACAAGGTGATGAACACGCCCACGAAGATCGGCGACACGGTGCAGATCACCGAGGGCTCGCAGGACGTGGACGACGTGCTGGCCACGCGCACGTACCAGGTGGTGGGCTACGTGCACTCCTCGTACTACGTGTCGTCCACGTCCATGGGCACCACCTCGCTCGGGTCGGGCTCGGTGCAGCAGTTCATGTACGTGCCGGAATCGGATTTCTCGAAGGATCTGCCCTACACGGAGGCCTTCGTCACGGTGGCGGGGGCGGCGGGCGAGTTCTCGGGAAGCGACGCCTACTTCGAGCGCGTGCACGAGGTAGAGGACCGCATAGAGACCCTCGCCCCCGCGCGCGAGCAGGCCCGCGCGGACGGGCTGCGCGCCAACGCCCAGAAGGAGCTCGACGAGAAGCGCGCCGACTACGAGCGCGAGCGGGCCGATGCCGAGCAGCAGCTCAACGACGCGCAGCGCCAGCTGGACGAGGCGGCTGCGGCCATCGCCGAGAACAAGCAGAAGCTCGCCGACGCGCAGGCCGCCTACGATAGCGGCGTGGCCGAGCTGGCGAGCCAGCGCGCGAGCGCCGAGGCGCAGCTTGCGGAGGCCGAACGGCAGCTCGCCGACGGCCGCGCCCAGACCGACGCCGCCCGCCCCGCCATCGAGCAGGGGCAGGCCCAGCTGGCCGACGCCTGGGCGCAGTGGCAGCAGGGAGCCGACGCGCTGGCGGCGGGGTGGGGCGAGTGGCAGGGCCGGCAGGACGCCCTGTCGGCGAAGGCGGCCGAGTGGCAGCAGAACATGGCGCTTTGGCAGGCGGCGTGGGATGCGAACGAGGCCCACCCCGAAAATCCCGATTACGCCGAGAACAGGGCGAGGCTGGAAGCCCAGAAGCAGGTTCTCGATGCGGGCAAGGACGAGATCGACCGAGGGCAGGCGGCTCTCGACGAAGCTCGCGGCGAGCTCGAGGCGCAGCAGCAGGCGGTCAATGCGGCGCGTGGGGAGCTCGACGCCCAGCAGGCCGCGTTCGACGCCCAGAAGGCGCAGTTCGACGCCGCCGTCGCGCAGGTCGAGCAGGGCACCGCCGACCTGGCGTCCGCGCGCTTGCAGGCCGACGCGCAGATCGCGGCGGCGCAGCAGCAGCTCGACGAGGCGGCGGCGCAGATAGCGAGCGGGCGCTCGCAGCTCGAGCAGGGCAGGGCCGACTACGAGGGCGGTCTGGCCGAGTACGAGCGCCAGAAGGCCGACGCCGACGCGCAGTTCGCCGATGCCGAGCGTCAGATTGCCGACGCGCAGCAGAAGATCGACGACTTGGAGAACCCGTCGTGGCTCGTCATGGACCGCGACCAGAACTACGGCGTGGCGAGCTTCGAGTCCGACGCGAACCGCGTGGACTCCATCGCGCAGGTGTTCCCGTTCATCTTCTTCCTCGTGGCGGCTCTCGTGGCGCTCACCACCATGACGCGCATGGTGGAGGAGGAGCGCGTGCTCATCGGCACGTTCAAGGCGCTCGGGTACAGCCGCGCGCGCATCGCCTCGAAGTACCTGCTGTACGCCGCCGTGGCCAGCGTGACGGGAAGCGTGCTGGGCATCGCGGTGCTCTCGCAGGTGCTGCCCGCCGTGATCTCCGAGGCCTACGCCATCATCTACTTCGTGCCGAGGGGGCCGCTGCCCATCGATCTTGGGCTCGCGGGGTTGGCGGCCGGTCTCGGCGTGGGCGTGACGCTCGTCGCCACCTGGGCGGCCGCGTTCGCCACGCTGCGCGAGCGGCCGGCCACGCTCATGCTGCCGCGCGCGCCGAAAGCCGGCAAGCGCATCCTGCTCGAGCGCATCGCCCCGCTATGGCGGCGGCTGTCGTTCTCGTGGAAGGTCACGTTCCGCAACCTGTTCCGCTACAAGAAGCGGTTCGTGATGACGGTCATCGGCATCGCCGGCTGCACGGCGCTCTTGCTCACGGGCCTGGGCCTGCAGGACGCCATCAACGACATCATCGACAAGCAGTACGGCGAGATCGTGCACTACAACGCCGTCGTGACCACGGAGGACGACCTGCCGGCCGCGTCGCAGCAGGAGCTGGACGACCTGCTGGGCGCAGGCGGCGCCGTGGAGTCCTCCACGCGCGTGCAGAGCGCGAGCATGGTGGCCAGCGGGCCGGACAAGGCCGACGTTCATGCGTCCGTGGTGGTGCCCGAGGACCCGGGCGGCCTTGCCGACTTCCTCACCGTGCGCACGCGCGTGGGGCATGAGCCACTGTCCATCGGCGATGACGGCGTGGTGCTGGCCGAGAAGCTGGCGAACGAGCTGGGAGTGGGCGTGGGCGACACGGTGCGCCTGGCCGAGCAGGACGAGATGGGCAACGCCACGGACAAGACGTTCGACCTCACGGTCACGGGCGTCATGGAGAACTACATCTACAACTACGTGTTCATCGGCCCGGGCGAGTACGCGCGCATGGAGGGCGGCCAGCCGGCATTCTCCACGTACTACGCCGTGACGAGCTCCGACGCCGGGGAGCGCGCGCAGTTCAACGATGCGGTGCGCGCCATCGATGGGGTGAAGACCGTGGCCTACAACGACGAGGTGATCGACGCGTACAAGTCCATGCTCAAGAGCGTGGGGCTCATCGTGATCGTGCTCGTGGTGGCTGCGGCGGCGCTCGCGTTCATCGTGCTGTACAACCTCACGAACATCAACATCACCGAGCGGCAGCGCGAGATAGCCACGCTCAAGGTGCTGGGCTTCACGCCGCGCGAGGTGAGCGCCTACATCTACCGCGAGACCATGCTGTTGTCGGTCATCGGGTGCGCGGTCGGGCTCGTGCTCGGCGTTTTCATGGAGGGCTTCGTGGTGGTGACGGCGGAAGTGGACCAGGTGATGTTCGGCCGCACCATCCATGCGGCGAGCTTCGTGATAGCGTTTCTGCTCACCATGCTGTTCACCGTGCTGGTGATGCTGGCCATGAGGCGCAAGCTCGCGCGGGTCGACATGGTGGAGAGCCTGAAGTCCAACGAGTAATCCTTCCTGGAGCGCCTTGGGGCGGCGCTTGCTGCTCGGGCAGTCCTGGCTCGCACGAACGCCCCGCTGGGGCGTTCGGCTCGTGCGGAACTCGCATCAAGCGCCGCCCCGAGGCGCTCTCCGCAAGCGCGACCCGCTTGACGTTCGGCAGGTGAGAGGGGGGCGACCTGCGCGGGGGTGCTTGCTGCGGGGCTCATTCTTGGAAACTTCTTCCGCAAAACTACTTTGGGAGCAAAACCGCAGGTCGTGGAAATGAATCAGACCATAGGTATTACGGCTTTTCAACTATTTAAGCGCTTATAGGGGATGCTCGGCCCCGGTACTGAACGCTAGAGTAGTCTGCGAGAGGTCGAGTTCGCTTCGAGGATCGGCCCGGCGCAAGCCCCCCTGCACGCTCCGGGCCGATCCTCGAAGACCACGCAAGCCCGAGCAGGGCCCGGGGTTTCGCGACGGACCGATCGGACCATAAAAGAGAAAGGATCTCCTCATGTGCTTCAGACCAGCAGCGGTTGACCTGAACGGCCCCATCAAGTGCCCCAAGTGCGGCGCGGAAGTGGACCCCAGCCTGGACGCGTGCCCGAGCTGCGGCGCCAAGGCGACGAAGGCCCCCGGCATGCCCGGCGCCCCGGGTGCTCCCGGCGTGCCCGGCGCTCCCGGCGCCCCGAAGGCTCCCGGTGCCCCGGGCGCCCCGAAGCCCCCTGCCGCCCCCGGCACCCCCGGCAAGTAGCTATCCCCTTTCGCCGACCTCCTCTTCAACGGCGAACGCAGACCCCCGGCCTCTCTCTGCCGGGGGTCTTGTCGTATCGGGCGCCGTGGAAGCGGGGGCGTGCGGAGGGAAGGGGTGCGGCGGCAGCGTGGTTGCAGGGACGCGGGACGGAGCCGGATGGGGTCTTCCAAGAGGGCCTATGGCGTGCGTTTCCCCGCGTGCGGCCGGGAATCTGGTACGTCTGGTATGAGGCCGGGGCGCAAAATAGGCCCCTTGGTATAATGCACTTGGAGCGGCCTTTCCGTATAGTACGGGGCGTGCTGCACGGTATGCGCCGCGCGGGCGCGGAGGTTGAACCCCCTGAATAGACCTCCCGCGCCTCGTTCGCCCTTCTTGGGCTTCGCGGAACGCATGCCGTGCAGTCTCTTTTTCCCGGAGGGCAGCCGGTTGGACATCGCCTTATATTTGCGGGCATCTCGTCGCGGTGGGCGACGATGTGCGTTACAATTGCAAGCTAGCAAGGTATTGGAGGGGAACGTCCGTGCACGGTTTCTGCACGTATCGCATTGCGGTCGGCACGCCGTTTCCGCCTCCACCCGGCGCCCTGTGCCGCAGTGCTCGTAAGAAGGAGACGGAACCAAGATGAAAGTCACGCAGAAGAAACTCGACGACGGCCGCCTGCTGATCGACGCCGTTGCCTCGACGGCCGAGGTGAGCAACGCGCTCAACAACGCGCACCTCGCGTTCGCCCAGCAGATGGGCATGCGCCCCGAGAAGGACAAGACGGTGGCCCAGGCGGCCGAGGAGCGCATGGGCATCAAGGACTTGGACTCGGTCGTCATGAACCAGGCGGTCGAGGCCCTCGTGCCGTTCGCCATCGACAAGGTCGGCGTCATCCCCGCGTTCCCGCCGCAGCCCGAGCCCAAGACGGCGCTCAAGCGCGGCCAGACGTTCCAGTTCGGCCTGCACCTCACGCCGAAGCCGGACTACGAACTGACGTCCTACGAGCCGGTCTCCATCACCATCCAGGAGGTGTCGATCGACGAGCGCCAGGTGGACGAGCAGATCAACCAGGTTGCCGAGCGCTACGCCGAGTTCGTGGCCGACGACCCGCACCCCGTGCGCAAGGGCGACAGCTGCCTTTTGGCCATGGAGTCCTACGAGAACGGCGAGAAGCTGCCCGGCCTGACCACCGACGCGCGCACGTACTCCGCCGGCGCCGGCCTCATGCCCGACGGCTTCGACGAGAACATCATCGGCATGGACGTGGGCGAGACGAAGACCTTCACGTTCGAGGGCCCCGGCATCGACGACGAGGGCAACGAGATCGTCGAGACCATCGAGTGCACCGTCACGGTCAAGGAGATCCAGAAGAAGGTCGCCCCCGTCATCGACGACGCCTGGGTGGCGAAGTTCATGCCCATGTACAAGGACGTGGCCGCCATGCGCGACGACATCCGCCGCGGCCTGAACCGCCAGCTGTCGGGCGAGTACGAGAACTACAAGCGCAACATGGCCGCCGGCGAGCTGGCGAAGCGCTTCAAGGGCAGCATCGCCGACGAGGTGTACGAGTCCATGTCCCGCAACCTCATGAACAACATGCGCGCCGAGGTGGAGCAGCAGAACATGACGTGGGACCAGTTCGTCGAGCAGCAGGGCGGCGAGCAGCAGTTCAACATGATGATGATGATGCAGACGCGCCAGATGCTCGTGCAGGGCTACGCGCTGGACGCCCTGTTCCGCCACGAGGGCCTGGTGGTGAGCGACGAGGACGTGCAGGAGGCCTGCGCTGCCATGAACCCGCAGAACCCCCAGGGCGTGCGTCGCCAGATGGAGGAGTCGGGCCGCGGCTTCGCGCTGCGCGAGGCGGCCGAGCGCATCAAGGCGAACAAGTGGCTCCTCGAGCACGCGGACATCACCGTGAAGGACCCGAACGAGACCCCCGCGGCCGAGTAGCGGCAGGGCAGCATCGTTTATGAGGGAGGAACCGGCTCTTGGGCCGGTTCCTTTGCTTTTCGCGCGCGCTTTCTCGTCCGGCTGGGGATGGATGCATGTGCCGGGATGACTCCCCTCGCGCGCCTTGGGCTGGGCGAAGAGGGGGCGGGCGTAGGGCGGCTAGTTGGCGAAAGTGCTTAGAGCAGGATGCAGCTGGTGTAGGAGATGGTGCCTGGGCCGTGGTAGTAGGGTAGGCCGGCCGTCTCGCATGCTTCGGAGACCATCAGGCCCGCCGCCTCCATCGAGACGAGCGCGCGATCGGGGTGGCGGCAGGGCGCGTCGGGACAGCTGCATGTGGTGCAGAGCGTGCATGCGCCGGCAGACAGGGGCAGGGGACGAGGGATGCCTGATCCCAGCCCCTGTCTGCCGGTGTTGAAGCCATCGAGGGCATCTTGTGCAAGCACCGCGAACCGCTCCTTGTGCACCCGTTCCGCCGCCATCATTCCCTCGACATCGAACTCGTCCTCCAGCTGCCCGACCGTTTGCACGACGAGTGCGACGGAGCGGCTTGCCAAGGCTGCCGAGAAATCGTCCAGGGTTCCGCACGCGGGCGGGCACGTCCAGTTCCGTCCATAGGATTGGCAGCGGTTCTCCGCACACAGGGAGCGTACTGCGGGGTTCACGGACAGGCTTGTTGCAGGAGTGCATCCGTAGTGGGTGAACCCCCGGTTGCGGGCCCGCGCCGCCAGCTCGCAGACGAAGGCGCCCCTGCGGGCGTCCATTTCACCTGTGCAGCCTGCATCGCGGCAGGCGCATACTGCGCACATCATGGCTCGAAGCCCATCGCGTCGAGATAGAGGCCGGCGAACGTTGGGCTCGTGGAGAGCTCGACGTGCGAGCAGGAGGCGGCGACGCTCTCCAGGGCTGCTCGCCCTTCCGGGAAGAGCGCCGCCGCTGCCCCCTTCCCCGCCGCGTTTCCCAGCAGGTCGACCTTGTGCTCGAGGGCGGCGGGCAAAAGGCCGATGCGGGCCGCGCTCGCCGCGCTGAGGTGCGCTCCGAACCCGCCTGCCAACGCGATGCGGCGCACGTCGTCGTAGGAGACGTGCATCTCGTCCATCAGCGTGTCGATGCCCGCCCTTATGGCCGCCTTGGCCAGCTGCACGCCGCGCACGTCGCCTTGGGTGAGATACACGCGCTTTTCGGCGTCGAGGTAGCATACCCGCTGTTCCTGTTCTGTGCCCAGGCGCCACGCGAGGCGCGGGCCGACCTCTCCGGCTTCGAGCAGGCGCCCGGTCTCGTCGACGATGCCCAGCTCGAGCAGGCAGGCGACAGCGTCTAAGAGCCCCGATCCGCAGATGCCTACCGGTTCGGCGCCTCCCACGGTTGCGATAGCGAGTCCGTCGCCTTCGAGCGCGACGGCGCTTACGGCACCGCTCAGGGCCGGCATGCCCAGCGTTATACCGGCACCCTCGAACGCGGGCCCGGCCGCCGTGGCGCAGCATACGATGCGCTCGCTGTTGCCGAGCGCCATCTCGCCGTTCGTGCCGACGTCAAGGTACAGCTGGAGTGCAGGGGAGGCTGCCATGTCCGAGATGTGGAGGCCGGCCGTCACGTCGCCGCCTACGTATCCCGCCACGGCGGGCGCCAGGTATGCGCGCACAGGGGGCTCGTCGCAGTCGTGCGGCTGCCACAGATTGCACTCGTTCCCGAAGAGCGCGAAGGGCGCGAAGGGGAAGGTGCCTATCGGCTTTGGGTCGAGGCCGGCGGCGAAGTGCTCCATGACCGTGTTGCCTGCCACGGCCACGCGTTCGAGATCCTGCCAGCCGACGCTTTGCCCCGCACTGAGCCCGAGGGCGGCGAGCGCGTCGTCGAGCCCGCCGCGCAGGGAGGAGCAAAGAGCCTCCAACCCCTCCGCCGCCGAGGCGGCCGCGATGCGCGCTACCACATCGCCTCCGAACGCCACCTGGGGGTTCACCTTGCCTACGCTGGCCACAATGAGCCGGGAGTCAAGATCCACCAGGTGCAGCGCCAGCGTGGTGGTGCCCACGTCTACGGCGAGCCCGAGACGGCGATCGCTCTCACCCTGTGTCGCCGGCCCCGAAGCGGTCGTCGCCTCGCTTCCGGCTACCGGCAAGGTTCCCAGATCGTCGGGCAGGACCTCCATGCCGGCCGCCACGTTCGTCCGGCAGGCGAGGCGATAGCTCGTGCCCGCCTTATCGCGCACGAGCACGCGGCATTTCCCGCAGGTGCCGATGCCGCCGCATGGGGCGAGCAGTGCCTCGCCGCCTTCGCGCAGGGCCTCGAGCAGGGTCTGTCCCGCCTCCGCTTCGATGAGTCTGATGTCACCGTCCTGACCGTGCACGATCACGTCCATATGATCCCCCCATTCCTTCTTGGGAGGTGCATGGTAGCGCATAGGGGCGGGCATCGGGAGCTCGCAAACCCAAGATAAGCACTGTCGTATGGCCCCTAAGGTCAACTTCGGGTACCGGGCCTGATGCACGGCCCGGGGCCGAACGGCCGAACGGCCGAAATAAGCAATCTCGCCCCATGCCCTTTTCGCCGCGTCTTCCTAGACTGAGGCGATCGACTGTCTACTACGAGAGGAAGAGGGGCTTTCATGACAACGACCGAGGAAATAGCCAGTGCGGTGATGCGTGGCAAGAGAAAGGAGGTGGGTCCGCTGGTGCAGCGGGCGCTCGACGAGGGGGTGGCGGCCCAGGCCATCCTCGACGAGGGGCTCATCGCCCCCATGGGCGTCATCGGCGATCGCTTCAGCGCTGGCGAAGCGTTCGTGCCTGAGATGCTGGTGGCCGCCCGTGCCATGTCCGCGGGTACCGAGGTGCTCAAGCCGCATCTTGCCGAGGCGGGGGCTGAGCCCTTGGGTAAGGCTGTCATCGGCACGGTGAAGGGCGACATGCACGACATCGGCAAGAACCTCGTGCGCATGATGATAGAGGGCAAGGGTTTCGAGGTGACGGATCTGGGCGTAGACGTGGCGCCGGAGGCGTTCGTGAGCTTTCTGCAGGAGCACGACGACGTCGACATCGTGTGCTGCTCGGCGCTGCTCACCACCACGATGCCCGAGATCGGAGCGACTATCAGGGCTATCGAGGAGGCGGGTTTGCGTGACAAGGTGAAGGTCATGATCGGCGGCGCCCCGGTGACGCAGGCGTATGCCGACGAGGTGGGCGCCGATGCGTACACGCCCGACGCGGGCGCGGCCGCCGTCAAGGCCGCCGAGCTGGTGGGCGCGTAAAAGATGGGCGGCGTGCCCGGAAGGAGGGGAAGTATCCCATGGATATGAGGAAGTGGCTCTCCGGCATCATTGCGACGGAGAGGAAGAAGGCGTTGCCGGTGCTCTCGTTTCCGGCCGTGCAGCTGATGGGCATCTCGGTGCGCGACCTCATCGGGTCGTCGGACTACCAGGCTGAGGCCATGCGCCTTGTTGCGCAGAGGTATCCGACAGCGGCCGCGGTGTCGTTCATGGATCTGTCCGTGGAGGCGGAGGCGTTCGGAGCGGAGACGGTCGTAAGCGATGACGAGGTTCCCACGGTGGTGGGCGCGCTCGTCGACGAGGACACCGACCCCAGCGGCATCGTGGTGCCCGCGGTGGGTGTAGGGCGCACGGGATTGTACGTGGAGGCCATAGCCAAGGTGGCTCCCTTGATCGACGACCGCCCGGTGCTCGCCGGTGCCATAGGCCCGTTCTCGCTGGCAGGGCGGCTCATGGACGTGTCCGAGGTCATGGTGATGTGCTACGAGGAACCCGAGCTCGTGCATGCCGTGCTCGAGAAGGCCGCCGAGTTCGTGGCCGCCTACGCGGACGCCTTCCGCGCGGCGGGCGCCGACGGCGTGGTTTTGGCCGAGCCGCTTGCGGGCCTGCTGTCGCCCGATCTCGCCGAGGAGTTCTCCTCGGCCTACGTGCGCCGCATCGTGAAAGAGGTGCAAACCGATTCGTTCGCCGTGGTCTACCACAACTGCGGCGGCGGGGTCCCCAAGATGATGGACTCCATCGTGGACACCGGCGCCGCCGCCTTCCACTTCGGCAACGCCATCTCCATGGCCGACGTGATGCCGCTCGTTCCCGCCGACCGTGTGGCCATGGGCAACGTAGCCCCCGCCGAGCAGTTGCGCAACGGCACGCCGGACTCCGTGCGCGCGGCGACGCTCGAAGTGCTGGAGGCATGCGCGGGCTATCCCAACTTCGTGATCTCCACCGGGTGCGACGTGCCGCCGATGGCACCTCTGGAGAACATCGACGCGTTCTTTGCTGCCGTTGACGAGTTCTACGCACGGTAGGGCGGGACGGCGGGGCTTCGAGGAGGATTTCCTTGCAGGTAACCGGAAGATGCGGCTTTTCAAACGAGGAGGACACATGAAACCCAGAGAGAACATGATGGCGATATTCAACCGGGAGCAACCGGACTACTACGGCGACTTCATGGCGGCGCTCGACTTCGCGCCGGACCCCGTCTTCGCGGCGGATAGCGTGCCCGACGACGGTTTGGAGCATCGGGACAGCTGGGGCACGGTATGCGTGAAGCTGCCCGGCTCTCCCGGCAAGCACCCCCATGTCACGCCGGAGAACGCCGTGGTGAAAGACGTCACGGCATGGCGCGAGCAGCTGAAGGTGCCCGCGCTCGAGGGGCTCGACTGGAGCGCGGCGAGGGAATTCGCCGCCGGTGCGGACCGCAGCGAGCGGTTCGTGGGGCTCTTCTCGGCACAGGGGCTGTTCGAGCGCTCCCATTTCCTCATGGGCATGGAGGACGCGTTCTGCGCCTATCTGGAGGAGCCCGAGGAAATGGCGGACATGCTGCGCGAGATAGCCGACTACAAGATTGCCGTCCTACGCGAGGCGGCGCGCCAGTTCCAGCCCGACGTGGTGTTCTTCCAGGACGACTGGGGATCGAAGCAGAACCTGTTCCTGCCGCCCACCGTGTGGCGCGAGCTGATCAAGCCTCTGCATGCCGAGATCGTGGCGACGGCGCATGAGTGCGGCATGCTGTTCGTGCACCACGCCGACTGCATCTGCGAACCCATAGTGGAGGACATGGTAGAGATAGGCATCGACATCTGGCAGGGGGCCATACCGCAGAACGACCTCCCCGCCATTCAGGAGAGGACGGGAGGCGAGCTGGCCATCATCGGCGGCATCGACGCCCCGGCGGTGGATATCGAGCACATCGGCGAGGAGGAGATCAGGGCGGAGGTGCGCCGCGCCATCGACGCGTACTGCCCGGCAGGGCGCTTCTACCCTTCCATCCCGAGCGGCAAGTGCTTCCGCGCATGGAACGATGCCGTCGTGAACGACGAGCTGGAGAAGTACGGCAGGCGATGGGCGCGGGAGCACCCGATTTTGGAGGCGGGGCAGCGGCCCTCGTAGCGCTGCGCAAGTTTGGCAGGAGGAAAGCGACGGCCGCCGTCCCAGGGGGGGGGACGGCGGCCGTCGCACGTTCGGGTTCCCGGCATGCGGAATGCCCGGCAGGGAGCCGCGATGCTCCTACATGAACACGATCGTGAGGTCCTTGCGGGCCGGTTCCTGGCCCTTGTCGAGGTAGGCCTTGCCGCCGCCGAGCTGCGTTCCCTGGGCGTCGTAGGCCAGGCACACGCCCATGCAGGGCTTCACGTGCTCTTGGCCGTCCTTGGCCTTCTCGGGCGCCAGGACGTAGCGGCCGGCCTTCTCGTCGGCGAGGAACTGCTCCTCGAGGTCGCTTCTCGCGGCATCGTAGCCGATAAGGGCGTGCTCCTCGACGAACGCGCGGAACTTCTCCTCGCCCCTGATGGTCAGGTTGATCTCCATGATGTCCCTCCTTACGTGAGGCCCCCTTGCCGCCGGGGCAAGGGGGCCGGCGATCGGTTGCGGTTACTTTCCTGCGGGAGTGTAGAGCGCCCAGCGGGTTTTGCCGTCCATCTTCCGCACGAGCTCCTCCACCTCGCCGTGGTACAGGCACCATGCCTGGCAGGCCTGCACGCAGGCGGGCATCTTGCCTGCGGCGGTACGCTCCGCGCACAGGTCGCACGCCTTCGTGAGGGTGGGGTTGTACACCCACTCATACGGCGTGTCGGCGTCGATGGGCGTCTCGTAGCGGTAGGGTCCCACCTCGGCGAGCTTGATGCCGAACTCGCCGGCCGCGAGGCCGCGGGCGTTGCGGCAGGCCACCTCGCAGGAGTGGCAGCCCGTGCAGTACTCGTAGTTGACCAGTATGCCTTCCATGCGAGCCTCCTAGCTCATAACCGTGACGACGGGCTCTTCGACCGGCTGGTAGGGCTTGCCGGGCTCGTAGGGCGCGAAGTCGCCTTTCTCGGCGATGACCTCGTGCGGGAGCACGTCGCCTTCCTGCACGGGGTAGATCTTGCAGAGCATGCTCTTGATGGCGGACCCGATGCCGCCCTGTCCCGTGCGGAACGCCTCGGTCATATTGTTGAGGTTCGAGTCGTACGTGCCGTAGAAGTTGGGCTCGGCGCCGTCCTGCTCGGGGAACCACCAGCCGTGCTCGGCATGCACACGGCCGGGCATGACCTCAATGGTCTCCTTCACCTTCTGCTTGAAACGGGCGCCGCGGCTGTTCTCGACCCAGATCCACGCGCCGTCGCGCACGCCGAAGCGCTT
Source organism: Gordonibacter pamelaeae (assembly GCF_003340385.1). NCBI lineage: Bacteria > Bacillati > Actinomycetota > Coriobacteriia > Eggerthellales > Eggerthellaceae > Gordonibacter > Gordonibacter pamelaeae. Next base: position 63,582 of record NZ_PPTS01000004.1, on the reverse strand, counting down.
GCAGTCCTCCGGGCTCACCATGATGAGCGGGTCGGGGTGGAACTCGCGCATGGTGGGCAGCTGGCGGTGCTCCGAATGGAAGAACTCGAAGGAGCGCCCGCCGCCGGAGAGGATGAGCGGGAACTCCTCGAAGGTCTTGGGCGTGGAGAGCGGGCTCTCGGGCGGCTCGATGTGGTAGGGCAGCGGGTCGACGCCCCAGTGGTCGTAGCCGAACGACCACAGCTCGATGCGCCCGGTAGGCGTGTTGAAGCCCGGCTGGCCGTCGGGGCGCAGCATGCCCTTCTCGTACTTATGGTACGTGGCGTCCCAGTCCCAGTACGCCGTGCCGTTGCAGCTGTTCTCGCTCGGGTTCTGCACCGTGTCCTCCCAGGTGCGGTCGTACTCGGTGCCGCCGGGCGCCAGCTGGTCGGTGAGGTACCAGGTGCACCATTCCTTGTCGTCGGCCCACGGCCAGTGCTCGGGTTTGATGCGCTTTCCCAGTTCGAGGCAGATCTGCTCGTCTGACTTCGCCTCGTAGTAGTCGGTCACCTTCACCATGGTGCGCACGGGCGTCCACCAGGTGCGGCAGGAATTGCGCTCGCAGCTCATGGCCACGGGCAGCACGATGTCGGCAACCGCTTGGGCCGTGGGCGTCATGAACGGGTCCGCCACCACGATGAACGGCACCTTCATGAGGGCTGCGCGCGTGCGGGCCGGGTCCATGGAGGCGCAGGCCAGCGCGTTGGAGCTCTGGATCCAGAACATCTGGATGGGGTAGGGCTCGCCCGTCTCGATGGCTGCCAGGATGGCGTCGGTGTCGGCGCACGAAACGATGTTTGACTCGTTGATGCCCGAGGTGGCGGGTATGAGCTTCTTGGCGTACACCTCCGGATCGATGTACTCGTCGCCCAGGCCGTAGCGCTTCTCGATGAGGAAGGCGCAGCGGTACAGCGCGTTGCCGCCCGGGTTGTCGATGTTGCCGGTGATGGCCATGAGGTCGGCCACGGCCTCGGTCACGCCGAGCGCGGCGATCTGCTGCTCGAAGGCGAGGCCCCACTGGCAGGCGCAGCTCGACGACGTGGCGATGAGGCGGGCGGCGCCGCGCAGCGCTTCGGCGTCCACCTCGCAGATGGGCGCGGCCCACTCGGGCGTCTTGTCGGCCACGCGCTCGGCGAGCGCCTCGAAGCCGTAGCACCAGCGGTCCACGAAGTCATGGTCGTAGAGGTCTTCCTCGATGACCACGTTGAGCAGCGCCATGGCCGCCACGGCGTCGGTGCCGGGCCGCACGGGCAGCCAGTACGCCGCGCGGGCCCCCCACCAGGTGAGGCGCGGATCGACGGAGACGATCTTCGAGCCCATCTGCACGCACTGCACGAGCCAATGGCCCAAAAAGCCGTCGGCGTTGGACTTGATGGGCTCGTTGCCCCACACCAGGACGACGCCGGGCGCCTGCCAATCGGGGTTCGCGTAGCGGTCGGGGTGGGCCTGCGAGGCATCCACGATGATCATGTCGCCGTACTTCGCCGACGTGCCGATCATGCGCGGCAGATAGCAGGCGAAGCCGGTGAACCCGAATGTGGAGACGTTCGGCGTCTCCATGCAGGCCGACGCGAAGTAGGGGACCTGCCAGCCGATGTTGCGGCCGGTGCCGTGCACGACCACGATGGATTCGGACCCGTGCTCCTCCTTGATGGCGAGCACGCGCTCGGTGATCTCGTCGTAGGCCTCGTCCCAGCTGATGCGCTCCCACCGGTCCTGACCGCGCTCGCCAAAGCGGCGCAGGGGGTACTTCAGGCGGTCGGGGTGGTTCACCGCCTCGGGAAGGTCGAGGCAGCGCATGCACAGCTTGCCGTTGGCCACGGCGTTCAGCGGGTCGCCCTCCACGCGCTCCAGCTTGCCGTCCTTCGTGTACAGCAGCACGCCGCAGCCCATGTGGCAGCCCGGCGGCGACCAGTGCGTCGTGCGGGTGACGGTGTAGCCGTCCTCCTGCCACTGCCATTCCCCTTCGTGGTAGGCCTTGCGGTCGAGCTTTTCCAGAAACTCTCGGTAGTCGGCCATGGTGCTCCTTTCTCGTCCCATGCGGCCCGCGGCCTCGCGGGCTTGTCGCATACCCGAGATTCTAGGGAGGACGCTCGCGGGCGGCATGCCGTCGGGCTTCCTATTTCGACGCGGCGGGCCGCGGCGCCGTGGGGCGTGGCGCCTGATTTCGCCAAGCCCCGTGCCGGGCACGCGGGAGCGCGGAAGAGAGTGCACGCGGAAGGTGCGGTGGCAGCGGGACGCCATGCGAAGGCGCGCCTTATCTTCGGCGCGAGCCTAATACCCCATGCCTTATCTTCGCGGGTGCGGGGCTTGGGTGGTTTATGCTGGGCACGACGGCGGGGAGCGGCGGAGAGGGCGCCATTATGAGCGGTTTGCGGAGGATTGCGAGGTCATGATATAACGTGCGGACGCCTTCGGGCGCCCGCCAGGCCCGAAGGCGCGAGGGGTCGGGCGGTAGTTCGGCGATGACTTTCAGGGGGTTGAAATCGTTGAAGCTGGATCACGGTACGGAATTTGTGCGCGAGCTCATGGGCGACGAGGGCAAGGACCAGTGGCTGCTCGTCAATCCGCGCATGCTCATCGGATTGGTGGGAACCGTCGCCTGCTACGGGTGGGCGTTCCTCATGCTGGGCACGTCGGCCTTCGTCCCCTCCGCCGCCGCTGCGGGGGCGGCGGGCGGGCCGCATCTCTGCTTCGTGCTGGGCGCCATGGCGGCGTTGGCCATCACCTGGGCCCTCTCGGACTTCTTCTCGCGCCGCAGGCGGGTGCAGTACGCCCTGGCGCTCGTCTGCACGGCGGCCGGGGCGGCGGGATTGTGGCTTGCGCTGTCCGGCTTGTGGACGCTTTTCTCGTCCGTGCTGCTGGGAGCTGGCTTCGGCCTGGTCTACGGCCTGTACGGGGAGTTCGTGTGCCTGAACTTCCACGTGTCCATCAAGACCTACGTCCTGGGCATCTTCTGCTGCGCGCTCGCGGCGTGCGCGGGTCTGCTGTTTGCGGGCGCCGAGATGGGATTCTTCTTCGCGCTCGTGTTCCCGGTGGTGGCGTTCGCGGCCTACGCCTGCGTGTTCGCATTCTTCCATCTGGGCCGACAGCCGGTGGTGGACCGAAGGACGTCGGACGCGCGCAACCGCGTGGCGTGGAGATCGTACCTGGCCACGGCAACGGCGGGCATGGCTGCCGGGTTCGGGTTGGGCTGCCTGCTGTCAACCGAGTTCGTGCATTCATGGGCCTATGCGATCGCCGAGGTGCTCGTGGTGGGCACGTGCGCGTTCCTCCTGGTCGATGCCTGTCGGAAGAACCGTGTGAACGAGACGATCACCATGCGGTTCTTCCTCCCGTTCGCCGCGGTGGTGGCGTTCCCGCTCATGTTCGCGCCCCCGGCGCTCAAGTTCGTGTTCGCCGTCCTGCTGCTCTGCGGGTCGCTGTTCCCCATCACCTGCTCGCTGTCGGCCATGTGCAAGCACGTGGCGCTGTGCGACCTGTCGCCCATCAGGGCGTTCTCGTTCGGTCGCCTCATCTGCCTCGCAGGGGTCGCGGTGGGCATGGCGCTGGCGTTCTTCGGGTTCTCCTCTGAGGGGATGGGCGGTTTCACCTACGAGACGACCTCTGCTGCCGTCGTGGTGGTGTTCATGATGCTGGTGATATTCTCGGCGTCGTTCGTCATGACCGAGGACAACTACCCGGACGAGACGCGCATCAGGCGCGGTGCGGATGGCGCGACGGACGAGGGCGCCGGCTCCACCACGACCGGCGGCGCGCCGATCCGCCGCCTCGAGGCGGCGGGCGAAGACGGTGCCGAGCCTGCGACAGGCGAGGGCGCGGTGGCTCGCCCGGGCATCTTCCATATAAAGTGCGAGATCGTCGCCCGCACCTACGGCCTGTCGAATCGCCAGCGCGAGGTGCTGGGCATGCTGGCGAAGGGCAGGAACGCCGACTACATCACCGAGAAACTCATCATATCGTCGCACACCGCGAAGGCCCATATCTACAACATCTACCAGAAGACGGGCGTCCACTCGCGCCAGGAGCTCATGGACCTGGTGGAGGACACCGACGTGGCGGCCGCCGGGGACATGCTGCAGGACATCCTGGACGACCGGGCCTGATCGCGGTCGCCGCCCCGCCCACGGCCCTAATCCTCCAGACCTTACTCTGCGGTTTAGCGTCTCCCACCTCATGAAACGCACGGCGCTTTTTCCTATCGTTCGCATCGAGGGCCGAAGCGCGGCGCACGTCGCGCCAAGCCCGAGACGAGAGAGGAGAGAGGGCCTATGCTGTTCGACTACGGGGAGTTCCTCAAGGGCATCGACCGCGAAGCCTACCACGAGGGCGAGTGGCAGTGGGAGGAGGACGGCTACACCGTCACGCGTACCTACACGTACTCGGCGCCCGGCTGCCACGATTCGTGCGGCGTGCTCATGTACACGAAGGACGGCAAGCTGGAGCGCGTGGAGGGCGACCCGCTCGACCCGTGCGCCAACGGGCGTCTGTGCATGCGCTGCCTGAACCTGGCCGAGGGCGTGAACTACGCCGACCGCCCCAAGTACCCGCTGCGGCGCGCGGGCGAGCGCGGCGAGAACAAGTGGGAGCGCATCACCTGGGAGGAGGCGCTCGACGAGATTGCCGACTGGATACACGAGAACCTCGACGAGGCGGGCTTCGGCCGCGAGTCGATCTTCGTGAACCATGGCACGGGGCGCAACATCTCGTCCTGGGTGCCGTTTCTGGGCGGGGCGTGCCTCGGCACGCCGAACATCGGCGCCATCGGCTTCTCGGGGTACTCGTGCTACCTGCCGCGCACGTGCGGCACGGCCGCCGGCATCGGCGATTTCCCCATTGTGGACGCCTCCGAGGGCCATGCCGACCGTTACGCGAACCCCGAATGGGAGCGTCCCGACGTCGTGGTGGTGTGGGGCTGCGAGCCGCTGCGCTCGAACGCGGACGGTTACCTGGGCCATTGGCTGAACGTGTGCATGCAGATGGGCACGGAGTTCATCTCCATCGACCCGCAGCTCACCTGGTGGGGAGCCCGCGCGGCGTACTGGCTGCCGCTGTGCCCGGCCACCGACCTGGCGCTCGCGCTCGCGTGGCTCAACGTGATCACGGCCGAGGACCTGATCGACCACGAGTTCGTTGACTGCTGGTGCGCCTACTACGACGAGCTCAAAGAGCATGTGGCGCAGTTCACGCCCGACTGGGCCGCCGAGATCTGCCAGGTGCCGGCGGAGGACATAGCCGCAGCCGCGCGCTTCTACGCGGGCGCCGAGCGCGGCGCCATCCAGTGGGGCCTCGCCTTCGACACGCAGGTCGATTCCATCCAGCTGTGCCAGACGGTGTCGAACCTCATGAGCGTGTGCGGCAACATCGACAAACCGGGCACGAACATCCTCGTGCGCAACGGCTTCGAGATCAATCCCGGCTACGCCACGGCCCAGCTCTACTGCGATCCCGACACGTTCGCGAAGAAGCTCACGGTGGACCTTGTGCATCCCGGATGCGTGCAGTTCATCGGCATGGCCGACTGCGACGCCGTGAACCGTGCGTTCGAGACGGGCGAGCCGTACCCCATCAAGATGTTCTGGTCGCAGGGCTCCAACGGCATCGCCTGCTCGGCCACGGCGGCGCCGCGCGTGCACAAGATGCTGCAGAACGTGGAGTTCTGCGTGGTGGCCGACCCGTACCTGACGCCCACGGCGGTGGCCTACGCCGACATCTTCCTGCCGCTCAAGACCACGGCCGAGCGCGACTCGATGCGCGTGTGGTGGACGCCGCTGCGCGCCATGAAGGCCGTGAGCGAATGGTACGAGGCGAAGTCCGACGAGGAGCTCATCGTGGCCCTGGGCAACAAGCTCAACCCGGAGCTGTTCCAGAAGCGCTGGCCCACGCTCGAGGCGCTGCTGCAGGACTACCTGGATGTGGGCTTCAACCTCTACGATCCCGAGACCGGCAAGAGCTACAAGAGCGCCGGCCGCTCGAAGGCGGGCATGGTGGAAGTGGAGGACGTGCACACCGACTTCTGGAAGAAGCACCATGCCGACGGCGAATGCTCGTTCGACGCGCTCGTGCGCAAGGGCGGCTACGAGTACGACGACTTCTGCGCCACGTACCGCAAGTACGAGAAGGGCCTGCTGCGCGCCGACGGCCTGCCCGGCTTCGCGACGCCCACCGGGCGCATCGAGCTCGTGCCGTACGCCACGTTCGGCGCCTGGGGCATCCCTCCCTTGGCCGAGCACGTGGAGTCGCTTTCGGCCAAGCGGTGGCTCACCGACCCCGAGTTCAAGAAAGAGTACCCGTTCATCTGCATCAACGGCTCGCGCTCCTACGAGTTCTTCCATTCGGAGAACCGCCAGCAGGCAACCATGCGCGAGTTCCATCCGATGCCGCTCGTAAAGGTGTCGCCGCAGACGGCCGAGGAGTACGGCCTGGCCGAGGGCGAGTGGATATGGATCGAGAACACCGAGGGGCGCTGCCGCCAGAAGGTGACCATCGACCCGACGCTCAACCCGCGCTACATCCATGCCGAGCACGGCTGGTGGTTCCCCGAGCAGGAGCCGGCGTTCCCGCACCTGTACGGAGCGTTCGAGTGCAACATCAACAACCTCACCGCCTCCTACGAGACGGGCCACGGCGGTATCGGCAACCCGCTCAAGAGCATCGTCTGCAAGATATACAAGTGCACCGACGACGTGGACGAGCCAACGCCTGGCGAGGTGGTCACGAAGCTGGGCGGGTTCCGCAGCGACTACGTGGCGGGGCAGCCGTTCGCGTGGACGACCGACAACACGACGCGCGAGGGAGGGAGATTCTAGTGAAGGGCATTCTGGTCAACTACGAGTTCTGCACGGGCTGCCACTCCTGCGAGGTGGCTTGCAAGAAGCACCTTGGCCTGCCGGCGGGGGAGTTCGGCATCAAGCTCACCGAGACGGGGCCGTTCGAGTATTCGGGCGCCGAGGGCAACAAGGACCGCTGGGAGTGGACATGGCTCCCCGTGCTCACGAAGGCGTGCGATATGTGCGCCGAGCGCACGGACGCGGGCAAGCTGCCCATGTGCGTGCAGCACTGCCAGGCGTGGTGTATGTACTACGGCGAGGTGGAGGAGCTGGCGCGCAAGATCGACGGTACGTCGCGCTGCGCGCTGCTCACGCGCTGAGCCCCTCGAAGGCCGTGCCCGTGCCGGGTGCGCGGGCACGGCGGGTACGGGAAGGGGGTGATGCGCGGGGGTCTTCGGTGTTCTACTCGTAATCTGCAAGGGAAAGGTAACTGAAATGGTAGAAGAAAAGAAGGGGTTCCATCGCGCTTGGCTCGTCTTCATTGGCGTGTGCATGATGATGGCCGGCGGCATGGGTTTGGTGCTCAACGTCATGGGCAACTTCTTCGTGCCGATGGCGCTGCAGTTCGGCCTGGTCACGCCCGAGGGCAAGCCCGATGTGACTCAGGTGACGCTGCTCATGACCGTATACTCCTACGTCATGCTCGTGTGGCTGCCGTTCGCCGGCCGCCTGTTCGACAGGGTGGACGCGCGGGTGCTGTTCGGCGCCGGCGGCGTGTGCGTCGTGGCGGCCGTGGCGCTGCTGGGCGTGTGGGGCGAGGTGTGGCAGATCTACATCTCGGGCGTGCTGCTCGGCCTTGCCGGCCCGATCATCTTCCTCGTGGGGCCGTCGGTGCTGATCAACAACTGGTTCGCTCCGAAGCAGGCCGGCAAGTTCCTCGGCATAGCCTCGGCCTTCACCGGCGTGGGCACGTTCGTATGGTCGCCGCTGTTCGCCGGGCTCATCAAGTCGATGGGCTACCAGTCCGCGTTCTTCGTGGAGGCGGGCATCTCCGCCGTGCTGATCCTGGTGCCTGCCGTGCTCTTCTTCCGCACGCGGCCCGAGGACGTGGGGCTCGCGCAGTACGGCATCGAGAAGGAGACGGCAGCAGGCCAGGAGCCGGCGAAGAAGAGCGGCGTCTCCGGCAAGTTCGCCCTCGGCACCGTCGCGTTCTACTGCATCTTCGTGGCTGCCTGCCTCATCTCGCTTGGCGGCGGCTACAAGTCCATGATGCCCACGGCCGTGCAGTCCGTCGGCGGCACCGAGCTCGCGCTTCTGGGCGCGTCCATGATATCGGCAGCTGCGGTGGGCAACATCCTCGGAAAGATCACCTTGGGCACGCTCTCCGACAAGATCGGCATCATGAACTCCATGGTGGCCTTCGCCGTGGTGAGCATGGCGGGCTTCGCGCTCATGGTGTTCATGATGGGCGACAACCAGGTGCCCATGCTCATCGCCGGCTTCTGCATCGGCACGGGCGACGCCATGATGTCGGTAGGGCTCCCGCTGCTCACGCGCCACTGCTACGGCGACCGCGACTACGCGAAGATCTATTCCTACCTGAACATGGGCATCGCCGTGCTGGGCGGCTTGGGCGCGACGTTCGTGGCGCTCGTGGCCTCCTTGGCAGGCGGGTTCCAGGCCGCCTACGGCTGCGGCATCGGCTTCGAGATCGTCATCGCGGCGGTGATCGTGGTAGCTGCGACCACGGCTAAGAAGTTCCGCGGCAAGTGGACCGAGGAGGGCGAGCCCGAGAAGAGCCGCTCGTAGCGGTTTTCCCGGCAAAGGAGAGGTGGTAGCTCATGACGGCGGCGAGACCACGGTTTCACTACGCATGGCTGATACTGATAGGGTGCTGCTTCATGCAGGCGGGCGGCTTGGGCGCGGTGCTGGACGCCGCGGGGGTGTTCTTCGTGCCGGTGTGCGAGGACCTGGGTTTCTCGCGCTCGGAGCTCTCGATGTACCTGACGTTCTACTTCATCGCCACGGTGTTCGCCATGCCCGTAGTGGGGAAGTGGATCACGAAGTACAACGTGAACCGCGTGCTGAGCGTGTCGTTCGCGTTGGTCGTTGCCGCGGTGGCGGCCATGGGGCTCTATTCCGAGCCCTGGCAGTGGTGGATATCGGGCATCGTGTTCGGCCTGGCGGGCAGCTTCATCTTCGTCGTGCCCACGCCCATTCTCATCGGCAATTGGTTCCAGTCGCACAAGGGCCTGGCGCTGGGCGTGGCCATGTCGTTCTCCGGCATTGGCGGCGCCGTCCTCGGGCCGGTGTTCACCCTGCTGATCCAAGGGCTCGGATGGCGCGAGGCCTACTTCGTGGCGGCCGTCGTCATGGCGCTCCTCGTGCTGCCGTGGACGCTGTTCGTGTTCAAGCTGCGTCCCGAGGACGTGGGGATGAAGCCGTACGGCTGGACCGGGCAGGACGAGCGGGACGGCCGGGCCGGGCGGCAACGCGCGGGCGGGCACCCGGGGCTTCCCGGCGTGCCGCTGGCCAAGGCCCTGAAGACGGTGCCGTTCGTGTGCATGTTCCTGTTCTCGGGGCTGATCGCGTACTTTGCGGGCTTCAACTCCCACCTGCCGGGCTATGCGCAGTCCATCGGGTTCTCCGCCTTGGTCGGATCGTCGCTGCTCACGGCTGTCATGGTGGGCAACGTGGTGGAGAAGCTGCTGGTGGGCTGGCTCAACGACCGGGTGGGCGTGCAGTTCACGGTGAACATACAGCTTGCCATGGTGGCGTTGGGGTTTGCGGGCTTCATGTTCGCGGGCGACAACCTGGTGCTGCTGTATGCGTCGGCCTTCCTGTTCGGGGCGCAGAACTCGCTCGTGTCGGTGTCGACCCCGCTGCTCGTGCGCCAGCTGTTCGGGGAGCGCGACTTCCCGGCCATCTTCACCTACGCCCGTATCGGCACCGGCGTCATCGGGTGCCTGGGCCCGGTGACGGTGGCCGCCATCTTCGACGCCACGGGCAGCTTCGTGCCGGCGTTCGCGCTGGGGATCGGCATCACGGCCCTGGGCTTCGCGACGGTCCGCCTTGCCTATGCGCGCCGTGGGAAGCTTGCGTGGGCGGAGGCCGGAGATGCGCTCGACACGCAGGCAAGCAACTAGCATAAGAGAGAGGTAACGGTATGGAATTCAAGAACGACCTGGGCAAGCCCTGGAAGTACGAGGACGGGGACTTCACTGTCGTGCGCACGTCCATGTGGTCGCCGCCGGGCTGCCATCCGGTAGGATGCGGCCTGAAGCTCTACGTCGATGCGGAGGGGCGCCTCGACCATGTGGAGGGCGACGAGAACAACCCCATCACGAAGGGCCGCTTGTGCGCCCGGTGCCTGGCGCTCAAGGACTACGTGTACAACCCGAGCCGCGTGATCTATCCGATGAAGCGCGATCCGAAGGACCGCGGCCAACACGACAAGTGGGAGCGCATCACATGGGATGAGGCCTATGCCCTGATCAAGGAGAAGCGCGACTACTTCCGCGACACCTACGGCCCCGAGAGCATGGCCGTGTTCTCGGGCACGGGGCGCTCGGGCGGCATCCTGGTGGCCGACATGGCGCAGGCCGTGCTCGGCACGCCGAACGCCTGCTACACCCAGTCGGGCTATGCCTGCTACCAGCCGCGCTCCATGTCCTGCTCGCACGTGCTGGGCGCTTACTATCCCGAGATGGACTACGCCGGCGGCCTGGAGGGAACCTACGACAACCCCGTGTACCGGGTGCCGGAGGTCATCGTCATGTGGGGCAAGATGGCGCTCGCGTCGAACGGCGACGGGCTGTGGGGCCATGCGGTCATCGATCTCATGAAGCGCGGTGCGAAGCTCATCAGCGTCGACCCGCGTGTGAACTGGCTGGCCACGCGCGCAGAGGTGCATCTGCGGGTGCGCCCCGGCACCGACACCGCACTCGCCATGGCGTGGCTGTCCATCATCATCAACGAGGACCTCTACGATCACGACTTCGTGGAGAAGTGGACGTACGGCTTCGAGGAGTTCTCCGCGCGCATCAACGACCCTGACAAGGGCATGACGCCCGAGAGGGCCGCGGAGATCTGCGAGGTGCCGGTGGAGGATATCTACCGGGCGGCCCGCCTGTACGCCGCCGCGAAGCCCGCGTCCATCGCCTGGGGCCTTGCGTTCGACCAGAACCAGAACGGCAACCAGGCGGCCCACTGCGTGCTGGCGCTGATGGCCATCTGCGGCAACATCGACGTGCCCGGCGGCCAGATCATCGCCGAGATCGACCCGGCGCCCGGTGTGGAGGACGACGCGGAGGCGCAGGCGGCTGCCGAGGCCGCGGCGGTGGAGGGCTCCACGCTCGACATCGACAAGGCCGACGACACCTCGGCCGAGGACGCCGCGCGCCCGCAGCGCCGCATCGGCTGGGATTCGCTGTCCGACGACCTCAAGGGCAAGACCATCGGCTACGACGAGTATCCGCTCTACGTGGACAACATTCGTAACGCGCAGGCCGACATGATGTTCGACGCGGTGACGAAGGGCGAGCCGTACCGCATCCGCATGGGCTGGATACAGTCCACGGCGCTGCTCACCCCCACGTGCTGCGCCCAGCCGACCGGTTGGTACGAGGGCTGCAAGAACCTGGAGTGGTGCATGGCAACCGATTGCTTCATCACGCCCGCCATCGAGGCGTTCGCCGACCTCGTGCTGCCCTTGGCCTCGTGCGCCGAGAAGGACGACGTGGTCATGACGCACTACGCGGGATCGCCGGTGACGCTGGGCTCGGTGAACAAGGCCGTGGACGTGGGCGAGGTGAAGTCCGACATCCAGATACTCATCGAGCTGGGCGAGTACCTGGAGATGGACTGCCTGAAGGACGAGGACGGCGGGCGCCTGTTCAAGGACGAGGCCGACTTCCTCACGCAGCGCCGCGCGCGTCCCGCCAAGATGCCCTTCGAGGACCTGCGCGACCAGGTGGTGTTCCAGCGCGGCGTGAACTACCGCAAGTACGAGACGGGCAAGCTGCGTCCTGACCGCAAGCCCGGCTTCCTCACGCCCACCGGCCGCGTGGAGCTGTGGTCGACGGCGTACGCGCATTACGGCGAGGACCCTCTGCCGTACTACCAGGAGCCGGCGTTCAGTCCTCACAAGGACCCCGAGCTCGCGGCGAAGTACCCGTTCATCCTGACCACAGGAGCGCGCAACTACGCGTCGTTCCACGCTGAGCACCGGCAGATCCCCGTGCTCCGCGAGCTGCACCCCGACCCGATCATCGAGATCAACCCCGAGGATGCGGCACAGCTGGGCGTGGCGGACGGCCAATGGGTCGAGATCAGGAACGACTACGGCCGCGCGAAGTTCAAGGCCGTCGTGTCTCCCATCGTGAAGAAGGGCGTGGTGCAGACCGACCACGGCTGGTGGTTCCCCGAGCGCCAGGCCGACGACGATGCGCGCGACACGATCCTTCCCGTGGGCGAGATCGTGGAGGACCACGAGGTGCAGGCCGTCATCAACGGCAAGGAGATTAAGGACGGCTTCGTGAAGGCCGATCATGCCGATGAGCGGGGCCTCTACGGCGTGTGGCAGTCGAACGTGAACGACCTCGTGTCGAACCACTATAACTCGCGCTTGGGCTACGGCGGGCCCTACAAGTGCAACTGCTGCAGCGTGACGCCCTTGCAGGAGAGCTACGACACGGACATGAACCTGGTCGTCGAGAAATTCGGAGAGTTGGTGTAGAGATGGCTGAATACGGGCTTTTGATCGACTACGAGTACTGCACCGGGTGCGAGACGTGCGTGGTGGCCTGCAAGGAGGAGCATGGCTTCCCCGTGGGCAAGTGGGGCATCCGCGTGCTGGATGACGGTCCGTGGCAGAAGGACGATTCGGGCGAGGGCGGCAACTGCTTCAACTGGAACAAGATCCCCGTGCCCACCGACCTGTGCGACCTGTGCGCGGGCCGCGTTGCGGCGGGCAAGGAGCCGACGTGCGTGCATCACTGCCAGGCATTCTGCATGAGGTTCGGTGCGATCGAGGAGCTGGCCGCAGAGTTGGCGGGCAAGCCCAAGCAGGTGCTCTGGGCGCCCTGCGCCTAGGACGGTACGGACGGAGGCGGCGCCGGATGCTGCGCGTCGCCTCCGCGGGAAAGGGGGCGAGGAATCCGTGTGCTACTGCTGCACCCTGTGCAACCGGTGCGGGCGCGCCGACGAGATGAAGGACCGGTTGGGGCATAGGCTCTGCCCGTCGTGCGGCAGGGAGGAGCCCGATCCCGGGCGGCCTACGTGCCCCGCATGCGGCGCGACTCTGCCGCCACCGTTCCCGGAGCCGCCCTCGGGTCGCTGAGCACTGGGAGGACGGCCTTGCCGTACAGGACGCACGGAGGAACCGGCTTCGGCCGGTTCTTTTTTTTGCGCGGCCACGGCTGCCGTGTGCGGCCGAATGCCGGGCATCGTGCCAGGCGGCAAATCCCTGCGGCGCTAGGTGGTGGCGCAGTCTCCCTCTTCCTCGCCCTCGATGCCGGCGAACAGGTCCATGGGCGGCACACCGAGGGCATCGGCTATCCGGAAGAGCTTGTTGACGCTGATGTTGCTGATGCCGTTCTCTATTTCCGAGAGGTACCCCTTGTTGATGTCCGACATGAGGGCGAGCTGCTTCTGCGAGATGCGCTGGGCCTTGCGCATCTCCACGATGTGCTGGCCCAGCTGCCTTCTTTTGTCGAAATAATCCATACGGTGAAGGCTATCTAAGCTGCGCTGCAGAAGGACGGATATATCCGAACAGTCGGCAAAAAGATCGACAATTCCCGATTATGATGACTGGTCAGCGCAGATATTTGGATGCAGCCCCGAAGGGACGCCCGAGCACCGCGGAGAGCCCGTTCGTTGGGCGAGGCTTTCGGGATCGTTGACTTGATCGCGCAGAAGGGGTCGCGTTACGGTGTGGTGCGGCTGCTTCGGGAGAAGGGGCCTTGAAAACGTAAGGAGCAAGGCATTACGCGCCCGGAGGCGCGTAATCCTTCATGCCTGAAACTGGGGAACTGCTGCGGTCGGGGGGAGTCGGCCTTCTTCCGGCGTACTATCATTCGGGGTACGGCGATGGTCGGGCGCATCGTCAAGCAGGTGTATGAAACCGTCAACGGGGGTGACTGTTTTCATGGATCGGGAAGGGTTGAAAGGGGCTTCTTCCAAGGCCAAGCGCCGGGAGAAGAGAAACGAGTGGCTGTTCGTCAATCCCTATCTCGTGGCCGGCGTAGTGGGGGCGTCGTTTTGCTTCGCCTGGTTCTTCTCGGTCCTCACCACGAGCGACTTCGTGGCGGGTCCGGGAGGAACGTCCTTCGGCAGCAGTTTGCTGCACCCGGTTTTCGTGGCCGCCCTCCTTTTCGCCTACGCCGTCCTTTGGCTGTTGTCGAACCGGCTTCAGACCCATCGCGTCGCCCTGGCCGTCATATCGCTCGTATGCGGGGCTGCTCCTCTCATCGGCGTTTTCTCCGGGGCCTTCCCGGCGCTCGGCCTTGCGGCGGCCGCGCTGTCGGGTGCCGGCGTGGCCGTCCTTGCAACGCTGTGGGTGGAATTCGTCTGCGTGCTCATGAAGGTGCAGATAAGGGCGGCCGTCGCCTCGATGCTGGCGCTGTCCTTCCTCTGGTATGCAGGGACCGTTTTCGTCGATGGGCGCTTCGTGCCCTATGCCATCATGCTCTACGCCCTTGCCTCCGTGTCGACGTACCTCTTCCTTCAGGTGCGCTTCTCGTTGATGGACGACCTCCCTGCGGTCGATGCTGCGGAGTCCGACGAGAGGCTGCAGATAACCTGGAAGCCCTCCCTGCTCACCGTGATGGGATCGGTGGCCCAGGGTTTTGCCCTGTACTGGCTGCTTACGCCCGAAGTGCACACCTTCGGGGTGTCGGCCGCCATCCAGGGGGGATCGCTGGCAGTGCTTGCGCTGCTGCTGGTCGATTCGCGCAGGTCGTTCTTCCTCAAGGAGTCCTTTATCAGGAGGATGTTCCTCCCGGTGCTCGCGGCCTGCATCCTGCCGTTGTTCTTCCTGCCGGAGACCTTGTGGGCAGGGCCGTGCGTCTTGGCGTTCCTGTTCTCGCTGCTGCCGTATTCCAGCGCCCTGTTCGCGACCTGCGAGCACATCGTGCGGTGCGGCCTTTCCTCCATGAGGACGTTCGGCTGGGCGCGGCTGTTCTCGTCGGCGGGGCTGCTGCTGGGGCTTTCAGCGGGCTGGCTGGCGTTTTCGACCGAGGTGCTCGGCTCGGTCACGCTGCCGGTCATGGTGGTGGTCGTGGTCATGTTCTTCATCTTGGTTTCGGAGGCCATAAGCAAGCAGAGCTATTACCCCGGCGAGTCGCAGGAGCCCGCGCGGCGCATCGTCATCGGTCCGCGCGGCGAGATGATGTTGGAGGCTAGCTGCGAGGATGCCGAATCCGGCGTGAGGTTCTTCCATCTCAAGTGCGACGCGGTGGCAAAGCAGTGCGGCCTGTCGAAACGTCAGACCGAAGTGCTCCATATGCTGGCCAAGGGCCGCAACGCCGAGTATGTGCAGAAGCAGCTCTTCATCTCCCCGCATACGGCCAAGGCCCATATCTACAACATCTACCGGAAGACAGGGGCCCATTCCCGGCAGGATCTGATGGATCTCGTGGAGAAGGCCGTCGTAGATGAAGATGCCCCGGTCGGGCTGTCTTAATACGGTATCGGGGGGCATGATGCATGAGGCAAAGGGGATGCTGGCGGTGGGGTCGACGAGGCTCGGGCTCGACATGCTCATAGGCTTCGCGGGGTTCGCCTCGCTCGTTGCGTCAATCGTGGCCCTCTTCGCGATCGCGCCGGAGGTGTCGCCGGGCGGTGCGAGCCCGTTCGCGATACGGGCGGTATGCGCGCTCGCCCTTGCCGCAGCCAGCCTGGTCGTGGGCCTCGCCGCACATGCCATCGTCTTGCACAGGTGCCGGGCGCTTGCGGTCGCCGCGCTGGCGGGGGTTGCCTTCGCAGGCGCTGCGCTGCTTGTGCCGGCGCTGACGGAAATGCTCGCGCTCCTCGCCTATGCGGCGACTGCCATGGGAACGGCCGCGCTCGCATCCCTCTGGTTCTGCTTCGTCTGCGTGCGCCCGCACAAGTCCACCCCCCTGTTCGTTTCCGCTGCGGTTGCCGCGGGGCTCGTCATCTGCCTGGTGGAAGGCAGCTTGCTGGCCGAGGCGGCACGCGTCGCCGTCGTGCTCGTGCTGGCGGTCTCGGTCGTCTGCGTGCTCGTGTTGGCGAAGGCGAAGCCCGAGGGCGTTCTCCCCGAGGCGGTAGGCAACCGCGAGTCGGACAAACGGTCGAAAATTCTCAAGACATCGGCGCTCATGCTTTCCATCAGCAATTTCGAGTTCGGGTTCGTGGCGAGCGCGACGTCAAGCGATTTCGAGCGCGCGGCATGTCTGGCCTCTGCGGCGATGGCTGCCCTCGTGCTGGCGGTGAGCTTCGCCCGCAAGGGCCTGGTGAACGAGCGGAGCCTGTCCCCTTTGACCCCGCCCTTGACGATAGGGGCCTTTCTGTCCGCGTACCTTTTCGGGGAGGCGCTGCGCGTGCCCTCGCTCTGCGTGCTCTCCGCGCTGTGCACGGTGTACCTCTCGTTCGGCATCGCCGCAGTGGCCGAGCATGTGCGCCTCTCGCATCTCTCGGCGCCCCGGGCTCATGGGAAGGCGCGGGCGCTCGACTATCTCGGCATGGCCGCCGGTTTCGCGACCGGGTACGTCGTCGCCGCGGCGGCCGCTTCCGACATGGTGCTGGCTGCGCAGATGACCGCCGTCATAGCCGTCGTCTACGGCTTCATCGCGGCGTTCTGCCATAAAGCGCGTTTTCCCGAGGAGGGCATGGAGGGAAGCTTGGGCGGGCACGAGGCGAAGGGTCTTTGGAAGAAGCGCTGCCGGGTGGTGGGCGAGCAGTGCAATCTTTCAGAACGGCAGTTCGAAGTGCTGATGCTCGTGGCCCAAGGAAGAAACGCCAAGTACATCGAGCAGGCTCTGTCCATATCCCTGAGCACGGCGCAGACGCACATACGCAACATCTACCGCAAGACGGGCGTTCATTCGCGCCAAGAGCTGCTCGATCTCATTGAGGGCACGAAGCTCTACGGCGAGGAGTAGGGGGGCCTTTTCCATCCCGGTCCCTACGCAGGGCTTACCGGGGGCTTAAGGCGCGCCCTCTCTACCCATCCGCTTTGCATCGAGGCTTATTTTCCCGCGTTTCGCCTGATGGACCATCGTCAAAAACAGGGTAGCGGCACGAACACCAAGAACGCCACGATGACAGCCGTGCCGGCTTCGCGTTATTCTCCCCGGCATCGGCGCCTCCCGGCGCCCTGGACGAGAAGGAGGAAGGACGAGGCCATGAGCGAAGACGAGTTCTACCAAAGAGCCGAGGCGGTCAAGCTCGATACGCTTTCAGACGTCAACGACATCGGCAAGCCGTGGCGATACGAGGAGGACGGCCTGACCGTCACCCGTACGAGTCCGTGGTCCCCACCCGGATGTCATCCGGTGGGATGCGGCCTCAAACTGTACGTGGACGACGGGGGCAGGCTCGTGCGGGTCGAGGGCGACGAGAACAATCCGGTGACCCAAGGTCGCCTGTGCCCTCGGTGCCTTGCGCTCAAAGACTACATCTACAACCCGGCACGCCTTCTGCATCCCATGAAGCGCGATCCGAAGGAGCGCGGCAACGCCGATGCTTGGGAGCGGATTACCTGGGACGAGGCGTTCGACATCATCAAGGATGAGTACGACCGCATCACCGCCGCCTATGGGCGCGAGTCCATCGTGGTGTTCGCCGGCACCGGACGCGAGGGCGGCACGTTCGCGCCGTACGGCACCATGTGCTTCGGTACGCCGAACTTCTGCTACACGCAGTCGGGTTACGCCTGCTACACCCCGCGTTTGGCGGCCATCGCCTACATCGCGGGTACGACGTACCCCGAATGGGACTACGCGGGCGCATTGCCGGGCCGGTGGGAGGACGAGCGCTACGAGCTCACCGAATGCCTGGTGGTATGGGGCAAGGCTCCGCTCGAGTCGAACCCAGACGGCTTCTTCGGCCATGCCGTCATCGATGCCATGCGCCGCGGCACGCGCCTCATCGTCATCGACCCGCGGGTGAACTGGCTTGCCACGCGCGCCGACATCCACCTGCAGCTGCGCGCCGGAACGGACACGGCCTTAGGGATGGCATGGCTGAACGTCATCATCAACGAGGACCTCTACGACCATGACTTCGTGGAGTACTGGTGCTACGGCTTCGACCAGCTGGCCGAGCGCGTGCAGGAGATGCCGCCGGAGAAGGCTGCCGAGATCTGCGGCGTGCCCGTCGAGGACATCTGCGCCGCGGCGCGCATGTACGCCCAGGCCAAGCCTGCCGCCATCCAGTGGGGCCTGGCTGCCGACCAGAAGACCGACGGCATGCAGAACGGTCAGGTGACGGTGGACCTCATGGCCATCACGGGCAATCTGGACGTTCCCGGCGGGCAGATCCTGCCGGGTGCGGGAGCGGGGCACAACGAATCGGGCTTCGGTTTCGAGAAGGGGGTGGGCGACGAGCTGCAGAAGAAGATGATCGGCCTGGAGCAGTATCCCGCCTACTGCATGATTATCCTCAACGCCCATGCCGACCTCATGCTGCATGCATTGGAGACGGGCGACCCCTATCCCATCAAGATGGGATTCTATGCCGGGAACAACCTCATGAGCTGCACGTCCATGGAGCCGCAGCGCTGGCATGACGCAATCGTGAAGTCTCTGGAGTTCTGCATCGGCTTCGACACGTTCATGAACCCATCCATCGAGGCGTCCTGCGATATCTTCCTGCCGTTGTCCACCGTGGCGGAGCGCGAGGGAACCGTGTTCACGCATTACGCGCCCTGCACGGTCACGGCCGGTTTCATGCACAAGGCCATCGAGGTGGGCGAGACCATGACCGACTTCGAGCTGTGCTATGAGCTGGGACGGCGTCTGCGCCCGGAGGTGTGGGAAGACTTCGCGAGTGCGAAGGAGTTCATGGAGGCGCTGCGCCTGGGCAAGAAGGAGGGCGGCGCGTACTTCGACAAGGTTTCGCAGAACGTGGTCTGCCAGATCCCCGTCGAGTACTACAAGTACGAGCGCGGCCAGATGCGCCAAGACGGCCAGCCCGGCTTCGCCACTCCCACCGGGCGCGTGGAGCTGTGGTCGACGGCGTTCAACCAGTTCGGGGACGATCCGCTGCCGTACTATCTGGAGCCGGAGTTCGGCCCCGCCGACCCGGAGCTCATGAAGGAGTACCCGTTCATCCTCACCACGGGCGCGCGCACGACCGCGTTCTTCCATTCAGAGCACCGCCAGATAGCCTACCTGCGCGAGCTGAACCCCGACCCCATCGTGGAGATTAACCCGCAGGTCGCCCTGGACCTGGGCATAGCCGATGGGCAGTGGGTGCGCTTGCGAAGCCCCTTCGGCGAATGCGTGGAGAAGGCGCGGGTCACGGAGACCGTCGACGAGAAGACCGTCCACGCGCAGCACGCGTGGTGGTTCCCCGAGGAGGACGGCAGCGAGCCGAACCTCTACGGCAACTTCCGCTCGAATATCAACAACCTGCTTCCCAACGACCACTACGGCAAGCTCGGCTTCGGGGCGCCGAACAAGTGCCTCGTCTGCGGCATCGATCCCCTTGTCGAGAACTACGACACCGACATGAACCTCATCTGGGAAAAATTCGGAAAGCTGGTGTGACTTATGGCCGCATATGGACTTCTGATCGATTACGAGTACTGCACGAACTGCGGATCCTGCCAGGTGACGTGCAAGGAGGAGCACGGCTACCCGGTGGGGAAGACGGGTATCAAGGTGCTTTCCGACGGACCCTGGAAG
This sequence comes from Gordonibacter pamelaeae, assembly GCF_003340385.1. NCBI lineage: Bacteria > Bacillati > Actinomycetota > Coriobacteriia > Eggerthellales > Eggerthellaceae > Gordonibacter > Gordonibacter pamelaeae. Next base: position 43,922 of record NZ_PPTS01000004.1, on the reverse strand, counting down.
ATTGACGGGAAGCGGTGGAACTGGAACCACTTCCCGGTGCTCACCGACCTGTGCGACCTTTGCGCCGAGCGCACGGGGCGGGGACGCGAGCCTTCGTGCGTGCACCATTGCCTGGCGAACGTCATCTCGTACGGCACGGTCGAGGAGCTCTCCAAGAAGCTCGATCGCAAGCCGAAGCAGTTCCTCATGGTGCCCCAGTACAACCCCCTCGAGGCGAAAGGCGCTTTCGTGCCCTCCCGCAAGAGCGCGCACCGGGCGGCCCATATCGAGGTCCAGGGGACCGGGAAGGCCTCCTATGCCGTACATCGCCACGACACCAAGGTCGGCGAGATCGACGAGACCGCGGTGCTCGAGGGGGAGCAGCCGACCTCGGCTTGCGAATGAGAGCGGGGGAGGCAATGGATCGCGCGAACAAGGCGGGGAGAACCGCTTACCTCAGGTACAAGGGAGGTGTGCTCGGCGAGGAGCCGCTCGACGACCGTTCCACAGGCGATCCTTTGGCCGTCGTGATCGGGACCATGCAGCTTCCGCGGGGAGTGGAGGAGGCTGTGGTGGGCATGGAGGTGGGCGAGGCGCGGTCCATCGAGGTGCCGCCCGAGCTCGGCTACGGCGCGTACCAGGACAAGCTCGCGTCGTGGCACCTCAAAGGCATGGTGGAGCACGGCTACGACCTCAAAGCGGGGGACGTGGTCTTCTGGACCAACCCCGACGACGGAAGACGCATGCCCGCTTGGGTGACGGAGGAAACCGCCGACATGGTGAAGCTCGATTTCAACCATCCCTTCGCCGGCAAGACGCTCGCGTACTGGGTCGAGCTGGTTGACCTGAGGTAGGGCGAGGGCGTTGTGCTATCCGTGCACGCGATGCGGCAGGTGCGGCAAGTACCGCGAAGGCAGCCCCTTCTACGTTTCCCCCGCCACGATACCGTGCCTTGCGTGCGGCGGCACGGTCGACCCCGTGTCGGGGCGCTGCCCGGCATGCGGTGCGCTTGCGTTCGCACCGAGCGGGACCCGACGAGCCGCGGGCGAAAGCCGCGGCGACGTTGAGTGCGGGCAGGAGCCGCACCTGCCTTAACGAAGAGACGAAGAGGCTTATTTATCCGTGTTTCCCGAGGTCGGGCATCGTCAAGTTCAGGGTACGGGCCAAAACACCGAGAACGCCACGATGACAGGCGATTTCCGGCTACGTATCCTTCGCGCCATTGGCGGCATCGGCCCGGGATGATAAAGGAGGAGAGTCCATGATTGACTACGAGGAGTTCTTGGACGGCATCGATCGCAAGGCGTACCACGAAGGGGAGGTGGAGTGGGAGGAGGACGGCTGCACCGTCACGCGCACCTACAACTACAGCGCTCCCGGCTGCCACGACTCCTGCGGTGTCCTGCTGTATACCAAGGACGGCAAGCTGGAGAAGGTGGAGGGTGATCCGCTCGACCCGTATGCGAACGGGAAGCTGTGCATGCGCTGCCTGGACCTGGACGAGATGGTGAACCATCCCCAACGTCTGAAGTACCCCATGAGACGCGCGGGCGAGCGCGGAGAGAACAAGTGGGAGCGCATCTCGTGGGACGAGGCGCTCGACATGATCGATACCTACATCAAAGAGGAGATCGACGGCAAGGGCCTGGGCCGCGAATCCATTCTGGTGGGCCATGGCACGGGTCGCAACATCAACTGGCAGGTCCCGTTCATAGCCGGGGCGTGCTTCCGGACTGCGAACGTGGGCGGTATCTACTTTTCGGGATGGTGGTGCTACATGCCCCGCGTGTGCGGTGCCGCCGGCCCCTTGGGAGACTATCCTATCGTCGACGCGTCGGAGACGTTGCCCGAGCGCTACGCCCATAGCGAGTGGGTGCGCCCTGATGTGCTGGTGGTCTGGGGCAACGAGCCTTTGAAATCGAACGGTGACGGCTACCTGGGCCATTGGCTGAACGTGTGCGTGCAGATGGGCACCAAGGTAGTCTCCATCGATCCCGTTCTCACCTGGTGGGGGGCGCGTGCCGAGCACTGGCTGAGGCCGCGACCCGGCACGGACTGCTGTATCGCGCTCGCGTGGCTCAACGTGATCATGGGCGAGGATCTGATCGATCATGAGTTCGTCGACAACTGGTGCGCCTACTACGACGAGCTCAAGGAGCATGTGCAGCAGTTCTCGCCCGCCTGGGCGGCATCGATTACCGGCGTTCCCGAGGACGAGATCGTCGCAGCGGCGCGCCTCTACGCGAGCGCCGACCGCGGGGCCATACAATGGGGCCTCGTATTCGATGCCGGCACGAGGTCGTCCATGCATTGGGTGGAGGCCGTGTGCGATCTCATGGCCATCTGCGGCAACATCGAGAAGCCCGGCACGCACGTGCTCGTGCACAACTCGTTCGACATCAACGCCGGCTACTCTTCGGTGGACCTCTACGCCGACCCGCAGGCCCTCGAACGCAAGTTCCGCAAGTGGATGGTTGGCGACCAAGGGCTCGATTTCGTGGGCATGTCGAACTGCGATGCGATGGCCTCGGTGCTCGAGGCGGGCGAGGTCCCCGCAACGGGCGAGCCGTACCCCATCAAGATGCTGTGGGCGCAGAGCTGCAATGCGTTCGCTGGCCACGAGGGGCAGGTGCCGCGTGCCTACAAGTACATGAAGGAGATACCCTTCATCGTGTATGCCGACCCGTTCGTCACGCCGACGATGGTCGCCATCGCCGACCTTGTCCTGCCGGTATCCATGTCGGTGGAGCGCGATTCGGCTCGTACCTGGTGGACGCCGTTGCGCGCCATGAAGAAGGTCACGAGTTTCTACGAGGCGAAATCCGACGAGGAGATAGCGCTTTGGCTGGGCCGCCGTCTGAACCCCGACCTGTTCGTGCGCTGGGAGTCTGCCGAGGACCTCATCAACGACTACCTGCTGACCGACCTCGCGGTCGTGGGGCCCGACGGCAAAGTGCAGAAGGCGAACTTCTCGGCCGCCACGGACGACAACTGGGGCCACACCTCCGTGACCGAGGACGGGGGCCCGTCCGTCACCACGAAGTGTCCTTACACCTTCGACCAGCTGGTCGAAGCGGGCGGCCATGCCTACGACGAATGGAACGCAACCTATTTCAAGCACGAGAAGGGAATGCTGCGCCCCGACGGCCAGGTCGGGTTCAACACGCCCTCCGGCCGCATCGAGCTGGTGCCGACCATCTTCCAATCGTGGGGGATACCGCCGTACCCGGTGTACACGCCTGCTCCCGAGACCTGGGAGACCACCCCGGAGATCATGGAGAAGTTCCCGTTCTATCTGATAAACGGCGCTCGCTCCTACGAGTTCTTCCATACGGAGCACCGCCAGGCGCCCACGATGCGCGAGTTCCACCCCGAGCCGCGCGTGAAGGTGTCGCCCGGAACGGCCGCCGAATACGGCCTGCAGGACGGCGATTGGATCTGGATGGAGAACGACGAGGGGCGCTGCAAGCAGATGGTCGAGGTGTTCGCCGGCATTCCCGACGACTGCCTATCGGCCGAGCACGGTTGGTGGAAGCCCGAGGAGGAGGGGGCCGTGCCGCACCTGCACGGGTGCTTCGACTACAACGTGAACAACCTCACGCGCAACTTCCAATCCGGTCCCGGCGGCATCGGGTCGCCCATCAAGTGCACGCGCTGCCGTATCTACAAGGTAAAGGACGGCGACGTCATGCCCGGAGAGCAGATCACGCAACTCGGTGGCTGGCGCGACGACTACCAGCCCATGCAAGCATAAGGAGGAGGCTATCATGACCAAGGCGATTCTGATCAACTACGAGTACTGCACCGGCTGCCATTCGTGCGAGGTGGCTTGCAAGAAGGAGCTCGGGCTGCCCAAGGGCGAGTTCGGCATCAAGCTCACCGAGACCGGGCCCTACGCCTACGAGGGCAAGGAAGGACCCGAGCGTTGGGAGTGGACCTGGCTCCCCGTTCTCACCAAGGCTTGCGATATGTGCGCTTCTCGCACGGAAGCCGGGAAGATGCCCATGTGCGTGCAGCACTGCCAGGCATGGTGCATGTACTACGGCGAGGCCGAGGATCTGGTGAAGAAGATGGGCGGCGAGACCCGCTGGGCGCTCTACACGAAGTAGCAGGCCGAGCCCGGCCGGTTCCCCGTCTTGGGGCAGGAGGTGCCGTGCCGGGCCTACCGAAACAGGGGAATGTCAAGCTTTAAGGAGGATATCGTTATGTCTACCGATATAGATGCGCGCAGCAAGAAAAGGGCCATGCTCGTGTTCGTGGGCTGCTGCGTCATGCAGGCGTGCGGCTTGGGGACCGTGCTCAACTCGTCATCAGCGTTCTTTGCCATCGTCCCCGCTGCCGTAGGCGTGGATATGGGCGTGTTCGCCATGTGGATCACCTGCTACGGCATAGCCGCGCTGTTCGGCACGTTCTTCGCGGGGATACTCATCCCCAAGTTCGGGGCGAGGATAGTCATCTCCCTCGACGTCGTCGTCACCGCCCTGTGCGTCGTCGCGTTCACGTTCGCCGACGCAAGCTGGACATGGCAGTTCATGGCCATAGGCGCGGTTATGGGCTTGACGGGCGGCATGTACTTCCTGTACGCCACGCCGCTGCTCATGGGGGCCTGGTTCGGCAAGAAGGTGCTCGGGCGCTACCTGGGCATCGCGCAGCTGATGTCCGGCGTCGGAGGCGCCCTCTTCCCGTTGGTGTTCACGTCGCTGTCCACGGTCATGGGGTGGCAGAGCGCCTATTACCTGAACGCCATCCTGCTGCTGTGCATCCTCTTCTTCTCGCTCACGGTGTTCTGCGAGGATCCGGCGAAGATTGGGCTCCATGCGTTCGGTGCCGAAGAAGACGAGATGGGCGAGTCCAAGAGCCTGCCGGGCGTGCCCTTGAAGTTCGCGCTGCCGACGCTCGCCTTCGTCCTGCTGTTCCTAGGTTGCATGCTGTCGGCCTTCCCGGGCAGCTTCAACTCCTTCGTGCAGGCCAACGCCGTGGAGGTGCTCGGCCCCGAGGCGCTCATCTTCTCATCGACGCTCATGATCGCGTTGCAGGTCGGCTATATCATCGCCTCGCTCGTCGGCGGCATCCTGGTCGACAAGATCGGCGTGCGCTGGCTCACGGTCATTCTTTACGCCATCCTGATCGTCTGCTATGTGAGCTTCTCCATGGCCTCTACCGAGCTCGCCCTCATGGTCACGGCATTCTTCTTCGGCATGAACAACGCCATCGTCACCATCTCGGTGCCGATGCTGGCACGCGAGCACTTCGGCATGAAGGCCTACGATAAGATCTTGTCCTACTGCATGATGGGCGTGGGGCTGTGCGGGTCCATGGGCGCCCCGGTCATCGGCATCATCTTCGACATGACGAAAACCTATAGCGGCTCGTTCCTGGTCGGAGCGGTAATCGCAGTCGTTGCCATTGCCATCATCCTGTTGTCGTTCGTCCCTGCCAAGAAGGTCAGGGAGGCGCACTGGGAGGCGTGACGGACAATCGATTCAGCAGCCTTTCCGCCTAGCTAGGCGGAAAGGCTGCCTTCTAGGAGGTGTTTTCCGTGTCGGAGAAATCGCAGGGCGTCCATTATGCATGGTGGGTGATGATCGGGTGCTTCTTTCTTCAGGCCGGGGCTTTGGGGGCCATCATGAACGCGGGCGGGATTTTCATCGTGCCCGTCTGCAACGAGCTGGGGTTCGATCGCGGTGCGCTTGCGCTGTACCTCACGTTCTACTTCATTGCCACGACGGCCACGTATCCGCTGGTTGCGAAATACCTTCCGAAATGGGATTTTCGCGTGTTCCTGACAACGTGCTTTCTGGTGCTGGCGGCCACCGAGGCTGCGATGGGTCTTATGAACGAGCTTTGGCAGTGGTATGCGGCAGGCGTCGTCCTCGGCGTCGCGGGCGCCCTCGTGTTCGTTGTGGCCTCGACGGTTCTCATCGAGAACTGGTTCGTGGCCAAGCGCGGTACCGCGCTCGGCATCGCCATGTGCGGGTCGGGCATCGGCGGGTTCTTCTTCCCGATATTCGGCAATTTCCTGATAGAGACCGTAGGCTGGCGCATGGCCTACCCCAGCATCGCGTTGGCCATGTGCGTCATCGTCCTCCCGTTCACGTTGTTCGTATTCCGCCTCCATCCCTCCGATATGGGCCTGCGGCCTTACGGCGCGGAACAGGGCGAGGCGATGGCCGAGACCCGGGCATCGGAGAAGGGCATGCCCGCCCGTAAGGCGATCGTCACGCTGGCCTTCGTCTGCGTGTTCCTGTATGCAGGCATCGAGGCTCTGTTCAGCGGATACAACAATCACCTGCCGGGATTCGCCGAGTCCATCGGGTACTCGGCTGCGTTCGGTGCCGGCATACTGTCGATGGCCCAGCTCGGCTACAGCGTGGCCACGCTGGTCATGGGGTGGGTTACCGACAAGATAGGCGTTGCCGCATCCACGTACATCACCTTGGGGGTGACGGCTGCCTCGTTGCTCGGCTTCTCGTTCTTGCAGGCCGAGGTGCCGCTCATGGCATGCGCTTTCGTGTTCGGCATGAACTCGGTCATCATCACCATCTCGGTTCCGACGCTCATATCGGAGTTGTTCGGGAAAAAGTACTTCGCGCAGATACTGTCGTACTCGCGCATGTCGGGGATCATCGGCTGCTTCGGAGCTGCCGCAGTGGGGGCCTGCTTCGATCTCACAGGCAGCTACATCGGCTCGTTCTTCGCGGGGATTGCCATTCTGGCCGCTTGCGCGGTGCTGGTGGGCATAGCCCTCACCCAAAAGAAGAAGCTGCGGGCGCAGTGGGAGTAACGGGCGCGCCTCAAAGCTTCGATTGCGATGCGGCTACAAGGAAAGGAGAGAACATTGGCTGATTACCAGGAATTTCTTGATGGTGTTGATCGCGCTGCCTATCATGAGGGGGAATGGCGCTGGGAGGAGGACGGCTACACCGTCACGCGCACGTACCACTACTCGCCTCCGGGCTGCCATACCTCGTGCGGGATCCTGCTTTACGAAAAAGATGGCAAGGTAAGGCGCGTGGAGGGCGATCCGCTGGATCCGTGCACGAACGGCAAGCTCTGCATCAAATGCCTGACGCTCGACGAGTCCCTGAACCATCCCGACCGCCTGAAGTACCCCATGAGGCGCGCCGGAGAGCGCGGCGAGAACAAGTGGGAGCGCATCTCGTGGGACGAGGCATACGACGAGATCGAGGAACGGGTGAGGGGCATTTGGGAGACGGACGGCGGCAACGCCATCATCTGCGTGCACGGAACCGGGCGCAACATCAACTGGCAAGTGCCGTTCTTCGGCCAAGCAGGCCTGAAGACGCCCAACATCTCGACCTTCGGCTTTACCGGCTTTTCCTGCTACATGCCGCGCATCTGCGGCAGCATCGCGCCTTTCGGCGACTTCCCCATCGTGGACGCGTCCGAGACGCATGCGGACCGCTACGGCAACGCCGAGTGGGTACCGCCGGAGGTGCTGGTGGTGTGGGGCAACGAGCCGCTTGCGTCGAACGCTGACGGCTACGTGGGCCACTGGCTGGTGCAGTGCGTGCAGATGGGGACGAAGATCATCTCCATCGACCCGAGGCTGACGTGGTGGGGCGTGCGCGCCGAGCATTGGCTGCAGATACGACCTGGAACCGATGCCGCTCTTGCCTGCGCTTGGCTGAACGTCATCATCGGGGAGGAGCTGTACGACAAGGAGCATGTCGAAGCCTGGTGCTCCGGCTTCGACGAGCTTGTCGAGTCGGTGCGCGAGACGACGCCCGAATGGGCGGCGGCGATTTGCGATTTGAATCCCGACGACATCCGTGATTCGGCGCGTTTGTACGCGCGGGCCGAGCCGGGTGCCATCCAGTGGGGCCTCGCGTTCGACCAGCAAGTTTCGGCAATGGCCTTGTGCCTTGCAGGCTGCGACCTCATGGCCTTGTGCGGCAACGTGGACGTTCCGGGCGGCAACATCCTCGTGCACAACGCGTTCGAGATCAACGCCGGTTACGCGTCGGGCGAGCACCTCACGCCGCCCGAATGGCGCGCCAAGAAGCTCAACAACAACTTCGCCCTGTCCATCGAAGGCGGCGACTTCGTGGCACATGCGAGCTCGGACGGGCTGCTCCAGGCCATCGAGGACGGGTTCCCGTATCCCATCAAGATGATGTGGATACAGTCGTCCAACACGCTGTCGTGTCCGAGCCAGGATGCTCCTCGTGTCATGAAAGCCATGCAGAACATACCGTTTATCGTGAATGCCGATCCCTACCTTACGCCGACGTCGGTGGCTCTGGCCGACATCGTCTTGCCGGTTGCCATGAGCGCCGAGCGCAATTCGGCGCGTACGTGGTGGTCGCCTTGCCGCGCCATGGTTAAGGTGGTTGATTTTTACGAGGCGAAGTCGGACGAGCAAATTATTCTCGATTTGGGCAAGCGCCTGAACCCCGAGGTGTTCGGCCAGTGGGAGACCGATATCGACTGGCTCAACTGGTATCTGCACGACGGCACCGGCTCCTTCTCCGCTACGACGGAGGCCACCGACCAAGGCGGGGCCAAGAACACGGGCAAGACGCTGTTCACGGCTTCGTGGGAAGAGCTCGTACGCGATCCTTCCATGGTGGGGCACGCTTACGACGAGTTCAACGCGACGTACCACAAGGCCGAGAAGGGCATGTTCCGCGAAGACGGCTCGGTGGGCTACGGGACGCCGTCGGGTCGCTTGGAGCTCGCACCCCTTCTGTATCGATACTGGGGCTTGGATACCACGCCGTTCCATACCGAGCCGCCGGAGGGCCCCTTGTCCACGCCAGAGCTCATGGATGAGTACCCGCTGATCTTGACCTGCGGTGGCAGGTCGTTCGAGTTCTTCCATAGCGAGCATCGGCAGTTGCCCACCATGCGCGAGCTGCATCCCCAGCCGCGGGTGCTCATCAACCCGGCCACGGCCGAAAGGTACGGCATCCAGGACGGCCAGTGGGCGTGGATAGAGAACGACCATGGCCGCTTCAAACAGCAGGCGAAGGTCTCGCCGGTGGTCAACGAGAAAACCGTTCATGCCGAGCACGGCTGGTGGTTCCCCGAGTCCGATCCGTCCGCTCCCTATCTGTTCGGCACGTTCGAGTCCAATCCGAACAACTGCACGCGGGCGTTCGTGACCGGCCAGGGAGGCGTGGGGTCGCCTATCAAGGGAATGATCTGCAAGGTCTATCCGGTGAGGGAGGGCGATACGATGCCCTATGAGCAGATCGCCGCGACGGGAAACTTTCCTTGGTACCGAAAGGTCGAGTCGCCGCGACAAGGGGAGATCGAGCGTTTCCGCAGGGCGCGGGAGGCGGGCATGGACTACGACGTCATGGCCAACCAGCTGGTTGACCCCGCAACGGGCGAGCGCACCGACTTGAAAACCGGCGAGCCGGTCGAGGCGTAAAGCCGGCAGATGCGAACGCGGGCAATCTTACTAGGAGGCAGACGGCTCTCAAACGGCTGTCTGCCTTCCTTTGCCAGGGCTCCCTGCCAGCCGCAGCCGGCCTGGGCATTGCCGATCTCATACGCAGCGGCATACCCCTTCTGGTATGAGTTGCGGCCTTCATACTCGCCTTGGGTCGGCGGCCTTGCTACTATGAATGGCGGTACATCGCAGCGGAGCGCGCCCCGGCGGCGCGGCTTCGCGGCCGGTCAGGCAAAGAAGGCGAAAGGGGAGCCATCACCATGAGAATGCCACTGGACGAGTTCGTCAAGACCGACGGCAACCGCGAGGCGTTCGAGCGCATCGCGAACATCACCCAGCCGCACGACAAGCCCGAGAAGATATTCCTCGTGGGCCCGAAGGAGTCCGGCAAGACGACGCTCGTGCGCGGGCGCCAGCTGGACAAGGACCTGCTGTCCACGAAGAAGGTGCTCTACCGCCCCTGCTCGGAGCTGCCCGAGGCCATGCGCGCCGAGGTCTACGACGGCTACTTCGAGGATCTGGGCACCTACGAGGTGCTGTTCCTGGACGACTTCGAGGGCTTCTTCGACGATCCCGAGATGGGGCCTATGATGTGCAAGCTGCTGCTGGGCGAGCGCCTGAAGCGGCGCCTGGACACCGTCATCACCTCCACCAAGCCGCTGTCCGAGTACGACCTGTCTGATTTCGGCGGCATGCTGGGCGACTTCGAGGAAGTGACCATGGAGGCCCTCGACGACGCCGGCCTCGAGGAGTACGTGCGCGGCCTCGTGGAGGACTACACCGAGGAGGGGAAGAGCCCCGTGCTCTCCCCGGAGGCCATCGCCTACATCGCGCACGACCTGGGCCAGACGCCCACGATGATCCGCAAGGCCACGCACTTCCTCATGACGCAGTACGAGGGCGAGCCAGGCGCCGAGCTCTCCAGCGCCTTCGTGGAGCAGGCGCTGGCGTAGCGCCGACCGCCGCCCGCGCGCACGCAACGGGGCCCGCCGCGAAAGCAGCGGGCCCCGTTGCGTGGAAGGGCCGGTGGAGGGCCGTTTGGCCCTTGCGTACGAGATGCCGCTCGGCCCTCGGAGTGCGGGCTACCGCCCTTGTGCATCGTCAGGCGGTCGGATCGCCCGCCGCCGGCACAACGTCGATGAGCTTGACCCAGTAGACGAGGTCCTTCCCGGCGAGGGGATGATTGAAGTCGAGCGTCGCCACTTGGTTCTCTACACTCACGACGGTGGCGGGCACCGGCTCGGCGCTGCGCGGCGTCTTCCAGGCGATCATCTGCCCCACGGGCAGGTTCTCCCCGTTCGGAATACGGTAGGTGGGCACGCGCTGCAGCGCCGATTCGTCGTAGGCGCCGTACGCCTCGGCGGGGGAGAGCTCCAAGATGCGCTCCTCGCCCGGCTCCATGGCGGAAAGCGTCTCCTCGAGCGCCTTCATGACCTGCCTGCGCCCGAGCACGATCTCGTGCGGCACGCCCTTGCAGTCGTCGAACGTCCTCCCGTCGGGGAAGCTCCCCCGGTACAGGAATCGGACGCGTTGCCCTTTGCTCGGCATGGTGAAGCCTCCTTGTTCCGGACACGTGGCCCTTCTCGACTCGCGGCCATCCGCTGCCCTGCGTCTAATGCCAGCGCTGCGACGTGAGGAAGAATCCCTCGACGGGCCTGATCTCGCTGTCGTCGTCCACGAGCGCCGCTGCGCCCTCTTCCGCATTCCCGCAGATCTCGCTGACGGGAGCCTTCGCCTCCTTGTTCTTTTCGGCCGTCTCGTCTTGAACGGGCTTCTTCTCGTCTGCCATGTTTTCTCCTCCTTGTCGCGGGGGTTGCACGGGGAAGCCGGGCGGCCGTCCCGAACGACAACGGTTGGTATCCCGGTTCCGCTTGGATCAGATGGTAAACGTAAGCGCACGGCATGCCTATCGTATGTGAAGTATGAGACGACCAGCCGATATCGGACTTCCCTTTCGATAGCGGGCGGCCGAGCGATCGCCTATCGTGTTCTCGAACCATCGAGAGAGGAGTCTGCGCGGACAGGGAAGCAGGCCGTCGGGAGAAGAAGGGCGCCTATCGAAGTCCCGTTCGGGTTGGGACGGTGCTGCTGGCTGCCGGCGTCGCGGTTGCCATGATCCAATACAAGGTTCCCACCATCCTAAGCTCTCTCATGGCGCTTTTCGCCATGGATGCCGAGGCGGCTTCCTGGCTCATGTCGATATTCACGCTGGCGAGCGTGTTCGCGGTATTGCCGTCCGGGTTGCTGGCGCAGCGGTTCGGCGCGAAGAACATGATGGTTGCGGCGTTGGGCATCGCCGTGACCGGATCGTGTATCGGGCTGGCTGCGGGCTCGAGCGCGGCGCTCGTCGCCTCGCGTGCGGTGGAAGGGGTCGCCCTGACGATTCTGACCACGTGCGGGCCCTTGGTAGTCAGGGCGTGCGTGGATTCGGACAAGGTGGGCACGGCCATGGGCATCTGGGGCGTTTGGGGTTGCGTGGGCTCCACGGCGGCGGCCGTGGTGACGCCTACCGTGTTCGAGGCGATGGGGTTCGCGGGAGTGTGGACGGTGTTCGCCGTCGGCGCCGTCCTGGCCGCCGTGCTCGTTCTGGCGGCCATCAGGATGCCGCGCGCCCGGACGGCGGCCGAGGAGGCGAAGGCTGCAAAAAGCGGTGCCGCGTCCGGACGATCCCGCGGTTGCGCCGCGTGGGGGCTTTGGCGGATGCTGCTGACGCGCGACATCCTGCTTTTTCTCGGAGGCTTCGCGATGTTCAACGTCTGCCTCCTGGCCGTGCTCTCCTTCGTTCCGACGATCCTGCAGATGCAGGGTGTCGACCCTACCTGGTCGGGGCTCGTCAGCACGGCTCCCATGCTGCTATCGGTGGCGTCCTCGCCCTTGTTCGGGGCGATCTCGGATCGCAGGGGACGGCGTAAGGCCCTGCTGGTCGCGGCATCGGCCGTGATGGGGCCGTGCACCTTCCTCCTGTATACCGATACGGGCGCTCTCATGTTGATTGCCGTGGCGGTGATGGGCTTGGTCGGCATGGGCGGCGTGGGGCTGTTCTTATCGGGGTTCGTAGGGCTCGTCCCGCGTCCCGAGCTCGCCTCGGTCGGCATGGGCCTCATGGTCACGGTCCAAGGGGTCGGCCAGTTCCTGGGAACGTTCCTCGTCCAGATGCTCCTCGGCCCGTCCTTGGATCATTGGTTCCTTGCGGGCGGCGTGCTCATGGGGCTCGGGCTTGCGGGCACGATCCTCCTTGCCCTCTGCCGCATGCGCTAGCACCTCGCTTAGGAGGCGGGCAAATCGTTTCATACTTCGCGTACGATGGTTTGACCAGGCGCAGGATAGTAAAGTCGAAGGCGGGGATGAGGCCCGCGTGAGTGTAATGAGCGTGCCTCGAGGGCGCCGCCGCCGAAAAACCGCGTTGTTCTCCGGTGGCTGAAACGTTCGATGCCGTAAGGTGAAAGGGCAAATGATCAGGCTTTTAACCTGATCTTGCCGCTGGTATATAAGTTTCGCGCAGGTAGGGGGACCGCTATGGATACTTCGTATTCTTGCGAGGATGTCTGCGAGGCGCCCGCCAAGCCCATCGGGGAGAACGGCGGGGATTTCGAGGCCGTGCTCGTGGACGGCTGTCTTGGCTTCGGCGTGGGCGTGGGCAACGCCGCGCTGATCCTCGTTGCGGCGCTGTGCGCATCACCTGGCCTCGTACACGGCAGCGTCGTCGCCGTGTCCATGGCGCTCGTTGCAGCCGTGGCCCTCCGCGCGGGCCAGCTTGCCTGCGATGCACTGCAGTCCGGGGCGGGGAGGCGCGCGACCCTCGCCGTCCAGACGATCGCCTCGCTCGCGGCCATGGGCGCGCTCGGTTTCGGGCTCCCGCTTGCCGCGGCCTCGCTCGCCGGGGTCGGGGTCGTGGCGACGGCCTTCTTGTACGGGCGCTTCCTCGAGCGGTTGGCACGGCGGGCGCTCATGCTCGTGTTCGACCTTGCGTTCATGTACGTGGGCGTCATGTTGCTGGTGCTCTCGCAGATGGGTTTCTGGTACGCCTATGCCATGCTGTTCGTGGCCGTGGCGCTCTGCGCCGCCCTCTCGCTCCTGTTCTCCCGCAAGCCCTACCGCTACAGCGATTTGGTGGGCGCGGAGGACTCCAAACGGCGCAGCATCAAGGTGAAGGGCAACAACCACACGCTGCTCATGCTGGGGTTCATGCTCGGCGGCTCGCTGCTCGCGTTCTTCCTCGGCTATCCCCCCGATGTCGCCCTCGTGGCGCTTGGCGCCTCGGTTGGGCTCGCGGGCATCTTCTCGCTGCTCTTGGAGCAGACCGACGAGCGCACCTACAAGGAGGCGCTGAAGAAGAGCCCTGCGTTCGCGGCTGCCCTGCTGCTGCTTCCGCTGCCCGCCGTTCCCAGCGAGGTGCAGCTCGGGCTCGTCTGCCTCTACACCTGTTTCGTCAGCCTCAACGTCATCGTCCTCTTGAATGCGGTGGTGGAGACGTCGCGCTTCGACATGATCTCGCCGGTATGGCTGTTCGGGCAGGAGGGCTCGGTGTTCTTCGCGGGCATCTTCGCCGGGGGCGTCCTCTTCTCAGTTGGCGGCCTGGCGTCGGAAGGCAGCCCCTCGGCGCTGTACGCCACCTGCGTGGCGGCAGCCGTGGTGTGCGCCTGGATGCAGATACGCGTGAACTACCAGATATACCCGTTCGAGCCGGTCATCGAGACAGGGCTCGACGACGAGACGCGCGCGCACCTCGAGTACGAGGGCCAGCGTAAGACGCTGTGGCAGCAGAAGAGGGCGATCGCCTGCGAGCGCTACGGACTTTCCCCGCGCGAGCGGGAGATACTGCAGATCTTGCTCAAGGGACGTGACGCCAAGTACATCACGGACACGTTCTACATCTCGCAGTCCACCGCCAAGACGCACATCTACAACATCTACCGCAAGTTCGGCATCCACTCGCGCCAAGAGCTGCTCGACTTCATCGAGGATATCGAGGTGCCTGTCGACGAGGAGGCCTCGGGCGGTCTGTCCGAGCAGGTCTCCGCCTCAAGCGCGTTGTGACGTTGGTGCGAGGCCTCGTACGGGCGGCATGAGACCGCGTAGTGCCGCCTCATTACCCGCGGCGAGCGTCTTTTCCTCATTTGCGGCCAATTCACAGGCGACCTTCCTGCGCGGAATAATCGCGCTGTGCTCCGGGCTCTGCGGCCCTGGCGGCGATCTTGTTTATGGGGGAGCCATAAACGAAGGGGAGACATGGCGGTCATTCTCGAAGGAGGGCTCTTATGGCAGTAAAAACCAAGAGTACGGACTCAAGTTACGGCTGGGTCGTGCTGGCCGTGACGTTTTTGGCCGGCTTCACCGCCCCGGCCAACATGGCCAAGGTGACCGCGCTCGCGCCGGTCGTCATGCAGACGTTCGGGTTCGGTCCCGACACCTTGGGATGGGTAATCGCCCTGTTCTACGTGCTCGGCTTCGTCATGGCGTTCCCCACGGCGGGTCTCATCAACAAGCTGGGCATACGCAACGTCGTGCTCATAGCCATCGGCTGCGCCGCAGTAGGTTCGGTGATGGGTGCGCTCACCGAAAACGTGACCGTGTTCATGGTCAGCCGGTTCCTCGAGGGCGCCGGCATGGGCGTCATGGGCGTGGCGGGCGCCTCGGCCATCGCCCCATGGTTCGCCCCCGAGAAACGCGGCTTCCCGCTGGGCATCTGGGCCATGTGGGTGGCGCTTGCCATGTGCATCTGCCCGGTGCTCTACGGGTACGTGGTGGACACGCTCGCCCTGCCCTGGCAGACCGTGTGGTGGGGCACGTTCGTGTTCGACATCGTGGTGGGCATCGTGTTCGTCGTCTTCTACCGCGAGCCGGAAAGGCCTTATCAGACCGAGGAGGACCAGGTAGCCGGCAAGGCCGACTTCAAGCGCGCCCTCAAGAACCCGATGCTCTGGGCGCTCGGTATGATCTTCTTCTTCGACGAGGCTGCGTTCATGGCCATCAACGGCTTCTTGACCACGTACCTGACCGAGCAGCTGGCGACGACGCTGGTGTGGGCCACGGGCATCGCCTCGGCGTTCGGCGTGGCGGGCGCTATCTGCGCGCCGCTGTGCGGCAAGATCTCCGACTGGCTGAAGACGCGCAAGTGGGTGCTGCTGTTCGCTCTCATCGGCGGCGTGGCCTACACCGCCGTGGTGTTCACCTGCCAGGTGCCTGAGCTGTACTGGGGCATCATGATCCTCGCCGGCATCGCGGGCGGCTTCGTGCCCTCGATCATCTGGGCGGCCACGCCCGACACGGTAGACCCCGACGACGTCCCCGTGGCGAACGGGCTCGTGGCCACCACGCAGAACCTCGGCATGTTCGTGGGCGCCATGTTCATGGGCAACGCCGTTGCGGCGTTCGGATGGGCGACGGCATCGTATGCCGTGCTCGTGCCATGCTACCTCATCTGCATCGTCATCTTCTTCATCGGCCTGCGCAAGCTGCGCTAGCCGCATCGAGGCGCTGCACGGCGGAAACGGTCCCTTTCGAGGGACCGTTTCTTTTTCAGCGATCTGATCAGGTAAGACGTTGTCGCCATACCGTCATTCGGACGTGGAGTACGAGGGGTTTCCCGCCGTATCGGCGTTTTTCGCAATTCGCGTACGATTCCCAGCCGGGTGTTTGCGGCCTAGATTGCAGTCAGTGCCATGTTCCCCATCGCAGGGGCCATGCAGGCAGCGTTGCCGCGAGCCGGATCGTGCGGGGGCGCGCTGTGCCGAGCGGGGCGTCGCGCCCGTCGGCGCTCGAGACAAGGAAAGGAGCATCATCGAAGCCTTGACGGCATGCCCGGCTGCGGCTCGGCCGGGGCTCCCCCTGCCGGAAGGCGCGCGTGGCCGCTTCGCGCCGCGCCCGGCCCGTAGGCCGGAGCGTCGGCCGACGGCCGACATGCAAAGACGAGAAGAGGAGAGGGCATGAAGATTTTCAAAGGCCAGGGAACGTCCGACCTCGGCAAGCCGTGGCGCTACGAGGAGGACGGCCTCACCGTCATACGCGGCTGTGCCTGGTCGCCACCGGGCTGCCATCCTACCGGCTGCGGCATCAAAACCTACGTGAACGATGCGGGCGAGCTGGTGAAGGTGGAAGGCGACGAGAACCATCCGATCACGAACGGACGCCTGTGCGTACGGTGCCTGACGATCCCCGACTACGTGTACAACCCCGACCGCATGCGCTACCCGATGAAGCGCGCCCGCGAGGACCGCGGCAAGGACAAATGGGAGCGCATCTCGTGGGACGAGGCATTCGACCTGATTGCGGAGAAGGTTGCTTACTACAAGGAGACCTATGGCGCCGAGTCCATCCTGCTCATGGGCGGCACTGGCCGCGAGGGCGGCCCCATGCTGCCGGCATACGCTCATTCGGCGCTCGGCACGCCGAACGCATGCTACACGCAATCGGGCTACTCGTGCTACATTCCGCGCGTGGCCGGCACCACCTACGTGCTGGGCGCGACCTACCCCGAGATGGACTACGCCGGCGGACTGCCCGGCCGCTACGACGATCCGGCGTTCACGTTGCCGGAGCTCATCGTGTTCTGGGGCAAGGAGCCGCTGCCGTCCAACGGCGACGGCCTGTTCGGCCATGCGGCCATTGACATGATGCGCCGCGGCGCGAAGCTCATGAGCATCGATCCGCGTGTGAACTGGGTGGCCACGCGCGCCGATTGGCACCTGCGCCTACGTCCCGGCACCGATGCCGCGCTCGGCATGGCCATGCTGAACGTCATCATCTCCGAGGACCTCTACGACCACGACTTCGTGGACAAGTGGTGCTACGGCTTCGACCAGCTGGCCGAGCGCGTGCGGGACATGCCGGTGGAGAAGGCCGCCGGGATCTGCGGCATCGATGCCGACCTCATCCGCGAGGCGGCGCGCGTGTACGCCACGTCGAAGCCCGCGCAGATCGCCTGGGGCCTGGCCATCGACCAGAAGTCCAACGGCGTGCAGGCCGGCCACTGCGTGTTGGCGCTCGAGGCTATCACCGGCAACATCGACGTGCCGGGCGGGCAGCTCATCGGCGATGTGAACGACGGGCTGGAGCTCGGCTTCGGCTGGAACAACCTGGGCCCGGAGCTGCAGGGCAAGATCATGGGCATCAAGGAGTACCCGGCCTACGTGGGGCTCGTGCTGAACGCCCAATGCGACATGGTGCTCGATGCGCTGGAGACAGGCGAGCCGTACGCGTTCAAGATGGGCGGCTTCGAGGACACGAACTTCCTCGCCGGCACCTGCGCCGCGCAGCCCAAGCGCTGGCACGACGCCATGGTGAAGAACCTGGAGTGGTGCTTCGGCATCGACGTGTGGATGACGCCCACCATCCAGGCGTGCTGCGAGCTGTTCCTTCCGCTTTCGACCACGGTCGAGCACGACACCGTGGTGTACACGCACTACGGCGCGTCGCCCATCATGGCCGGTGCCGTGAACAAGTCGATCACGGTGGGCGAGGGCAAGGGCGACTGCGAGATCATGTACGAGATCGGCAAGCGCTGCATGCCCGAGAACTACGAGCGCTTCGAAGACTACTACGACTTCCTCGAGTACTACCGCCTGAACAACAAGCAGACGTTCGCGGAGCTGCGCGAGGAAGTGGTGCACCAGAAAGTGGAGACGCTGTCCTACCGCAAGTACGAGTCGGGCAAGCTGCGCCCCGACGGCAAGCCGGGCTTCAACACGCCGACGGGCCGCGTGGAGCTGTACTCGACGATGTTCCGCCAGTTCGGCGAGGACCCGCTGCCCTATTACGAGGAGCCCCAGCTAAGTCCCGTGTCCACGCCCGAGCTCGCCGAGCAATTCCCGCTCGTGCTGACCACCGGTGCGCGCACGTACTGCTACTTCCACTCCGAGGGCAAGCAGATTCCCTACCTGCGCGAGATGAACCCGGATCCCCTCATCGAGATCAACCCCGACGACGCCCTGCGCTTCGGCGTGGCCGACGGTCAGTGGGTCGAGGTGGAGAACCCCTTCGGGAAGTGCGTGCTCAAGGCCAAGGTTTCGCAGATCGTGAAGCCCGGCGTGGTGCATGCCCAGCATGGCTTCTGGTTCCCCGAGAAGGACGGCGAGGAGCCGAGCCTCTACGAGGTGTGGCGCTCTAACATCAACGAGCTCGTGCCGCACAAGTACATTGGCAAGCTGGGTTTCGGCTCGCCGTTCAAGTGCCTGCTGTGCAGCGTGAAGCCGGCAGAGAGGAACTACGACACCGACCTGCAAGAGGTGTGGGATCGATTCGGAAAGTTGGTGAAATAGATGGGCGCCTACGGTTTGCTGATCGACTACGAGTTCTGCACGGGATGCCAGTCGTGCGAGGTTGCCTGCAAGGAAGAGCACCGCATCCCCGTGGGGCAGTGGGGCATCCACCTGCTCGACGACGGCCCGTGGGAGTGCTCGGACGGGAAGTTCAACTGGAACAAGATCCCCGTTCCCACCCGCCTGTGCGACCTGTGCGCCGAACGCACGGCCAAGGGCAAGCAGCCCAGCTGCGTGCACCACTGCCTGGCCGGCGTCATGCAGTACGGGCCGGTGGAGGAGTTGGCGCGGGAGCTTGCGGAGAAGCCCAACCAGGTGCTGTTCGCCCCGAAGCCCTACCGGTACTAGGGCTTGCGCGCGGCCTGCGGAAGGCGGCGGGGCACGGCTTGGGCCGTCCCCCGTCCCGCAGGCCGGCAAAGGCAGCAAGGCAAACGAGAAGGAGAGTGAGATGCGGGAAGAAGACTACAAGGCCGCCGAAGCGGTGAGGCTCGAAACGCTCGCGGACGTGAACGACCTGGGCAAGCCCTGGCGCTACGAGGAAGACGGGCTCACCGTGACGCGCACCTGCCCGTGGTCGCCCCCCGGGTGCCATCCCGTGGGATGCGGCCTCAAGCTTTATGTGAACGACGAGGGCCGCTTGGTCAAGGTCGAGGGAGACGAGAACCATCCGGTCACGCAGGGACGTTTGTGCCCGCGGTGCATCGCGCTGAAGGACTACGTGTACAATCCGGCGCGCATCCTCGTGCCGCTCAAGCGCGACCGCGCCGACCGCGGCAAGGCCGATGCCTGGGAAGAGTGCTCGTGGGACGAGGCCTTCGGCATCGTGAAGGAGAACTACGAGCGCATCTGCGCCGAGTACGGTCCCGAATCCATCATCGGCATGTCGGGCACCGGTCGCGAGGGCGGCACGATGTCGCTGTACCCCACCATGGTGTTCGGCACCCCGAACTACTGCTACATGCAGTCGGGCTACGCCTGCTACACCCCGCGCTTGGCAGCGGCGGCCTACATCACGGGAACGACGTACGCCGAATGGGATTATTCCGGCGCGCTGCCCGGGCGCTGGGACGACGAGCGCTACGAGCTAACGGAATGCCTGGTCATATGGGGCAAGGCGCCGCTCGAGTCGAACCCCGACGGCTTCTTCGGCCATGCGGTGGTCGACGCCATGCGTCGCGGCATGCGCATCATCCAGATCGACCCGCGCGTGAACTGGCTGTCCGCCCGCGCCGACATCCTCCTGCAGCTGCGCAGCGGCACCGACACCGCGCTCGCCATGGCCATGCTGGACATCATCATCGAGGAGGACCTCTACGACCACGACTTCGTAGAGTACTGGTGCTACGGCTTCGACCAGCTGGCCGAGCGCGTGCGCACGATGCCGCCCGAGAAGGCCGCCGAGATCTGCCAGGTGCCGGTGGAGAAGATCTACGCCGCCGCCCGCATGTACGCCACGGCCAAGCCGGCCGCCATCCTATGGGGCCTTGCCGTCGATCAGAAGACCGACGGCATGCAGAACAGCCAGTGCATCATCTCGTTGCAGGCCATCACCGGCAACCTGGACCGCCCCGGCGGCCAGCTGCTGCCCGGTTCGGATGCGGGCCACAACGAGCTGGGCTTCGGGTACAAGGAGTGCATACCCGACGAGCTGTTCCAGAAGATGATCGGCATGGCCGAGTACCCGGCCTACTGCAACATGATCTTGAACTCGCAGGTTGACCGCATGCTCGAGACGCTCGAGACCGACGAGCCGTATCCTATCCGCATGGGCTTCTACATGGGCGACAACGCGCTGACGAACTGCTCCATGGAGCCGAAGCGCTGGCGCGCCGCGCTGCTGCGGTCGCTGGAGTTCTGCATCGGCATCGACACGTTCATGAACGCGTCGATCCAGGCGACCTGCGACCTGTTCCTGCCTATCGCCACGGTGGCCGAGCGCGAGGGCACGGTGTTCACGCACTATGCGCCCTGCACGGTCACGGCCGGGTTCATGCACAAGGCCATCGACTGCGGCAACCTGCCCTCCGACATGGAACTGGCGTACCGTCTGGGCAAGTACCTGCATCCCGAGCGCTTCGAGAAGTGGGCGAACGAGCACGAGCTGGTGGAGGCGTTCCGCTTGGGCGTCGAAGAGCACGGGGAGTACTTCGACCGCGTATCGCAGTGCGTGGTGGCGCAGGTGCCCATCGACTACTACAAGTACGAGAAGGGGTTGCTGCGTCCCGACGGCCAGCCCGGCTTCGCCACACCCACCGGGCGCGTGGAGCTGTGGTCGACCGCGTACAACCAGTTCGGCGAGGACCCGCTGCCGTTCTACATCGAACCGGAGTTCAGCCCGGTGAGTAAGCCCGAGCTGGCCGAGGAGTACCCGCTCGTCCTGACGACGGGTGCCCGCACCACGGCCTTCTTCCATTCCGAGCATCGCCAGATCCCCTATCTGCGCGAGTTGAACCCCGACCCCATCATGGAGATCAACCCGGTGACAGCCCAGCGCTACGGCGTGAGCGACGGGCAATGGGTGCGCATGTGGAACATGTTCGGCGAGTGCTTCATGAAGGCGCGGGTGTCCGAGATCGTCGACGAGAAGACCGTGCACGCGCAGCATGGCTGGTGGTTCCCCGAAGAGGACGGCAGCGAGCCCAACCTGTACGGCAACTTCCGCTGCAACATCAACAACCTGCTTCCCAACGGGCATATGGGCAAGCTGGGATTCGGCGCGCCCAACAAGTGCCTGATATGCAACATCGAGCCCGTCTCTGAGAGCTACGACACCGATATGGCCGTCGTCTGGGAAAAATTCGGAAAGCTGGTGTGATATGGCAACGTACGGACTTCTGATCGACTACGAGTACTGCACGAACTGCGGCTCGTGCCAAGTGTCGTGCAAAGAGGAGCACGGCTACCCGGTGGGAAAGACCGGCATCGCGGTCCATGCGGACGGGCCGTGGGCCATTGACGAGGACAACTGGAACTTCAACTACTTCCCGCTGCCCACCGATCTGTGCGACCTGTGCGCCGACCGCACGGAGCGAGGCCGCGAGCCGATCTGCGTGCACCACTGCCTGGCTAATGTTATGTGCTACGGCGAGGTGGAGGAGCTGGCGAAACGGTTGGCCGACAAGCCCA
This sequence comes from Gordonibacter pamelaeae, assembly GCF_003340385.1. Classification (NCBI taxonomy): domain Bacteria; kingdom Bacillati; phylum Actinomycetota; class Coriobacteriia; order Eggerthellales; family Eggerthellaceae; genus Gordonibacter; species Gordonibacter pamelaeae. Next base: position 22,139 of record NZ_PPTS01000004.1, on the reverse strand, counting down.
AGCAGCTGCTGATCGTGCCGCAGTACCTCCCGCGTGAGGCGCGCGGGGAGTTCGTGCACGTGGACAAGGGCGATGCGCACCAGGCGGCGCATGTGGAGGTGAAGGCCACCGGCGTGGCCGCGTTCGGCGCACACCGCCACGATGCCAAGGTGGGCGAGATAGACGAGTCGGATGTGATCGAGGATATCTTGTAGGTCAGGGCGAAGCATCCCCGCCGCCGGCCCGGGTTCCTCCGGGCCGGCGGCCACGGGCTGGGCTGTGCCGGCCCTTGCTGCATGAGGAGGGGGTGCTGACGGGGCAACGCATGAGAAAGGCGGGATACCATGGAGGATACTGATCGTTTGGGCAGGACGGCTTACATCCGCTACCGGGGCGGCGTGCGAGGGGATCGCCCTTGCGACGACCGATCCGACGGGGAGCCGCTCGCCGTGCGCATCGGCGGGCACCGGGTTCCGAAGGGGGTCGAGCGGGCATTGCTCATGCTGGAAGTGGGCGAGAGCTGCACGCTCGTGATTCCTCCGGAGGAGGGCTACGGTGCGGCGGATCCGAAGCTCGTGCAATGGTACCCGCGCTCGGTGCTCGACCATGGTTACGACCTAAAGGAGGGCTCGATGGTCATGTGGCAAAGCGCCGACGGCCTTGCGGCCAAGCCGGCCTCGATCGTCGATGCGACCGAGGACGCCGTGAAGATCGACCTCAACCATCCATACGCGGGCAAAACGCTTGAATACTGGGTCGAGCTCGTGGGTTTGGAATAGGCGGCGCTCCATGTGCTACCCCTGTACGATGTGCGGCCGCTGCGGCAAGTTCGACCCGGACAGCCCGCTCTACACTCCGCCCCCGACCATACCCTGCCTTGCCTGCGGCGGCGACGTCGACCCCGCCACCGGCATCTGCCGCGACTGCGGCGCCTCCGCCTTCGCCCCGGTGGGAACCAAGGCGGAGGCTGACTCCGAAGGTCGGAACTGAAAGCCCCCCAACGCAAGCGGGCCGCAGGTTGAACCTGCGGCCCGCTCTGGTTTCGGCGGTTGCGGCGTCCAGGGGAGGCGCCGGGGCCCGCGAAACGTTGGGGGATGGAAGGGGTGTCTCACGCCTCCCCGGTGCCCGTCGCCCTACTGCGCGTCGCTGCCGGACTTCGCGGCGCCCATCGCGTACTTGCCGCAGCGTGCCATGAACACGACGGCGCACACCAGTCCGACGGCGCCCACGATGCCCAGCGGCACGGCCACCATGGCCCAGCTGCCCGTGGACTCCACGATGGCGCCGGCGATGGGGGCGGCGGGGATGCCGCCGAAGTTCGAGCCGATGGGCAGTGCGGCCATGACCAGCGCCACGCCGGCCGGGGTCTTCGCGGCCCACTGCGCGTTCGAGAACAGCGCGGGCGGCACGATGTTCGTGAACAGGCCCACGAGCACGGCCACCACGATGATCGCCGCCTGGCCGGTGAACACGAACTGGATCACGCCGGCCACGGTGCAGAGCACCATGGTGCCCACGAGCACGAGCGGCTGGTTCCTCACCTTCGTGAGCACCACGCCGATGATGAGCGAGCCCACGATGCCGGTGACGGTGGTGATGGACGACACGGAGTTCGCAGCGGCCATGTCCATGCCCACGAGCGGCGTCTGCAGGTAGGTGGGCGCCATGGCCGACCATACCGAGAAGATGAACGCGAAGCAGGCGAACACGATCACGAGCAGCCACGAGTTCAGGGACGTGAGGCCGGCCCACGGCTTGACGTCGCCGCCGGCGGCCACCATCTGCATCTCCTCGGCATGGTCGACGCGGATGCCGAACACGGTGAGCACGAGGCCAACCACCACGATGGCCAGGCACACCCACCACACGCCCTGCCAGCTGCCGGTGGCGCCCAAGATGAACGCATAGGAGTTCAGCATGATGAGCGATCCGGCCGCCGTCCAGCAGGCCCAGATGGAGTTCGGCAGGCCGCGCTTGGCGGGATCCTTGAACAAGAGCGCGATGAGCGTGGGGCCGGCCGTGGCCAGAAAGCCGTTGCCCAAGCCGCCGATGAAGCGCGATGCGATGAACACCTCGACGTTCGGGGCGAGCACGCCCACGAGCGAGTCGAGCGCCATGCACACCAGCGCGGCGATGAGCATGCCCTTCGGCCCGATCTTCGTCTGGATGGCGCCGGTTGCGAACGCGATGACGGTGCCGGCCACGGAGCACGCCGACATGAACCAGCCCGCCTCGCCCAGGCCGCACTGGAAGTACTCCATGAGGCTGCCCATGGCGGGCGGCACCTTGAAGAACCCGATGGCGAAGATGGCCCCCATGACGAAGATGAGGATGAAGTTCACCCAGGCGTTGCCGGTCTTGCTTTTCTCTCCCATGTTCCTCTCCTTGCTGGTCGATTCCCCGTGCGGCCGCTTGCGGCCGCACCCTGCGCTAGCTCGCGCCTCCCCGGCTGGCCGGGGCGCCCGCAGGCTAGTTCTGCCCCGGCGCCTTCCCGGGCGCGGCGGGCGGCTTGGGAGCCCCCGGCGCCGCCGGCGCCCCGGGAGCACCGGGCGCTCCCGGGGCGGCCGCTCCCGGGGCGCCCGGGGCCGACGGTCCCGCGGGCAGCGCTGCGCCGCAGTCAGGGCAGGCGGACAGGCTCGGCTCGCACGAGCGTCCGCACTCCGGGCATTTCTTGTTCAGTTCGACGGCCGTTGGTCTGAAGCACATGGTCTCTCAACCTCTTTCCCGATTGGTTCCGACAGGTCGGCGGCGCGTCGGCGCATGGCCGCGCGCGGCATTCGCTGCGAGCGGATGCCTCTCCCATCAGGCATGACGCGTTTCACGTCCACAGCGTCCGACGGGTCCGCCACGCTTTGCAGTATAGAAAACGCCCCGAGCGGCGGCCTATAGAGGATGTTCCAAAAGTTCGCCCGAGTTTTTGGAACTTCCTCCGTTTCGCGGCCGCAGGCCTGCTCCCTAGAATGGCGGTATTCGACGAGCGGTCGGTTCCACCCGGCGTTCGGAGACCCAAAGGACGAGGGAAGAGAGGAATAGGTATGGAGTACAACAACGAGTACAACCTTGACCTGTACCCGAAGAAGCTGCACTGGAAGGAGGGCGACCTCACTGCCACGCGCACGACCATGTGGTCGGGCCCGGGCTGCCACGAGGGATGCCAGGTGATCTTCTACACGGACGACGACGGCAAGCTCGTGAAGGTTGAGGGCGATCCGAACAGCCCGTTCAACCAGGGGCGCCTCTGCATGCGCTGCCTGGAGCTGCCCGAGCTCGTGAACCACGAGGAGCGCCTGCGCTACCCCATGAAGCGCGCCGGGAAGCGCGGCGAGGACAAGTGGGAGCGCGTGAGCTGGGACAAGGCCTACGATATCATCGAGGAAAAGGTCCGCGCGTTCCAGGAGAAGGACGGCCCCGAGTCCATCATCTCCATGATCGGCACCGGCCGCAACGTCTCGCAGGTCATCGCGCACAACCAGTACGCGAACTTCGGCGGCCCCGACCTCACGCTCTGCTTCCTGTCGGGCGACTCGTGCATGCTGCCGCGCACGGCGCTCTGCTACGTGGTCATGGGCAACCAGTGGGTGGCCGACATGAGCCAGTTCCGCCCCGACCGCTACGAGAACGACCCCGAGTGGCAGATCCCCGAGTGCATCGTCATCTGGGGCACGAACCCGGTCGTGTGCAACTCCGACGCCTTCCTCGGCCACTGGATCGTGGAGGCCATGAAGCGCGGCAGCGAGCTCGTGACCATCGACCCGCAGCTCACGTGGATCGCCTCCAAGTCCAAGTACTGGCTGCGCCTGCGCCCCGGCACCGACGCGGCGCTCGCCCTCGGCATGATGAACGTCATCATCGGCGAGGACCTCGTGGACCACGACTTCATCGACAAGTGGACCTACGGCTTTGAGGCGCTTGCCGAGCGCGTGAAGGACTATCCGGTTGAGAAGGTGGCCGAGATCTGCTGGGTCGAGCCCGAGCTCATCGTGGAGGCCGCGCGCTTCTACGCGAAGGCCCACCCCTCCACCATCCAGTGGGGCCTCGCCGTGGACATGTCGAAGATCGGCACCCCTACGGCCCACGCCATCGCCTGCTTGGCCGGCATCACGGGCAACATCGACAACCCCGGCGGCAACATCCTCATCGACCAGGCCTGCGGCCTGGAGTTCGGCTACAACTCCGGCATCGAGTACCTCAAAGAGGGCATGGTGGAGAAGCGCCTGGGCAACTCCAAGTACAACCTGAAGAAGTACGGCTTCACGGCGTCCTCCCAGTCCGACGCCATCCTCGAGGCGTGCGAGACCGGCCTTGACGAGAAGGGCGACCCGCGCCCGGTGAACATGCTGTGGATCCAGTCCTCCAACCCCATCACGAACATGGGCCAGGACGCGCCGCGCATCTACCGCGCCATGGAGAAGGTACCGTTCATCTGCGTGGTCGACCTGTTCAAGACGCCGTTCATCGTGGCCTGCGCCGACCTCGTGCTGCCCTGCGCCATGTCCAACGAGCGCGACTGCATCCGCGTGTGGTTCGACCCGGTCCGCTCGCTCACGAAGTGCTCGAGCTTCTACGAGGCGAAGGAAGACGAGCAGATCATGATCGACCTGGGGCACCGTTTGGCACCCGAGAGCTGGCCCGAGTGGGTCAAGGAGCCGCGCGACTACATGAACTGGCGCCTCCAGGTGGGCAACTGCGGCTTCACCATGGAGGAGCTGGAGAACGACCATGCCGGCATGATCTACAACGACTTCCGCTACTACAAGTACGAGAAGGGCCTGCTGCGTCCCGACGGCCAGCCCGGCTTCATGACCCCTACGGGCCGCTACGAGTTCTACATCAGCCTGTTCGACAGCTGGGGCGTGGACGCGCTGCCGTTCTACGAGGAGCCTCCCACCTCGCCGGTCTCCACGCCGGAGCTGGCCGAGGAGTACCCGCTCGTGCTCACCACGGGCAAGCGCTCCTTCGAGTTCTTCCACTCCGAGTGGCGCCAGGCGAACACGACGAGCCGCGAGCTGCACCCGGTGCCCTACTTCGACATCCATCCCGACACGGCGGCGAAATACGGCGTGGCCGAGGGCCAGTGGACCTGGATCGAGAACCAGATGGGCAAGTGCCGCCAGGTGGCGCGCTTCAACGACACGCTCGATCCCCGCGTCATCTCCACCGAGCACGGCTGGTGGTTCCCCGAGCAGGAGGCGGCCGAGCCGAGCCTGTTCGGCGTGTTCGACTGCAACCCGAACAACCTCATTCCCATGTGCGAGAACGGCCCGTCCGGCTACGGCGCGCCCATCAAGTGCGGCATGGCGAAGGTGTACCCCTGCACGCCGGACAACATGAGGCCCGAGGACCAGCCCACCTACCAGGTGACGGCCACGAACGGCTACACGCACGGCCCCTCGCACAAGAGCGACGAGCCTAGCTTCTACGACCAGAACAAGTAAGGGGGAGACATCATGGCACAAACCGGCGAATACGGCCTTCTGATCGACTACCAGTACTGCTCGGGCTGCCACGCCTGCGAGGTGGCCTGCAAGAAGGAGCATGACCTGCCCAAGGGCGACTTCGGCATCAAGATCGTGCAGGACGGCCCGCGCCAGTGCTCCGACGGCGTGTGGGAGTACGACTACCTGCCCGTGCCCACGCACCTGTGCGACCTGTGCGCCGTGCGCGTGGAGGCCGGCAAGCTTCCCACCTGCGTGCACCACTGCCAGGCCGGCGTCATGGTCTACGGCACGCTGGAGGAGCTCGCCGCCAAGGCTAAGGCGGCCGCGAAGGACAAGATGGTGATCTTCGCGAAGTAGTTCTCAACCGCGCCCTTGGCTTCGTGGCCGGGGGCGCGGGCACCGTGCAAATCGGATCTTCGGCTGGCCCTGCGAGGCCGGCTGGAGCCGTTTGCGCGGATATCAGGGGATTTTTCAACAAGGAGGTTCTTATGCAAGAGAAACTCTATCCGTGGCGGTGGGCTATCCTGATAGGCATGACGGTGCTGCTCGTGAGCCTGCAGTTCTCGTTCATCGTGCCGGGCGGCGCGGCGATACTGGTGATGCAGCACTACCAGTGCGAGCCCATGATGTTCTCCATGATCATGTCCATCCCGTACTTCTCAGGGGTGCTGTTCTGCATGGCCGGCGGCGTGCTGGCCGACCGCATGGGCCTGGGAAAGGTGTTCGCGGCGGCGTTCGTCGTGTCGCTTCTGGGCGCGCTCGCGCGCTGCTTCTCGGCCGACTACTGGACGCTCTTCGCCTCGAGCTTCTTCATGGGCATGGGCGTGGCGGCGCTCAACGCGAACTCCGCGAAGCTCCTGCGCCTGTGGTTTCCCGGCACGGCGAACTCGTTCGCCATGGGCGTGTACACGGCCGGCATGTCGGCGGGCGCGGCGCTGGCCATCTGGTACGGCTCGCGCGTGGCCGCCATCCAGGACGCGTGGTGGTTCAGCTTCGGCCTCATGGCGGTGGGCGTGGTGGCGTGGTTCGCGGTGTACCGCAAGCATCCCGACGGCGAGCACCGCTCCGTCGAGCCGGTGGGCACCTACCTGCGCGTGGTGGCGAGGAACTGGCACGTGTGGGCCGTGGCCATCGTGGCGCTCCTCGTGTTCGGCATGACGAACGTGAACGGCTCCTACATGGTGGCCGCCGTTACTGCGCTCATGGGCGACCCGAGCCTCACGGCGGTGGCGGGCGACCTGTCCACGCTGAACACGGTCATCGCCTGCGTGGCGTCCATGGCGCTGCCGGTGGTGTTCGCGAAGCTGTTCAAGAACATGCGGGCGCCGTTCATCGCGTGCCTCGCGGGCACGGCCGTGTGCTTCGCGCTCGTGTTCTTCCTGCCGTACGGGCCTATCACCTGGGTGCTCTTCTGCATCCAGCCCGTGCTCATGGCCTCGGTCATGCCGTTCACGAAGATGCTGCCCACGCTGCTTCCCAGCGTGAGGCCCGAGCATTACGGCGTGGTGGGCGGCATCCAGGCCACGTTCCAGAACTTCGGCATGTTCCTCATCGCGTCCTATGTGATCTCGCCCCTCGCCATCGCGGCGACGGGGGCGGTGGACGGCGTGCCGTACTACCAGGGCGTCTACGTGGCCACGGCCGTGCTCTGCCTCGTGGCCGCGGCATCGCTCTTCCTGTTCCCGAACGTGCGCAGCTCCGTGGCGCGCAAGATAGCCGACGAGCAGGCCGCTGCTCCTGCCGAGCGGGCGGAGTAAGAGGGTCCGACGGGGCCGGGCGCCACAGCGCCCGGCCTCCGCCGCCCCTTCCGGGCAAGGGGCCTGGACAGGATTCCGGCGGGAAGGGAGAAGACGGGATCAACATGGGCAACTGCCATTACTGCATGAACTGCGGCCGCTGCCGGGGCGAGAAGCCGCCGGCCATCCTCGTGCGCCGCTGCCCGTCGTGCGGCCGCATGAACGATCCGGGCACGCGCACCTGCGCCGCCTGCGGCTGCTCCCTCGAGCTGCAATCCGGCACGACGAGCCTCGCGCCGGGAAAGAGGATTCCCTAAGCGCGCATGGCGCTTTTGCTCTCCGGGGCCTCGGCGAATATCCGGGCCACGGACTCGCTGCCCTCGGTGAGGAAGAAGGCCTTGAAGTCCAGCAGCATGCGCTCGCGGGCGCCGGGGAGGGCGAGGTCGAAGTCGAAGCGGCGCTGGATCTTCTCTATGTGGTAGAGCACCGTGTTGCGGTGCAGGTGGAGCCGCGACGCCACGGCGGTGGCGTTGCGACCGCTGTTCAGGTAGTGCCAGAACAGGGCCAGGTAGTTCGTGTTGTTGGCAACGTCCTCGGCCTGGATCTTCTCCACCACGGTATGCGAGAAGCAGAACCGCATGAACCGCTCGTCCTTTTCCGCCGGGTCCACGAGGAAGTACATGAGCGCGTCGCCGAACAGGTACGCGCCGCGGTCGGCGTCCTCGGCGGCGGAGAGCTGCAGGCGGATGGTCTGGCGCAGTCCGAGCGCGATCTTCGCCTGCCGGTACGCCATGTCGAGGTTCTCGATGCCCTCGAATATCTCCGACACGCCGCAGTCGATGCCCAAGGGGCCGCTCACGTGCTCCTCGAGCTCGTCGAGGGTGCGGCGGTGCGCGAGGCGGCAGTCGCTCGGCGGCGCGTAGCAGAGCGCCAGCACCTCGGCGCGGTACGCGAAGCAGTGCACGTCGCCGCCGTTCAGCCGCCCGGCCGCCCGCACCGCGCGTCCCGCCTTCTCGGGGTCGGCCCCCTCGTCCACCTCCAGCACCACGAGCTTGTACTGCGCGTCGGCCGCGAGCCCGGCCATCTCCAGCTGCGTGTCCACGTACTCGCACGACACGGGCTCGTGCTCCAGCAGCTTCTCGAAGAAGAAGTAGTGGGGTATGTTCAGCTTCACCTGCGAGCGCCACTGCTGCTCGCACAGCGGCATGACGTGGCGTATCAAGATGCCGAACAGGTCCTTCAGCCCCTCGGTGAGCGGCGCGACGTGGCATGACATGGACAGCGACCCGAAGTAGGTGTGGCTAAGGTACAGCGGATGCGACAGCCGCGCGTAGGGCGTGATGGCGGAGGGCTCCTTCTCGTAGAACGCCTTCTCGGGCAGGTGGAAGCGCTTCTCCGCGATCATCTGGGGCGACAGGCAGCCGGTTTCGACCAGGCGCCGGTGCAGGGCGTCGGGCGGCTCGATGGCGGAGGTGCGCGCGACGAGGTTGAACTCGTTGTCGGTCACGAACATGAAGTTGCGCATCACCGGCGCGCTCGCGTCGAGCGCCTCGGCGAGCGTGCCGTGGCGCAGCGCGATGCGGTCGAGCTCGCCCTCCCACAGCAAAAGGCGCATGAAGTAGGACTGCACGAGGAAGATGAAGTAGGAGAAGCGGTCCTGCTGCCGGATGACGAGCAGGCGGTCGGCCACGTCCGCGAGGGCGGACCCGACATGCTCCCCGCCGTCCGCCAGCGCCAGCGCGAAGGCCCGCGGGCGGTCGCGCAGGAGCGTGCCGGCCATGCCAAGGCGGCATACGAACAGCAGCCGCGCGTCGTCCAGGTCGCTCGGCGCCGTGCTCGCCACCTGCTCGTGCGACACGGCGGCGAACCAGCGGAACGTGCGGCGCGCGGCGGGAGGCCGATGGACGACCTCGCAGTCCGACAGGAAATCTTCCAGCATGGGCAACGTCACCGTCGCCAGGCTGCCCCCTTGCGCGGGCGCGAGGAAGACGTCGTCCCCGAAATCGTGAGATGCCACTGAGAACTCCCATTCACGTGACGGCCAGAGGCGCAAGTGCCGCTTTCCGGTATACCCGAACAGTATAGCAGGAGCCCGGATGCAACCGCGGAAGTTCGCCGGGCGTTACTCCCAGCCCAGATTTTCGTGGTACCAGCGCCGCCCGTCGGCCTCTTGCGACAAGACCGGGTCGAGCAGGCTTGCCGCAAGTGCTTCTGCCGTCTCGATCTCGGCGTATTCCGGGGGCAGACCGGTTTGCCGAACAAGCTTCCTGAAGGTGCCGCGGTAAAGCCGTTTCCACTCCATGGGCGCCGCGTACTTCTCGGGAAGCTTTATTCCCCGCACGGTCGCCTCGATGCGCGCCCGCCTGCAAAGCTCTCCGCCGTCGAAGTCGGTGGTCACGGCGTAAACCGCAACGTCTACAAGGTCTTTGACGCGCGAGGAGGGCCTGTCGCCATGCATTTCGACCATGGCGCAGAGTTTGTCGGCAAGGGAGCACGTGGCGGGGTAGATGCGATAGCCGAACGTCGGGATATCCGGTACGTCGATTCTGTCGGCTGGCTCGACAACCTCGGATTTGCCGTACGCGATCTGATCGAACACGAGGTCGATGGAGATATCCTGCAGCCGTTTTCCTCCAAGCAAGGGTGTAAAGGTGACGTTGAGTCCTGCTCGGTAGTCGTCTTCGGCCTTGATCGGCTTGTATCCGACAAATTCGAAGGTTACGAAGTCCTCGAGGTCGATGGCTGCAAGATGCTTGAGTTCGGCGAGCGCTTCGTCGATATCCGCTTTCTCAGAAAGCAGGTCGATGTCTCGGGTGGCTCGTGCATCCGCAGTACGTGCAAGCATGCTCTGGCCTCCCTTCAGCACAAAAGGCGTGTCCTGCCTGCTGAATATGCGGCACAGGAATCGATGGAAGTAGAAACCCGAGACGGCTCTCCCGGTGTCAAGCGATGATGCCTTCGCGGCGGCCTTGACCGCCATTTCGAGGGCTGTGGGGGTTGCGTACGCCATCATGCTTCCTCCCCGAAGATCCTTGCCATCTTCCTTTTCGCTTGAGCCGAGGCACCGGCATCTGCCGCAAGGCGTATGAGCCTTTCTTCGTCTAAGCCCTTTTCCCGGGCATCGGAGAGCGCGTCCTCCACAAGCGACGGGTCTTCGCCGTCCAGCACGAGGTCAACCAAGGTGCGCTCGATGCTTGTCACGGGGATGCCGCTTGCAAACGACACCTCGTTGCGGGAGATGTCGCGCACGCCGAACCTCGTCTCGACGTTGCGCGAGTTGATGCGCCTCGGGGCGAGGATGCGGTAAGGCGAGAGGTAGAAATCCCCGATGCCGAGGATCGAGGCGGCCGTGTTCCCTGCGACGGCAATGCCGTCCCAGGCATCGACGGGCACCCGCTCGTGCGTCATCTTCGCGGGGTCGGTGAGCTTCCATGCGGCGGTCAGCTCGTCGAGCTGCGACGCCGGAGTCCCCGCCATCCGGTACGCACCATGGGCGATGCGCACGAGCTTCCCTGCTTCGCGAGCCTTGGCGAGCACGTTGCGCGGAATGCCGAGACGCATGGCTTGCGCCGTGGTGAAAACGCCCTCCGATGCGGAAAGCTCATTCATGATGGAAAGGTAATCACGTCTATTCATGTTTCAATTGTATCGTATAAGGATACTTTTGAAACAAGATATTGGAAAATGTAACCTACGGACGCTCGGCACGGAACGATGGTTCACGGTTGCGCGAACCGCTATTATGGTGGGCATGGCGGTGAGGAAAACCGTCAAGTGGAGTTGAGGGCGCGCGAGGTCGCGCCGGCAAGAAGGAGAGGGAAGGAGAGGCGTATGTCTGCGGGATTGGCGATCTGCCTGGTGTGCGGGGAGCCGCTCGATTACTTCGAGGAGGGGCGGGAGGTTTCCTGCCATATCTGCGGCAAGAAGGAGACGGGACATTCCGTGTGCACGGCAGGGCACTACGTGTGCGACGTGTGCCATCGCGAGGGCGGCGTCGACCATGTCATGGAGTACTGCTCGTCCGCCGATTCGAAGAACCCGGTGGAGATGGCTATGGCCATGATGGACGACAAGTCCATCTTCCCCAACGGGCCGGAGCACCACACGCTCGTGGGCGCCGCGCTGCTCGCCGCCTACAAGAACGCCGGCGGCGACCTTGACCTGCCCCGGGCGCTTGCAGAGATGCGAAACCGCTCGATGAGCGTGCCGGGTGGCACGTGCGGGCTCTGGGGGACCTGCGGCGCGGCCGTGAGCGCGGGCATGTACTGGAGCATCGTGTCGGGTTCCACGCCCATGACGCGCGGGCCGTGGGCCGAGACGCAGCGCCTGACTTCGCGCATCCTCGCCCGCCTGGCCGACCTGGGCGGGCCGCGCTGCTGCAAGCGCACGGGCTTCGTCGCCCTCCAGGAGGCGGCGGCGTACACGGCCGAGCTGCGCGGTATCGAGATGGAGATGCCCGAGCGCATAACCTGCCGTTACTTCCACCGCAACCGCGAGTGCCTGAGGGCCGGCTGCCCGTTCTTCGGCAGGTAGCCTGCCGCCGACGGCGCGGCTGCTTCCCGGCGGCGTATTCCGCCTGAACGCCGGCCGTCGGCACGCTGCGCTTCCCTTGCCGACGCTTCCCCGCTTGAACATCCGCCTCAAAGTGCTAGACTACATCTTATAATAATAGGATGCAAACAACTATCGGGGAGGCGGGGCGACGATGGACTACCATGCTTACTACCGCAAGGCCGAGGCCGGCGGCTACCAGGAGTACTACGATGCGATCGCGAAGGCGCAGGGCATCGACCCGCAGGCCACCGCGCGCACGCGCAACGCCGAGGACGCCGTGCCCGGCGAGGCGAAGGACAAGCTCTTCAACGTGGCCGCCGAGATCAAGAACACGTTCCATGAGTTCGGCGCTCCGCTGCCGCCGTTGCTTGAAGGGTGCACCGTGGTGGACCTGTGCTGCGGGTCGGGGCGCGACACGTACCTGGCGGCCCAGCTCGTTGGTCCTGCCGGCAAGGTCGTCGGCGTGGAGCCCAACGCGGAGCGCCTGGCCATCGCGCAGAAGTACCTGGACAAGGAGATGAAGCAGTTCGGCTACGGCCAGCCCAACGTGGAGCTGGTGCGCGGCGTGCCCGAGGACCTCTCCTTCCTGGCCGACGGCACGGCCGACGTGGTCATCTCCAACTGCACGTTCAACCTCTCGCCCGACAAGGCCGCCTACGTCGCCGAGGTCAAGCGCGTGCTGAAGCCGCAGGGGGAGTGGTACTTCACCGACGTGTTCACCGACCGCCGCATTCCGCAGGAGACTTCGGACAAGATCGAGAACGTCGCCCTGCGCCTGGGAGGCGCCCTGTTCGTGGAGGATTTCCGCCGCATCGCCCAGGGCCTGGGCTTCCACGACCCGCGCTACGTGGTGACGCGCAAGACGCCGTTGACCGACGCCGAGGCGTCCCTCTTCCCCGGCATCGCGTTCGCCACCGTCACCTGCCGCCTTCTGAACTCCGAGCTCACGTCGGACCACTGCGAGGACTACGGAGAGGAGGTCGTCTACGACGGGACGCTTCCCGACTACCCCGACTTCTTCCTGTTCGACAAGGACATCAAGTTCCCGGCCGGCAAGCCGTGCCACGTGTGCGACAACGTGTCGGTGCTGGGCCTTGGGGGCTGCCGCTACGCGAAGGTCATCACCGTGAAGGGCGACCGCTCGGCGCACTTCGGCGATATCCACGGCGACCATATCATCAAGACGGCCGCCGACTGGGAGGGCATCGTGGACGAGGACGACCAGCCCGTCATGGTGAGCTGCTGCTAGGAAAGGCACGGAAATGGACAAGATCAGATTCATGGTGGTGAGCGGCTTTCTGGGTGCCGGCAAGACCACGACGATGATAGCCCTGGCCGAGCACCTGAACAAAAGCTACGGCGAGACGGCCATCATCGCCAACGACCTGGGCGCGAACCTCGTGGACACGAACCTCACCCAGACGTCGGGCTGCACGGTGGCCGAGATAGCCTCGGGCTGCATCTGCTATCAGATGGACAACACCATCGACCAGATACGCCGCCTGCGCGACAAGGACGGGGCGGTGTTCGTCATGTCCGACATCCCCGGCTGCGGCGTGGGCGCGCTCGACCACGTGTACCACCGCCTGGCCGAGGACTGCGCCGACGAGTTCACGCTCTCGCCCTTCACCGTGGTGGTGGACCCCGAGCGGCTGCGCATGATCATGCCCGAGCGGGCCGACATCAACCTGCCCGAGGAGCTGGTGTACCTGCTGAAGCTTCAGCTGGAAGAGGCCGACCTCGTGGTGCTGAACAAGGCCGACCTGCTGGAGGAGGCCGACATCCACCGCTACGTGGACTTCCTCAAGACGGCCTGCCCCGACATCCCGGTCATCGTGATCTCGGCGCTGGAGAAGACGAACATCGCGGAGCTCGCGGACTTCATCACCACGCACGAGACGGCGCTCAAGAACTTCTCGGTGCGCCACAATCAGGAGTTCGCCGATGCGGAGGCGAAGCTCACCTGGTACAACCGCCGCCTGTACCTCAAGACGAACGATGGCGGCAAGATAGACTGCAACGCGGTGGTGGACGACCTCATCGAGGGCATCCGCATGGGGCTCATCGAGCGCAAGCGCAACGTGCCGCACCTGAAGACGTTCGCCACGTCGGGCAACGGCGACTTCAACAAGGCGTCGCTCATCGGGGTGGACTACGACGTGGAGTACGCGCAGAAGCTGTTGCGCCCGCACAAGAACCTGCGCATGATCATCAACGCGCGCGCCGTGTGCGAGGCGCGCCCGCTCGCGCGACTCATGGACGACGCGCTGGACGAGGTGTGCGAGAAGTACGACCTGGACTGCCAGGTGTTCTTCACGGAATGCTTCGGCATGGCGGACGAAGGTCGATAGGGGACAGCATGGGAGTCGATGAGAGCAGGGATATTCGCGAGCTGGTGCGCGAATATTATGGGGAGACGCTGCAGGGGAGCGACGACTTGAAGACCGACGCTTGCTGCTGCACTGCGCATACGCCGCCGAAGTACGTCATTGACGTGATGAACGAGATCGACGACGAGATCATGGCGCACTTCTACGGGTGCGGCTCGCCCATCCCGCCGGCGCTGGAGGGCGCCACGGTGCTCGACCTGGGGTGCGGCACGGGGCGCGACGTGTATATCTGCTCGAAGCTCGTAGGGCCTTCGGGGCGCGTCATCGGCGTGGACATGACCGAGCAGCAGCTGGCATTCGCGCGGCGGCACGAGGCGGCGCAGATGGCGCGGTTCGGTTTCACGCGCTCCAACGTGGAGTTCCACTGCGGGTTCATCGAGGATCTGGGGGCCCTTGGCATTGAGGACGAGTCGGTGGACGTGGTGGTGTCGAACTGCGTCATCAACCTGTCGCCCTTCAAGGACCAGGTGTTCAAGGAGATAGCCCGCGTGCTGAAGCCGGGCGGGGAGCTGTACTTCTCGGACATCTTCTCGGACCGCCGCGTGCCGCCGAAGTTCTACGACGACCCGGTGCTGCGCGGCGAGTGCCTCTCGGGCGCGCTCTACATTGAGGACTTCCGCCGCATCCTGGCCGAGCACGGCATGCCCGTGTTCTACGACGTGGAGACGGAGCCCCTGCACGTGGGCGACTTCCAGATAGAGACGAAGCTCGGCTGCATCGGCTTCGCCTCGCACACGGTGCGCGCCATCAAGTGCGCCGACCTGGAGGACCGCGAGGAGAACTACGGGCAGACGGCCACGTACCTGGGCACCATGCCCGAGAACGGGCGCTACTTCGACCTGACCGAGGATCTGCGCCTCATCAAGGGCCGGCCGGTGGCCGTGAGCGGGAACATGGCCGCGATGCTGCGCGCGTCGCGCTATGCCCCGCATTTCGAGGTGCGGGGCGACCGCACGCACCATGTGGGCGCCTTCGACCAGGGTGCGGCCCAGGAGGCGCTGGAGCTGGCGCGCGGGAAGCGGCGCATCGGGTTGGCCGAGCTGGAGCAGGCGTACCGCGACCTGGGCATCGAGCCGTTCGACCAGCGCGTGCACGACAAGGAGCTGCTGAGGAGCGCGCCGGAGCTCGCCACCATGCAGGTGAACGTGGGCTACCGCTGCAACCTTGCGTGCAGCCACTGCTTCCTGGAGAGCGGCCCGCAGCGCGCCGAGTGCATGGAGCGCGAGACGATGGAGGCGGTGCTCGCGGCCTTTGCGCGAGGCGGCTTCCGCACGCTCGACATCACCGGCGGCTCGCCCGAGATGAACCCCCATCTGGAATGGTTCGTGCGCGAGGCGTCCGCGCTGGCCGACGAGGTCATCGTGCGCAGCAACCTCACCATCTTGGACGCGCCGGAGTATCGGCACTTCATGCAGGTGTACGCCGAGTGCGGGGTGCACCTGGTGACGTCGCTGCCGTACTTCAACGAGCAGGGCTGCGACCTGCAGCGCGGTCGCAACGTGTTCGACCGCGTGGTGGGTGTGCTGCGCGAGCTGAACGAGCTCGGGTACGGTGTGGACCCCGCCCTCAAGATCGACGTGGCCTACAACGTGTCGGGCCCGTTTTTGCCGCCCGATCAGCGCGAGCTGGAGGAGTTCTACGCTTGGGAGCTGGAACGCGAGCAGCACGTGAGGTTCGACAACCTCTACGCGTTCAACAACTACGCGCTCGGCCGCTTCGCGAACCAGCTCAAGCGCGAGGGGAAGTTCGACTACTACCTGGACCTGCTGTCCGAGAACTACAACGGCGCCGTGGTGGCGCGCATGATGTGCCGCTCGCAGGTGAACGTCGACTACGACGGGCGCCTGTACGACTGCGAGGTGAACCACGTGCTGGGCCTGCCGCTCGACGGGCCGCGCAACGTCCGCGACCTCGTGGACGAGCCGCTGGGCCCGCGCACCATAGCCACGAGCCCCCTCTGCTACAGCTGCGCCGCCGGCTGCGGCAGCTCCTGCGGCGGCAGCCTCATGGACAAGTACGGCGAGTGAGGGGGAGCGAGTCGTATGCGCGCACATGCGTCGGCTGACGACCGCCTCATAGAGCGGCACCTCGATGGCGGGTGCACCGACGGGGGCTTCGTGGACGTGCGTGGCGGACGGGCGCGCGACCGGGCGAAGACGTTCGGGTCCATCGTGGCCGGCCTGACGGTGGTGCTGGCCATTTGGGGGCTGTTCGCCCTCTTCTTCAACGGGACGGGGGCCTCCGCCCTGCGCTTCCCCACGCCGGTGGAGACGTTCGCGCGCCTTAGCGAGTACCTGTTCGAGGGGCGCTCGCTTTACGGGCAGAGCATCTACGCGCACGTGGGGGCCAGCGTGCAGCGCCTCCTGGTGGCGTTTTCGCTCGCGGCGGCGTTCGGCATCGTGCTGGGGTCCGTCCTCGGCTACTTCACGCGCATCTACGCCATCGGCATGGCGCCGGTGTCCATCTTCCAGATGATTCCCGGCCTGGCCTGGCTGCCCATCGCCATCCTGCTGTTCGGGCTGGGCGACGAGTCGGCCGTCTTCATCATCTTCGCCGTGTCGTCCATGGTCATCACCGTGGACGTGGCGGGCGGCATCCGCATGGTGCCCGCGGTGCTGGTGCGCGCGGCCAAGATGGCGGGCGCGAGCGGGCCGGCCATCTTCCTGAAGGTGCTCGTGCCGCAGGCGTCGGTGTCCATCATCAACGCGCTGCGCGTGGGCATGTCATCGGCGTGGCGCGTGCTCATCGCCGCCGAGATGGTGGTGGGCACGGGGATCGGCCTGGGCTACTCCATCGAGCTCACGCGCGATTTGCTGGACTACGTGGGCGCGTTCGCCTGCATCGCGGTCATCTGCGTCATCGGGCTGGCCATCGACCGCGTGGTGCTGGCGACCTTCGAGAAGGCCATCCGGCACCGTCTGGGCCTGGAGGAGGGGTACTGATGGCGCTCATCGAGCTTTCCCACGCCACGAAGGCGTACTGGACGGACCGCTCGAAGCGCCGGGCGCGCATCGTGCTGGACGACGTGGACCTCGCCATCGAGGAGGGCGAGTTCGTGTGCCTCATCGGCCCCTCCGGCTGCGGCAAGACCGTCACTCTGAACCTCATCGCGGGGTTCGAGCAGCCCACGCGCGGCTCGGTGCGCTACCGCGGCCGCGAGGTGGCGGGCCCCGGCCCCGAGCGTGGGGTGGTCTTCCAGGAGTACAGCCTGCTGCCGTGGCTCACGGTGCTGGAGAACGTGGTGTTCGCGCTCGACTCATGTGGGGCCCCGCGCGCGGCGCGCCGCGACACGGCGCTTTCGGCTCTGCGCGCCGTGGGATTGGCCGAGTTCGCCGACCAGCGGCCCAACCTGCTGTCGGGCGGCATGAAGCAGCGCGTGGCCATCGCGCGGCTTCTGGCCATGGACTCGGACGTGTTCCTCATGGACGAGCCGTTCTCTGCCCTCGACGAGCAGACGCGCGCCGCCCTCGACGCGAGCCTGTTCCATTTGTGGCGCGAGCGCCGCAAGACCGTGGTGTTCATCACCCATAACATCTCGGAGGCGGTGCTGTTGGCATCGCGCATCGTGCTGTACTCCGGCACGCCGGGATCCATCATCGGGCAATGGCGCGTTCCCGAAGACCTGCCGCGCGATGCGGGCAGCCCCGAGGCCCGGCGGCTCCATGCCGAGATCCGGGACCTCATGCCCGCGAGCGCGTGCTCGTTTGCGGAGGATGCGTGATGCGCATATGCCGGGAAAGGGCGGCCGCACGGCCGCACGACGCAAGAAGGAGAGGGAAGCGATCATGAGAACAAGGAAACGCACGGCGAAGGCGAAGGTGCTGCTGCTCGCCTGCATGGCGGCTCTTACCCTGGGCGTGGCAGGCCTATGGGGCTGCGCCTCGGGCGACGGCCAAGGCGACGCGAAGCAGGGCGAGGCCCCGGCCTCCGAGAGCCAGGAGGCCTTGGAGCCCGTATCGGTGGCCTACCTGAACAAGGCCGGCTACGAGACCGTCATCGTGGCCGACAAGAAGGGCTACTTCGATGCCGCGCCCATGGACGTGGAGCTGCTCACCGTGAGCGGCTCGGGCCAGCAGTCCGTCGAGGCGCTCCTCGCAGGCTCCGCCGATATCGCGGCCACGGGCCAGGGCCCGGTGGCAGACGCGCTCGGCCAGTACGGCGATGACATCGTGGTGCTCTGCGGCACGAACTGCAACACGAACTCGCAGGTCATCGTTGCATCGCCGTCAATGACCGGTGATACGGCCATCACGCCCTACGACAAGGCGTCGGACAACAAGGCGGAGGTGAAGGCCTCGTTCGAGGCGGCCGCCGCCGCGCTCGGCCGCCCCGTGAAGCTGGGCGTGCAGCAAGGAGCCACCACCGAGTCGGCCGTGAAGTCGTGGATGAGCGCCATGGGCGTGTCGGTGAACGACTTCGGCACCGAGGGCGACGGCACCGTGACGCTCGTGGACGTGAAGGCCAACACGCTGCCCACGGTGCTGGCCGCCGGCAGCGACATCGACCTGATGGCCGCGAGCCAGCCCTACCCGGACACGGCGCTTTCCGCCGCCCCCGGCTCCTACCGCGTAGGCTCCAACGCGGACACGAACTCCTACGACGTGGCGGCGTACATCACCACGAAGGAGGTCTACGAGAAGGAGGAGGCCTCCCTCAAGGAGTTCGTTAAGGCGCTCGACCAGGCCACCGACTATATGGCTGACAGCGCGAACGAGGCCGAGTGCGTGAAGATCTGCGCCGACAGCATGGGCGCGTCCGAGGACACCGTGCGGGCGGCGTTTTCCGTGGCCGACTGGAAGACGGGCATGACCGACACCATGCTGGACTCCCTTGCGAAGGCCGTGAAGAAGAAGGGCTACGAGATGACGCCCGACCAGATCAAGGCCGCCTGCCCGCTCATCCCGTGGATGGACGCGGAGCTGGGCGACTAGCCAGCAGGCGCTGCGGGAGGGGGTCGGCGGGGGCTTATGCCGCACGGCCCCCTTCGAACTGCGCGCAAGGCGCGAGCCCGGGGAAAGGACAACGACCGTGGACAACGAACATGCAGCGGCCTACGGGCCCTCGTGCGCCGACTGCGGCTCGGGCGGCTGCGCCGACGGGTCGGGGGCGTACCCGCCCTTCTGCGCGACGGCGGCGCTCGCCGCGGAGGATCGCGCCGCGCTGCTCGAGCAGTACCGCGACGAGGAGGTCTACCGCATCATGGCCGCCGCCTCGGACACGGCGCGCCTCGCGTTCGACGAGCACTGGTGCCGCGTGGAGGAGACCATGGAGTACGCCCGCCGCACCGGCGCGCGGAAGCTCGGCATCGCCGTGTGCTCCGGCCTGCTGGGGGAGGGGCGCACGCTCGCGCGCATCCTGCGCGCCAACGGCTTCGACGTGTACGGCATGGCCTGCAAGGTGGGTTCGCTCACGCGCGCCGAGCTCGGCGTCGCCGACAGCTGCTGCGACTACGGCGCGGTGTCGTGCGACCCGCTGCTGCAGGCGCGGCTGCTGAACGAGGCCGGCACCGACCTCAACATCGTCATGGGCCTGTGCGTGGGCCACGACATCCTGTTCGCGCAACGCTCCGCCGCCCCCTGCACCACGCTCGTGGTGAAGGACCGCGCCCTCGTGCACAACCCGGTGGCGGCGCTGCACGCGGCCTGCGGCCCCTCGCCCTACAACCGCATGCTCAAGCAGCACCCCGCCTGGCGGGCCTGACGGGCGCTATTCCTCGCCGCGCCCCTCGCTTGCGGCGATGGCTGCGGCGGCCTCTTCGGGCGGCAGGGGGCGCGAGAACAGGTAGCCCTGCATAAGGTCGCAGCCGCACCGGCCCAGGAAGGCCCGCTGCTCCGGTGTCTCCACCCCTTCGGAGAGCGCCTGCGTGCCCAGCACGCCGAACCCGGAGGCCAGAAGCGCGAAGAACTCCACCAGATGCTCGTCCTCCGTCACGGACCACAGGATGCTCTTGTCCAGCTTCACCACGTCGAACGGCAGCTCCAGCAGCGTGGACAGGTTCGAGTACCCCGTGCCGAAGTCGTCCAGGTAGAAGCGCACGCCCTGTGCGTGCATCTTCTCCATGAAGGCCCGCACGGCCTCGGGGTTCGCGATGATGGCGCTCTCCGTCACTTCCACGCGCAGGCACGACGCCGGTATGCCGTGGCGCGCCACCACGGCCAGCACCGATTCGGCCAGGTCGTCCTGTATGAACTGCACGGCCGAGAAGTTCACCGACACGCCGTGGAACGTCGTGCTCGGGTGGGCGTCCCGGTAGGAGCGCACGAACGCGCAGGCGCGTTCCAGCATGAACCGCGTGACGTCTGATATGACGCCGATCTGCTCGGCGATGGGGATGAACTCGTCGGGCGGGATAGGGCCCAGCTCGTCGTCGGTCAGGCGGCAGAGCGCCTCGGCCGCCACGAACCGCCGAGCGCTCTCGGACCAGATGGGCTGCAGGTTCAGGGTGAAGCCGTCCTGCTCGGCCGCGCGGCGCACCACGTCGGCGATGGCGTTGCGACGGTGGATGGCCCCCATCATCTCCGGCGTGCAGACGCAGGGGGTGTTTGGCTCCAGCTTCCTCGACTCCACCGTGGCGTATTCCAGGGCGGCAACCACGTCGCCGGGCGTGCGCGCGATGGCGGGATAGCTCACGGCGCCGATGGCCGCGCCCACCGTGCAGGAGTGCCCCCCGATGCGCCACGGCTCTTCAAGGCGCTTTTGCAGCGGGGCGATCAGGGTGGCCGTCGCGGCGGCCTCGTCGTGGTTCCCGCCTGCGCCGTCGCAGCTTGCGATCAGGGCGAACTGGTCGCCGCTGTAGCGGTAGAGCCGCGCCTCGCCGACAGTGCCCAGGTACGCGGCGAACTCGCGCAGGAACCGGTCGCCGTTCTCGTGGCCGAACTTGTCGTTGATGAACTTGAAGTTGGACAGCGAAACGAGCACGGCCGTGAACGGCTGCCCCTTCTCGTCCATGAGCGAGACCATGGACAGGAACTCCTGGCGGTTGGAGGCGCCGGTGAGCTGGTCGACCGACAGGCGCTTGTTCTGCAGGTACAGGTAGATGATGAGCAGCGAGCACGCGGCCGCCGACCCCGACAGCAGATAGGTTGGGAACAGCTGCTGCACGGCTATCACGCCCACGGCGATGAGCGGGAACACGGCCAGGATGCGCTTGATGACGGGGTCGATGGGCGCCCGCGTGAACACCACGAGCGCGAAACAGGCCACGCAGTAGAAGTAGAACACCAGGTAGGTGGCTATAATGAGCGGCCCCTGCATGTAGACGCCCGCCGCGTCGAAGGAGAACAGGCAGCCGGTGGGGACGTTCGCCAGCACCAGCAGGAAGTACGCCGCGCACGGCACGCCGCTCGCCAGGACGAAGGCCCGCCCGACCGGCCGCGCCTCGCCCACAACGGCCACGGCGTAGTAGAAGTACACGGTGCCCAGAAGCGGCGTGAGCACGAAGTAGCAGAGGGTCACGAGGTAGGTGAGCGGCAGCAGCTCCAGCGGCGCATAGGCGATCATGAGCGTCGAGGCCAGGTTCGTGCCGATAGCCCCCAGTGTGGTGGCCAGGCAGAGCCGGAACACCCGGTTCTTCGGCGACGGCACCGCATGGCTCTGGCGCGAGTACACGGAGATGACGAGCACGATGATGAAGGCGATGACCTCAGCCGATACGTTCCATCCCATGTCGTTCGCCCATCCTCGTCTCCCGGCGCCCGCCGAGAGGGCCGCATCCCGCAACCCCCTGTCTTATTGTAACGTCTCGTCCCCGCTCCGCCCCGCACAATTCATTCTTGAACTTCCCCTGAACGCCGTCGGCGCAGGTCCTCCGTTCCCGCAGGTCCTCCCCGGGCGCCTCCTTTCCCGCATGGCGGGCATGGCCGGCATCGCTCGCCGAGCGGTGGTGTAGCGCTCCGGCGCCCCTTTTGGCAGAAAACGGCCGGTTTGGCAATCTCCGCGCCCCTTAACGTGCGAGCGGGGCGGCCCTTTCCCTGCGGTCCTCAAGGTTTTCCCTGTTCGGAGCATTCTGCGCAGCACGGTCTGCGCCGGGGAGTGCCATAGGC
>NZ_PPTS01000034.1:0-236 GCF_003340385.1 Gordonibacter pamelaeae | reverse complement strand
CCGAAGATTTTCCCGAAACACCCCTTGCCAAGCCGCGGCGGGGAGCGTATTATATTTGGGCTGCGTTTTCGAGGAGGACGCGGCCCGGGGCCTCCCGGAGGGACTTGACCGAAAGTTTTCGAAAAAAAGTTCTTGACAGGATGGCAACGGGAAGGTAAAGTATCTCCTTGCGCCGCTCGCCCGGAAGGGAGGCGGCGAGGCCCCCCGGAAGGGGAGGCGAGAACCTTGAAAACCGG
>NZ_PPTS01000033.1:0-248 GCF_003340385.1 Gordonibacter pamelaeae | reverse complement strand
CCGAAGATTTTCCCGAAACACCCCTTGCCAAGCCGCGGCGGGGAGCGTATTATATTTGGGCTGCGTTTTCGAGGAGGACGCGGCCCGGGGCCTCCCGGAGGGACTTGACCGAAAGTTTTCGAAAAAAGTTCTTGACAGGATGGCAACGGGAAGGTAAAGTATCTCCTTGCGCCGCTCGCCCGGAAGGGAGGCGGCGAGGCCCCCCGGAAGGGGAGGCGAGAACCTTGAAAACCGGATATTGCGAGATG
>NZ_PPTS01000032.1:0-302 GCF_003340385.1 Gordonibacter pamelaeae | reverse complement strand
CCGGGGTCGTGCTAGTTCTTCACCGGGACGTTCAGGGCGGCCTGCAGCACGCAGTCGCCCTCGCCCCCTTCGTCGAAGCGGAGGTAGGCCATCCGCTTGTGGCGGTCGATCTTGCGCACGCGGCCCTCGCAGCCGCGCAGCGGGCCCCGCTCCACCTGCAGGACGCCGCCCTCGATGCGGCCCTCGCTCGCGCGCAGCACGTGCGCCTCGTCGAGGACCGACTCGAGCCACGCCTGCACGCTCGGCGAGAGCGGCGCGTAGGTGCGGCCCCGCCTGCCCACGAGCGGTGCCGGGAACGACAG
>NZ_PPTS01000031.1:0-323 GCF_003340385.1 Gordonibacter pamelaeae | reverse complement strand
GCGCTCTCGCCCAGCAGGGCGGCGAGCTTCTCGAAGGAGCCCTCCGACAGGCAGTGCTCCATGCGGCAGGCCTCCCGCGAGGCGGTCTTCCCGTCCACGCCCGCCTCGAGCAGGAGCCCCTCGAAGAAGCGGTGGCGCCCCAGCGTCCGGCGGGCGATCCGCTCCCCCTCGGGGGTCAGGCGCACGTCCCGGGCAACCACCTCGGCGAGCCCGGCGGCGGACAGGCCCGCCAGCGCCTTGGTGACGCTCGCCTTGGAGTAGCCCAGCAGGCACGCTATGTCCACGTTGCGGCAGGAGCCGCGCTCGGAGCGGATGCGCAGGAT
>NZ_PPTS01000030.1:0-473 GCF_003340385.1 Gordonibacter pamelaeae | reverse complement strand
GCATCTCCTTGAACGCCAGGCACCGCGGGCAGAGGCGCCCCTGGTTGTAGGGGTTCTCCGGGTCGCCCTCTATCTTCTCCAGCACCCCGTCCCTCACGTACATGAGCACGCCGCAGTTGTCGTGGCATCCCGGGCCCGACCGCGCGTTGGAGCGGATGACCGTGCAGCCGTCCTCCTCCCACGTCCACTTGCGTCCGCTCGGGTCGTCCTGCGTGGGCGGCGTCGGCACGCCCTGGGCGGGGTTCCCGCCTGTTAACGTCTCTGACATGGCTCCTCCTCACCTGGTTCGTCTGGGCGTCGAGGGCCGCGGCCGTGCGGCGCGGCCCTCGACGCGGGGTTTACTCTTCGGCCCGGTACAGCTCGATCGGGCCCATGTTGCGGTCCTCGTCCACGGTCGAGGCCTCCAGCACGCGCGTGAGGTAGCCCTCGGCCTCCGCGTACACGCGCCAGCCGGCGGCGCCCACCTGGTGGAA